>JACRPR010000072.1:7627-73053 GCA_016223105.1 Chloroflexota bacterium | reverse complement strand
GACCGATGTGCACGATGCGAAAATTTTCCCCGCTTCACTCCGCGCGGCTTGATGAGCAAGTCGTCGCGCGGATCGAATCTCAAATCCTGAACGGTGATCTGCGCCCCGGCGACCAATTGCCGACCGAGCGCGCGCTGGGCGATCAGTTTAAGGTTAGCCGCACCGTGATTCGCGAGGCAGTCAAAGCGTTGCGCGCCCGGGGCTTGGTGTCGAGCGAGCAAGGGCGCGGCACCTTCGTCGCCGACGGCACCGCGCGCGCGGCGCGCAACTCGCTCGGCTTGATGATGCAGATCGGCGCGAGCGAATCGCCGGATAATCTCGTCGAGGCGCGCGAAATTTTTGAGCCGGAGATCGCCGCGCTCGCCGCGAAACGCGCGACCCCGAACGATCTCGCGCGCTTGCGCGTCGCGGTCGAAACGATGGAGTGCGCGCTCAATGACGCGGACGCATTCATCGAAGCCGACCTCGCGTTTCACCTCGCGCTCGCCAGCGCAACCCGGAATCAGATCATCCCCACTCTGCTCGACTCCATTATGGATTTGTTGCGCGAACAACGCCTGAAAATTTTTCGCGTCAACGGCGCGCCGCGTGGGCAACACCATCACAAAAAAATTCTCAAAGCGATTTACGCGCGCGATGCGGACGCCGCGCGTAACGCGATGCGCGCGCACCTCAAGCAAGTTCGCAAGGATAGTCAACAGTAAACAGTGAACAGTAAACAGTAAACAGTGAACAGTGGACTGTTGACTGTTCACTGTTTACTGTTCACTGAACCCAGGAGACAGAATGGCACAACTCGGTTTTATCGGACTCGGCGTGATGGGCAGTCGCATCGCGAAACGTTTGCTCGACGCGGGACACACCGTCACCGGCTACAATCGCACAAAGTCAAAAGCGCAGTGGTTACTCGATGCCGGAATGAAATGGGGCGATTGTCCGCGCGCGGTCGCGCAATCCTCCGAAATTATTTTTTCGATGGTAACGAACACGGAAGCATTGCGCGCAGTCGTGAATGGCGATGATGGCATTCTCGCCGGGTTAGCGCGCGAGAAAATTTTTGTGGATATGAGCACGGTCAGCCCGGCGGCATCGCGCGAAATCGCAAAGTCTGTCGCGGCGCGCGGCGCGCAAATGCTCGATTGTCCGGTCTCCGGCAGTGTCATCACACTCGAACAAGGCAATGTGTCGCTGATGGTCGCGGGCGATCCAGCCACGTTCGAAAAGATAAAACCGGTTCTGCTCGCGATCGGTCCGAAAGTAAATTACGTCGGCGCGAACGGGCTCGCGGTAACGATGAAGATCGCGACGAATTTATCGCTCGCGGTGCAAATGCTTGCGTTCAGCGAAGGCGTTTTGATCGCGGAAAAAGCCGGGATCAAACGCGCGACCGCCGTTGAAGTGTTGCTCAACAGCGTGATCGCCTCGCCGATGGTGAAATATCGCGGACCGTTCGTTTTGAAATTGCCGGACGAAGCGTGGTTCGATGTGAATATGATGCAAAAAGATTTGTTGCTCGCGCTCGAACTGGGTCGCCAACTCGACGTGCCACTGCCGACGACCGCGGCGACGAACGAAATGCTCACGACCGCGCGCGGGATGGGGTTTGCGAAAGAAGATTTCGCGGTGATGTTTCGGGCGTTAGCGAAAATGAGCGGAGTAGAATAAAACGTAAAACGTAAAGCGCAATTACGTTTCACGTTTTACGCTTTACGTTTTGGAGTCAACGAATGACCGAACACATAGACCTCGAACAATCTTTGCAGATGTATCAACAAATGGCAAAGATTCGCGCGTTTGAAGAAAAAGTGAACGAACTGTACAAGAGCGCGAAAATGCCGGGACTCGCGCATCTGTATTCCGGCGAGGAAGCGGTTGCCGTCGGCGTGTGCGAGGCACTCGATCGCGACGATTACATCACCAGCACACATCGCGGGCATGGGCACTGTCTCGCGAAAGGCGCGCGCGTGGATCGCATGTTCGCGGAATTGCTCGGCAAAGAAGCCGGCTATTGTCGCGGCAAGGGCGGCTCGATGCACATCGCCGACCCAGATTCCGGCAACCTGGGCGCGAACGCGATTGTCGGTGGAAGCATGGGCATCGCGACGGGCGCGGCAATGTCGGCAAAGATGCGGCGCAGTGGGCAGGTCGCCGTATGCTTTTTTGGCGATGGCGCGTTGGGGCAAGGATTGTTTTACGAAGTTGCGAACATGGCGGCGTTGTGGAAATTGCCGGTGATTTACGTCTGCGAAAATAATTTGTACGGCGAGTACACGCATCACACCGAAACTGCCGCCGGTGAATTTATCGCGCGCGCGCAAACGTTTGGGATGCGCGCGGAAATCGTGGACGGTCAAGATGTGCACGCGGTTTTCATGGCGATGCAAAAGCTCGTCGAACGCGCGCGGCGCGGTGAAGGTCCGGCGTTTTTGCAGTGCGACACGTATCGCTATTATGGACATCACGTCGGCGACATTAATCGCGCGTACTATCGCGCGAAAGAAGAAGAACGCGAATGGATGACGAATCGCGACCCGCTTAAAATTCTCTCGACGCGTCTTATCGCGCAAAAACTGACCGATGCAAGCGTGCTTGAACGCATTGAAGCGGATGTGAACGCGGAAGTCGAAGCCGGCGTCGCGTTCGCGCTCGATGCGCCGTTCCCGGATGCGCGCGAGGTGGATGAAGATGTGTATGCGTAAAAATAAAATTGGACGCGGATTAACACGGACAAACATGGACAAGAGAAAATTATCCGCGTTCATCCGCGTTTGTCCGCGTCCCATAAATCCGTTGTCTGGAGAACGCAATGTCTGATCGCGAAATCACGTTTGCCGAAGCGATCCGCGAAGCGCTCGCGGAGGAGATGCGGCGCGATGCGCGCGTGTTCATCTTCGGCGAAGATGTCGCCGAAGCGGGAACGCCGTTCAAAGTTTTATCCGGCTTGGTCGAAGAGTTTGGCACAGCGCGCGTGATTGACACGCCGATTTCTGAACCTGGTTTTTCCGGCATCGGCGTTGGCGCGGCGATGACCGGGATGCGCCCGGTTGTGGATTTAATGTTCGGCGATTTTCTCACACTGGCGATGGATCAAATCGCGAACCAAGCCGCCAAAGTGCATTACATGTCCGGCGGCAAACTGAATGTGCCGATGGTGTTTCGCACGACGATGGGCGCGACGCGACGCTCGGCGGCGCAACACTCGCAAAGTTTGCACGCGTGGGTCAGCCACATTCCTGGGTTGAAAGTCGCGATTCCATCAACGCCGTACGATGCCAAGGGTTTGCTGAAAACCGCGATTCGCGATAACAACCCGGTCGTTTTTTTTGAAGACAAGATGATGTTCAAAATGAAAGGTGTTGTACCGACGGATGATTACACGATTCCGTTCGGCGTTGCCGATGTGAAACGCGCGGGCAGTGACATCACGCTCGTCGCGACAAGTTCGATGGTGCAGGTCGCGCTCGGCGCGGCGGAGATGCTCGCGCAAATCGGTATCGGCGCGGAGGTGATCGATCCGCGCACGACGTTGCCGCTCGATAAAAAAACTTGTATCGAGTCCGCGAAAAAAACTTCGCGCGCGATTGTGATTGACGAAGGGTACGAGCAGTACGGTGTCACCGCCGAAATCGCGTCGGTCATCGCGGAAGGCGCGTTTTACTATCTCGACGCGCCGGTCAAACGAATGGGTGCACTGAATGTGCCGGTGCCATTTTCGCCCACGCTCGAAGATGTAACGGTGCCGACGGAGCAAACAGTTTTTGAAATGGCGCGTATGCTCTGCGGGAAATCGTAAAACGTAAAACGTAAAACGTGATGCGTGATTCGTGAGGTTCACGCATCACGCATCACGCATCACGCATTACAATTGGAGTTGCGAATGTCGAACGATAAATTTATCGGAACCTGGAAATTGATTTCCGCCGATTATCGTCGCGCGAACGGCGAGGTTATTGATATGTACGGCGTGAATCCAACCGGGCGGATTATTTACGATGCGGATGGAAATATGGCGGTGCAAATTATGCGCCGTGATCGTCCGCTGTTTGCGACCGGCGATCGTTTGAGTGGTGCGCCGCACGAGACTCAGACCGCGTTTCGCGGCTACCTCGGTTACTTTGGCACGTACACGCTTGACGCGGATAAACACACGGTAACGCATCACATCGAAGGCGCGTGGCATCCGAACTGGGTCGGCATTGACCTGGTGCGTTTTTACGAATTTTCCGGCAATCGTCTCACGTTGCGAACGTCGCCATTGATCCTTGCCGGCGCGGAAGCAGTGGGGCAATTGGTGTGGGAAAAAGTCAAGGAGTAAAAATCCAATGTCACCGTTAGACAATTTTAATGTTCCACAAATCCAATTTTTAGGTGAGCAAGATGGTGTTCCAGAACGCCAATTAAAGACCAAGTTCATCAATTTGTTCAAAAAGAATGATAAAATAAAGACAGCGTTTCTCGCTATTGTCTCGTACGATGATGCAAAAACGTACAGCATCGCTTTGTGTTTGGATGTCCCGACCGGTGCTGATGAGGAAATCGCAAAACAAATCTGGAAAATTTTTAGTTCAATGTTCGGGACACACGAACACCTCGATATTGTTTTTGTCTCGACACACCAAGTTCAACAACTCTTGAATGTTTGCAAACCATTCTATTTCCATAAAGCAGAAATACGATAAGGAGTTTACAATGGCAATCAAAACCTACGGCACAATGCAAGTGGATTGGGAACAGCGCATTGATTTTGATCGCTTGCGCCGCGAACGATTGGCGCGCGCGAAAAAATTATTGAAAGAATCCGAGATGGGTGCGCTGTTGTGTTTCGATATGAACAATGTCCGTTATCTCACCGCGACGCACATCGGCACTTGGGCGCAAGATAAAATGAATCGCTTTACGTTGTTGCCGCAGGACGACGAGCCGATTCTGTGGGATTTTGGTTCGGCGGCAAAGCATCATCAACTCTACGCGCCCTGGCTCGGCGAAAAACGCTCGCGTCCCGGCATTTCGCTTTTGCGCGGCGCAATGTCGCCGGAGATGGGACGCGCGGAAGATGTCGCGAACAAAATCTGGGTCGAGTTGAAAGAGCGCGGACTCGAAAACGAACCGGTCGGCGTGGACATTGCCGAAGTGCCGGTTCTGTTCGCGTTGCAGAACAAGGGATTAAAAATCGTTGACGGTCAACAATTGATGTCCGACGCGCGCTTGATCAAAACAGTAGACGAGATCGCGCTTCTCACGCACGCCGCCGCGCAAGTGGATGCCGCGTACGACGAACTCTATCGCGCGATGAAACCTGGGATGCGCGAGAACGAAGCGGTCGGCATCGTGAGTAAAGTGTTGTACGACCTGGGATCGGAATACGTCGAAGCGGTGAACGCGATTTCCGGCGAACGTTGCAATCCACACCCGCACGTTTTTTCGGATCGAATGTTGCGCCCCGGCGATCCAGTGTATTACGATGTATTACAATCGTATATGGGCTATCGCACTTGCTACTATCGTTGCTTTACGATTGGCTACGCGTCGCGCGCGATGGTGGACGCGTACAAACGTTGCCGCGATTATCTCGACGCGGCAATCGAATTGATTCGACCTGGGCGCACCACCGGCGAAGTCGCGTCCGTGTGGCCTAAAGCCACCGAGTTTGGATTCGCGAATGAAGAAGCCGCGTTCGCGTTGCAGTACGGGCACGGCGTCGGTCTCGCGATTTGGGAAAAGCCGGTGATCAGCCGTCTCGTCTCGCTCGAGCATCCCACCGAATTGAAACCTGGGATGGTGTTCGCGCTCGAAACCTTTTGGCCCTCGACCGATGGTTGGAGCGCGGCGCGCATCGAAGAGGAAATTGTCGTTACCGAAACCGGGCACGAAATCATCACGCGTTTTCCGGCGAACGATTTGATGGTTGCCGGTCATCACTATTACACCGCGACCGGTCCTCTGCCGACAACGCGCGTGCACGATCCCGAACCGAGTGAGGATGTGAAGAAAATGGTCGCGGCAGTGCGCGGATAATTTCCTTCATTTCCCTCATTTCCCGATACGGAAATGAGGGAAATAAGGGAAATAAAGGAACTCACTTGGATGACTACCGAATTCATCATGCCTGCTCTCGAAATGGCGCAGGATACCGGAAAAATTTTACGCTGGCTCAAAAGCGAAGGTGCCCAGGTCATCAAGGGCGAGCCGATTATGGAGATCGAGACGGACAAAGTTACCGTCGAGATCGAAGCGACCACGAGCGGTGTACTTTCGAACGGCACCGCACGCGAAGGGGATGTGATCCCGGTCGGGCAAACGATCGCGCTGATTGTTGAAGACCCGAAGGGTTTTGTAAACCCTTCGGGTCTGAGCGCGTCGCCGGTCGCGCGCAAAATCGCGGAGGAGCATCGCGTTGATCTCGCGCGCGTGAAGCCGACCGGCGGACGAATTGAGAAGGCGGATGTGATCGCGTACCTAAACAAAGACCCGAAGGGTTTGCCAAACCCTTCGGGTCTCGTCCCCGCGTCACCCAAAGCGCGTCGTCTCGCGAGTGAACGCGGCATTGATCTTGCAACGTTGCGCGGCTCTGGTCCCGACGGCGCAATCATCGCGAATGATGTGTTAAACATGTCGGCGACTTACACCCTCGCCCCTGCTCGCGCCGGATCACCGCATCCTTCGACTCCGCTTCGCTCCGCTCAGGATGCTGACATCTCCACCGTCTGGCGCGTGATGGCGGAACGAATGACGACAAGTTGGACAACCGTGCCACACTTTTTTCTCACGCGCGATGTGGACGCGACCGCGCTCGTCGAATTGCGCGCGCGGATCGCGCCGATCATCGCGAAACGCTCCGGCGTCAAACCGACGTACACGGATTTGCTCGTCAAGCTGATCGCGATCGCGTTGCGTGATCATCCGCGCGTGAACGCGAGCTGGATGGACAACACAATCAAACTCAACGACGCGATCAACATCGGCATCGCGACCGCGCTTGAGGATGGCTTGATCGTGCCGGTTGTGCATCGCGCGGACGCGCTTGCGATTGGTGAAATCGCGACGCGCCGCAAAGATATTGTGGAACGCGCGGGCGCGAACAAGTTGAAACCGGCGGACATCGCGGGCGGCACATTCACGCTGACGAACCTGGGAATGTACAACGTGGACGCGTTCAGCGCGATCATCAACGCGCCGCAAGCCGCGATCCTCGCGGTCGGACGCATCGCGGAGCGCGTGATCGCGATCAAGGGTCAGCCCGCCGTGCGCCCGATGCTGACGCTCACGCTTTCGAGCGATCATCGTGTTGTGGATGGCGCGCGCGCCGCGCAATTTCTCGACGCGCTCGCGAATCTGATTGAAGAGCCATTCGCGTTGTTGGCGTAATGAATTTGATTTATTTGAATCTAGCGGATATAATCGCATTAAGATATTTTAACCTTTCGTCTCCACTGCCTTCCTTGCAAATTTAATCACAGCGAGGTGATGATTGCGCCACACGCGGGTTCGCAACCCAATGCCTGTGCCAATGGAATGAATTTCCAAAAATCGCCAAGATGCGCGAAAAGAAAAAGGAGAAGAAGACGATGAGCAAGTTTCCCCGATTGTTGTGGATCGGCGTTCTATTGACTGCGCTGATCCTGACCGCGTGCGCCGCGCCGACGGCGGCACCCACATCCGCGCCCCCCACCAAAGCGCCCGCGCCAACGACCGCGCCGGTCGCCGCGACTTCTGCGCCCGCCGCCGCGACCAAAGCGCCTGAAGCAACCAAGCCGCCCGCCGCCGCGACTAAACCACCCGTCGCGGCAAAGAAACTTTTGATCGGTTTCACCGCATCCCAGACCGGCGCGCAACAAGTCGCTTCAAAGAAACAGGTCGAAGGTTTACAGTTGTGGCTTGATGATGTGGCGAAAGCCGGCGGCATCAAGTTGAAAGACGGCACGGTCTATATGCCGGAAATGAAATTCTACGATGATGAGAGTAAGACCGATCGCGTGCAAGCGCTCTACGCCAAACTCATCAACGAAGACAAAGCCGATTTCCTCCTCAGCCCATACAGTAGCGGTCTCGCGCGCGCCGCGGCAGTCGTCGGTGAACAGAACGGCAAAGTGATGATCACCGCCGGCGCGGCGGACGATGTAACGATGGAACAAGGTTTCAAGAACACGTTCCAATTGTACACGCCCGCGAGTCGCTATCTCACCGGCGCGGCAGATATGTTGATGAAGATTGACCCGACCGCGAAAAAGATCGCGATCGTGTACGAAAAAGATGCCTTCTCGACCTCGGTCGCGAACGCGCTGAAACCGTACGCGGAAAGCAAAGGGTTGAACGTCGTGATGTTCGAGGGGTACGATACCGGCGCGACCGATTTCTCTCCGTTCATCAACAAGATCAGCGCGACCAACCCCGACGCGATTTTGGGCGGCGGTCACTTTGCCGATGGCACGACCTTCGCCAAACAACTTTACGAGAAAAAGATTCCGGTGCGCTTTGTCTCTTTGCTCGTCGCGCCGCCGGAACCGACCTTTAAAGATATCGGCGATGCCGCGCAGTACATCATCGGACCCAGCCAGTGGGAACCCCAAGTGACGTACAGCGCGGAATCCGCCAAAGCCGCGAACATCCCCTACTATGGTGTGAGTGTCAAAGCGTTCACCGACGCGTACGTCGCGAAATACAAAGATACGCCGTCGTACCACTCCGCCGGCGGTTACGCTCAGGGTTTGATTCTCCAAAAAGCGATTGAAGATGCGGACAGTGTTGATCCCGCGAAAATTGTCGCCGCGCTCGACAAGATGAACTTGATGACGTTCTACGGCGTCGTCAAATTCAGCACCGATGCCAAGACGCACGGCAAGCAGACCGCGCACGATATGGTTTATATGCAGTGGCAGAAAGATTCTGCCGGCAAATTGATCACGAACATCGTTTGGCCGCTCGAAGCCAAATCGGCGGACGGACAACTTCGCAAATAGTGCGATAGTTTCCTAGTTCGATAGTGCGATAGTTTTTAACTATCGCACTATCGAACTATTTCACTATGCAACTACAGAGGTGACAATGAACTTTGAAGTCTTGATCGCTTCGTCCATTGATGGGTTGACGCTCGGGTTTGTCTTTGGCTTGATGGCGATGGGGCTCACGCTGATCTTTGGCGTAATGAAAGTGATCAATCTCGGTCACGGACCGTTTATCGTGATGGGCATGTTCGCCGTCCTGGTGTTGAGTCAAAACCTGGGCATTAATCCGTACGTTGCTTTGCCGATTGTCATTGTGCTGGGACTTGTGACCGGCATCGTAACGTACTTTGTCGCGGTGCATCGCGTCATCAACGCGCCGGAATTGACGACTCTGCTCGCGACGTTCTCCGTGAATATGATGCTGATCGGCGCGCTGACGATTTTGTTTACGACCAGCCCGCGCGGGCTATCGCTCGAACTGCCTTCGTTTCGCGCCGGCACGATCACGGTTCTCGGCACGCGCGTCGTCGCGGTGTTGATCGCTTCGCTCGTTACCGGCGCGCTCTACGCGTTCCTCTATCGCACGCACACCGGCAAATCCATTCGCGCGGTCGCGAACAATCGCGCCGCCGCGGAATTGATGGGCATCAACTCATCCTGGATTCTCGCGTTGAGTTTCGGCATCGGCACCGTGCTGGCGATGGTTGCCGGTTCGCTCCTCGCAACCCTCTTTGGTTTCACCGTTCTCTCCGGCGGCGGACTCGAAACAAAAAGTTTTGTGATCGTCGTGCTCGGCGGCTTGGGCAATCCGACCGGCGCACTGCTCGGCGGCATCATCATCGGCTTGCTCGAAAGTATCACGACGATTTTTATGCCGGTCAGTTATGTGCCGGTGTTCGAGTTCGTCGTGTTCATTTTGATTCTGTTGTTCCGTCCGAACGGGATCCTGGGAGCGCGCTAAAATGAAAGTATTAACCAGTCCCTCGCTCTGGATCGTTTTGCTCGTTGTCCTCGCCGTCGCGTTAATTCCAATGATCGCGAACTTGCCGGCGTTGCGCGAAGAACTCTTTGTCCTGTTGATGCTCATCATACTCGCCTCTAGCGTCAACATCATTATGGGTTACACCGGCTATGTGAGTTTCGGACACATTGTTTTCTTCGGCATCGGCGGTTACACCGGTTTCTTCCTGGTGCAGACTTTGCAAATGCACGTCGCGCTCGCCGCGCTCATCGGCGGCGGCGTCGCGAGTCTGATCGCGTTTTTGATGGGCATGCCGGTTCTGCGTTTGCGCGGCGCGTACTTTGCGCTCGCGACCATCGGCATCAACGAAGCATTTCGCACCCTGGTGACCAACATTGATCAACTCGGCGGCGCGGTGGGGATGCTGTTGCAATTTTCGGTGTACGATGCGTACGGCGGCGCGAAAGAGGCGTCGCAACTCGCGTACTATGGAATCATCCTGGTCGCGCTGTTGACGATCACCGCGAGTTTCATGATCAAGAAATCGAAATTCGGTTTGGCGTTGATGGCAATTCGCGAAGACCAGGATACCGCGATGGTATTGGGCATTGACCCGGCGCGCGCCAAAGTAATGACGTACGCGATCTCGGCGTTCTTTCCCGCGCTCGCGGGCGCGCTCTTTTTCTTCAAGAACGGCAACATCGAACCCGGTCCCGCGTTCGAACTGCATCGTTCGATTGAAGCGCTCGTGATGGTGATGCTCGGCGGATTCGGCACGGTCACCGGTCCAATCATCGGCGCGTTCGTGTACGAACGCTTGCGCGGTTTCTTGATCACCGATCCTACGTTCAGCAACGCGCACCTCGTTATCTCCGGCGCGTTACTGCTCATCATCGTCTTGTTCGTTACGGCTGGGGTGATCGGTTGGTTGCGCCAACAATCGCCGGTTCTGCGGAGGTATTTGGAATGATTCTCGAAATCCAAAACGTGAGCCGACGCTTTGGGGGTTTGCTCGCGCTCGACAAAGTGTCCTTCACCGTCAAAGAAAATGAAATCCTGGGATTGATCGGACCGAACGGCGCGGGCAAGACGACCTTGTTCAACGCGGTCAACGGCGTGTTTCCGCCGACCGAGGGACGCGTCATTTTTCGCGGCGCGGATATGACCGGCAAGCCGCCGTTCGCGCTCGCGCAAATGGGCATGTCGCGCACGCATCAAATCGTGCGCCCGCTCAACGAGTTGACCGTGCGCGAAAATGTAACGGTCGGCGCGTGTTTCGGTCGCGAAAAACATGGCTTGGACGCGGCATCCAAAATCGCGGACGAAGTGCTCGAGTTCGTCGGACTGAAGGATCGCGCCGAGATGCTTGCCGCGAAACTCAACGTCGCGCAAAAGAAACGGCTCGAGCTCGCGCGCGCGCTCGCGCAAAAACCGATTTTGATTTTGCTTGACGAAGTGCTTGCCGGATTGAATGAGCAAGAAGTCGCCGGGATGGTCGCCGTGATTCGCAAGGTGCGCGGGCAGGGTGTAACGATTATGATGATCGAACACTTGATGCACGCGGTGATGAATCTTTCGGATCGCGTCGTCGTGTTGGATTACGGCGCGAAAATCGCGGAAGGCACGCCGGCAGAAGTGTCGGCGAATGAGCGCGTCATCGAAGCGTACCTCGGCGATCCCAAAGTCGCGCAAAGATTTCTGGAGGGCGGATAATGGCTACGCTTGAAATCAAAAACGTTGAATCGGGATACGGGCAAGTGCAAATCCTGTGGGGCGTTTCGCTGAAATTGCAACCGGGGAAATTGACTTCGCTCGTCGGCTCGAATGGCGCAGGCAAAACGACGCTTCTCCGCACGGTGATGGGTTTACTGCCGGCGATGCAAGGCAGTGTGCATTTCGATAGCCGCGACGTAACCAAACTTTCGCCGCACGACAAAGCGCAGATGGGGTTGGTGCTCGTGCCAGAAGGTCGCCAACTCTTTACCGATATGACCGTGCAAGAAAATTTGGAAATGGGCGCGACGCCGGGAAGCGCGCGCGGCGAGTACAAAAAAAATCTCGAATGGGTCTTTGAACTTTTGCCGCGTTTGAAAGAACGCCGCGCGCAAGTTTCCGGCACGCTTTCCGGCGGCGAACAACAAATGCTCGCGATCGCGCGCGGGTTGATGGGCAAGCCCAAGATTCTCATGTTCGATGAACTCTCGCTCGGTCTTTCGCCGCTCCTCGTGTTGAATCTGTTCGAAGTGATTCGCAAGTTGAAAGCCGAAGGATATACGATGCTCCTGGTCGAACAGAATGTGCAAATGGCGCTCGCCGTGAGTGATTACGCGTACGTGATGGCAAACGGACGCATCGAAACGGAGGGCGAAGCGAAACAGGTGCGCGAGATGGAAAGTGTGCGCAAGGCGTACCTGGGATTGTGATGGAATAAAAACCCGAAGGGTCTCTCAGACCCTTCGGGTTTTTACTTTTTCAAACGAAATCTTGATGCACGCGTCCGTATTTTCGTGGTATATTTTAGCGGACAAATGTTCTATACTTACCAATGGAGCGGTGATACGAGTCATCTAAATGAGGTCAAGTAAGGAGGAACAAGTATGACCATCTTCAATCACAAAATTACACCCAACTTGTGGTTTGACAAACACGCGCGGGAGGCGGGCGAATTCTATGTCTCCGCTTTTGGGAACGGCTCGAAGATCACAAACATCACGACACTGCGCGATACGCCATCAGGCGATGTGGACATTGTTTCGTTTGAACTTGCCGGTCAGCCGTTTATGGCGATCAGCGCAGGACCACTTTTCAAATTCAATCCGTCCGTGTCGTTCATCGTCAACTTTGACTCATCGCGGGACAAGACCGCGCGCAAGAATCTCGACGCACTGTGGGAGAAATTATCCGACGGCGGCACCGCGCTGATGCCGCTTGACAAGTATCCGTTCAGTGATCGCTTTGGCTGGGTCGCGGACAAATACGGGCTTTCATGGCAACTGATTTTGTCAAACCCCGCCGACGCGGAACGTCCCTTTGCCGGCGAGGAACGTGCTTTTATCGCGCCTTTCCTTATGTTCGTCGGCAAGGTATGCGGAAAGGCGGAGGAAGCGGCACATTTCTATCGTTCCGTGTTTAAGAATGTAAAACCCGGCAATGTCCTCCGCTATGGCAAGGGGCAGGAACCAGACAAAGAAGGAACGATCATGTTTTCCGATTTCATGCTTGAGGGTCAATGGTTTGCCGCGATGGACAGTGCCCACGAACATAACTTTGCCTTCAATGAAGCCATCTCTTTCATCGTGCGCTGTGATAATCAAAATGAAATTGATTATTACTGGGAAAAACTCTCTGCGGTTGCCGAGGCGGAACAGTGTGGTTGGCTCAAAGATCAATATGGTCTCTCCTGGCAGATTGCTCCCACCGCGATGGACGCGATGATGAGCCGCGGCACTCCAGAACAAATTGATCGCGTGACCCAAGCGTTCTTGCCGATGAAGAAATACGACATTGCGAAATTAGAGCAAGCATTCAAGGGCGAAAGGAGATAATCGGTATGACAAAACTGAACATCTATCTCAACTTTGCGGGCAACACCGAGCAAGTGTTCAACTTTTTCAAGTCCGTTTTTGGCGGCGAGTTCACCTCGCTGACCCGCTTCAAGGATATGCCGATGGAAGGGATGAATATTCCCAATGAGCACGCGAATAAAATTATGCACATCGGCTTGCCAATCGGCAAAGAGGATGTCTTGATGGCGTCCGATACGCTTGAAGCATTTGGGCAAAAATTGATGCCGGGCAACAATGTCCGCATATCAATCCAGCCGGACAGCAAAGCCGAAGCGGACCGGATCTTTCACGCCCTGTCCGCGGGCGGCGTGATCGAGCAACCTATCGCCGATGCGCCCTGGGGCGATTACTATGGAAGTTTCACGGACAAGTTCGGCGTGCAGTGGATGGTAGACTATGTTTATCCGAAAGCGCAAGCGAAAGCATAGGAATCATTCTCTCCGCCACGATTGCTAATTCGCGTACGAGACATCTTCCGCAAGAATGAATCGCCTTCTCCCGTGCGAAGAGAGAAGGCGATTCGCTTTGGGCTGTAAAATTCGTTTTTGACACGCGCCGACATATTCGCTATAATCCAAACTGGTCTATACCGGTTATAACCAGTTGATTGGAGTCGCAATGGCGCGTCTGAACCGCAACCACCCCCTCCCGTTGTACGCCCAACTTAAAGATTCACTCCGTGCCGACATTCTTGCCGGCAAATTGCGCGCGCACCAGCAACTTCCCTCCGAACGCGATCTGTGCGCGCGTTTTCGCGTCAGTCGTATGACCGTGCGGCAGGCATTGCTCGATCTCACGCGCGAAGGTTTGATCTACAGTCGCATCGGCAAAGGCACGTTCGCGAACACGCCCAAAATTGATCAGGAACTCAAAACGCTCTCCGGCTTTAGCCAGGATGTCCAAGCGCGCGGTAGTCACCCCGCATCGCGCGTACTCAAAGCGCGGATCGTGCGCGCGGATGACGCGCTCGCGCAACGGTTGAACATTCTCCCCAATTCCGAAACCGTTTTGCTCGCGCGTCTCCGCATCGCCGACAAAATACCGCTCGCGATTGAAACCGTCCACATTCCGCACGCGCGCGTTCCAAATTTGCTTCGGCACGATTTCGCAACCGAATCGCTTTACGCGGTGCTTGAACACGAGTACGGTTTTCGACTCACGCGCGCGGAACAAACGATCGAAGCCGGGCTCGCCGACGCGCGCCAAGCCACATTGTTGCGATTGGACTTGCCCGCGCCGGTGCTCAAAATGGAACGCGTGACGTATACCGACCAAGGCATCTTGATCGAACACGTTCATTCAATCTATCGCGGCGACCGTTACAAATTCCACTCGACGTTGGAAGTCGGGAATTAGATGTTGGAAGTTGGAAAAGCAAAGTGT
The DNA here is from genome assembly GCA_016223105.1 of Chloroflexota bacterium. Classification (GTDB taxonomy): domain Bacteria; phylum Chloroflexota; class Anaerolineae; order UBA4142; family UBA4142; genus JACRPR01. The sequence continues at coordinate 58,201 of JACRPR010000072.1, read as the reverse complement.
CTCGCGTGACGAACAGGAGATTCCTCACTTCGTTCGGAATGACACTCTTCCAACCCCCAGGATTAAATTATGCTTGTCGTTGGAATGATTTCAGGCACATCCGCAGATGGCATTGATGCCGTCGTCGTCGAAATTACCGGCGCACCGCCCGCGCTCGAATGGAAACTGCGCGCGCATCATCACGCGCATTTCGATCCCGCGTTGCGCGACGAAATTCTCGCGTGCTTTCGCCCCGCGCACGGCACGGTGGATCGTTTGTGCGCGCTCAACTTTCAACTCGGCGAAGCGTTCGCGCGCGCCGCGCTCGATGTGATCGCGCGCGCGCAACTGCAACCGGACCAGGTCGATCTCATCGGCAGTCACGGTCAAACGCTGTGGCATATTCCCGAAGGCAAGGACGCGTCCACAATGCAACTCGGCGAACCGGCGGTGATCGCGGAGCGCACTGGCATCACGACGATTTCAAATTTTCGCACGCGCGATATGGCGGCGGGCGGACAAGGCGCGCCGCTCGTGCCGCACCTCGACGTGATATTGTTCGCGCATCCCGTTTTGACGCGCGCCGCGCAGAACATTGGCGGCATTGGGAATGTGACGTATTTGCCGCCGGTAGGGGCGACGCATGCGTCGCCCCTACCGCCATTCGCGTTCGACACCGGTCCCGGCAATATGCTGATTGATTACGCGACGCAACGCGCGACGAATGGCGCGCAAACATTTGATCGCGATGGCGCGCTCGCCGCGCAAGGTCGCGTGAATGATCAACTCTTGCGCGAGTTGATGAACGAACCGTACTTGCAACAATCGCCGCCAAAAACAACCGGGCGCGAATTGTTCGGCGCGCAATTCGGCGCGCCGGTGTGGGAGCGCGCAAAAGCGCGCGGCATTTCCGATCACGACATTATCGCGACGCTCACCGCGTTCACCGCGCACTCGATCGCGCAAGCGTATCGCGATTTTCTGCCGACGCGCGTGGACGAGGTGATCGTTTCCGGCGGCGGCGCGTTGAATCGAACCTTGATGCAAATTCTGCGCGATTTGCTCGCGCCCGCGCGCGTGATCGCTATTGATGAGCTGGGCGTCGCGAGCGAAGCGAAAGAAGCGCTCGCGTTCGCGATTCTCGCGCACGAGACCTGGTTTCAGCGCGCCGGCAATGTCCCCGCGGCAACCGGCGCGCGGCATCCGGTCATTCTCGGCAACATCACCCCCGGCGCGCGTCCAACTTCCAACATCGAACATCCAACCTCCAACTTCACCGAAGCGCACAACCCCGCGACAGCGGAGATTGATACGTTGTCCACGCTCGAAATGTTGCGGCGCATCAACGCGGAAGATCAACGCGTCGCGCACGCGGTTGCGGTTGAACTGCCGCACATCGCGCAAGCGGTGGACGCGATTGCGGAACGGATGCGCGCGGGTGGTCGGTTGATTTACATCGGCGCAGGCACGTCGGGGCGGCTCGGTGTGCTCGACGCGTCGGAAATGCCGCCGACATTTAGCACGCGCCCCGATCAAGTGATCGCGATCATCGCGGGCGGCAACGCGGCGATCACGCGTTCGATTGAAGGCGCGGAGGATGACGCGGAGCAAGGCAAACTCGATCTCGCGAATTTGAATGTGTCCGCGCGCGATTCGGTCGTCGGGCTCGCGGCGAGCGGGCGCACGCCGTATGTGATCGGCGCGTTGATCGAAGCGCACGCGCGCGGCGCGCTGACGATCTCGGTCGCGTGCAATCGCCCCGCGCCGATCCAGGATGTCGCGCAGATCAACATCGCGCCGCTCGTCGGGCCCGAAGTGATCGCCGGTTCGACGCGGATGAAATCCGGCACCGCGCAAAAATTGGTGCTGAACAAACTCAGCACCGGCGTAATGATCCGGCTTGGCAAAACGTTCGGCAATTTGATGGTGGATGTGCAAGCGACGAATGTGAAACTGCGCGACCGCGCGCGGCGCATCGTCGCGACCGCGGCGCGCATCGCGGAGGACGAGGCGGAGCAATTGCTCGCGCGCGCGGACGGCGAAGTGAAGACCGCGATTGTGATCGCGCTCGCGCGTGTTTCGGCGGACGACGCGCGGCGACGTTTGCGCGCGGCGGGTGGTTCGGTGCGCGGCGCGTTGGGCAATCGGTAATTGGTAATTGGCAATTCTGGATTCGACGCTTTAGCGGGTTGCATTGGAAATTCCGCGTCTAGGAATTTTGAACGAATAAACGAATATGCTGACACCGCCCGCGATTCGTTTATTCGTTGCGCGAAGCGATTCGTTGACGCGAATTCTCGATCAATCTCCTTTGTCAAGTTACCGCGTAAACGCTCGACTCCAAAGAGTATTCGACTATGATTCAAACCGGTCTCGAAATTTTACTCACCGAAAAATTGGATGTGCTTTGTAACCAACGCGTCGGTCTGATCACGAACCCAACCGGCGTTACGCGCGATCTGCGTTCGAACGTGGACGCGTTGCGCGACGCGGGCGTGCATCTCGTCGCGCTATTCGGACCCGAACACGGATTCAGCGCGTCTGCGGCGGACGGCGCGGCAGTCGAATCGGGGCGCGATGCGCGCACGGGGTTGCCGGTCTATTCGCTCTATGGTAAGATTCGCAAGCCGACGCGCGCAATGCTCACGGATGTGGACATTTTGCTTTTCGATCTGCAAGATGTCGGCGCGCGCTTTTACACCTACACCGCGACACTCGGACTCGCGCTCGAATCCTGCGCGGAAAATCAAAAACCGCTCATCGTTTTGGATCGCCCGAATCCAATCACCGGCAGAATCATCGAAGGCGCACTGCTCGACCCAGGTTTGCAATCGTTCATCGGGCACGGCGCGCTCCCGATTCGATTCGGAATGACGCTCGGCGAACTCGCGCGATTCTACAATCGCGAGTTGAACATCAACGCGGATTTGCGCGTGATTGAAATGCGCGACTGGGATCGCGCAATGTGGTTCGATGAAACCGGCTTGACCTGGGTTACGCCATCGCCCGGCATTCCAAATTTCGCGACGACGATTCCGTACCCGGGAATGTGTTTCATCGAAGGCACAAATCTTTCCGAAGGGCGCGGCACGCCGTTCCCGTTTGAAATTGTCGGCGCGCCGTTTCTCGATGGCTACGCGCTCGCGGAATCGCTCAACGCGTTGAAACTCGCCGGCGTGATTTTTCGTCCGATTGCATTCACGCCGTGTTCGAGCAAACACGCGGGCGTCGAATGTTTCGGCGCGCAATTGCACATCACCGACCGCAACGCGTTCCGCGCGATTCCGACCGGCTTGCATGTTATCGCGACTTGCCGCGCGCTCGCGCCAAATCAATTCGAGTTTTTGCAAACGAGTTGGGAAGGTCGCCCACCGCATTTCGATTTGCTCACCGGCGATGTGCGCGTGCGCGAAGGGTTGATCGCGAATCATTCCATCGAAACTATCACGCGCGCGTGGGACGCCGATCTCGCGCGGTTTGATCTGATCAGAAAAAAATACTTGCTGTATTGAACGGGTGAAGGATGAACGCTCCGCCTGAATTTTCATCCTTCATCCTTCATCCCTCATCCTTTACTCGCAGAAGCGAAACGACGCATCGGCGCAAAGTTGTTCATCAAAGGAAACTTGAACTCGGTCGCGTTGCTCGATTATGAAACGCGCGATCAAGTGATCGCGGAAGCAGGCGAACGAATTAACATCGGCAAAATCGGCGGCGGATATATTTTGAGTACCGCGTGTTCCGTCGCGCCGCGCGTCGAACCGTGGAAGTTGGAATTGCTCGCGCCGCTCGCGGAAGAAATCGGTAGTTCTGGGACGCGGACAAACGCGGACGAACGCGGATAAGAAGAAAAAATCTGCGTTCATCTGCGTTCATCTACGTCCCATAAAAAATTCGCGGAGATTCGCGTTACACTTGCCCTGGCGGGAACGCAAGTGCCAGGGTTCGCGGATAAAAAATCGAAAGGAGGATGGCTACCCCGACCTTTGCTCGGTCAATCGTTCAGATTGGATTCCAGGAGGAGATAAAATGTTACGCAAAATCACACTGATCGTTTCTCTGCTCGCGCTTGCCGCGATAATGTTGATCGCGTGCGCCGCGCCGACCGCGCCCGCGCCGGTCGTGCAAACCAAAGTTGTCGAACAAACGCGCGTCGTGCAAGCGACGACGGTCGTCGAACAAACCAAAGTCGTCGAAAAAGTTGTTACGGTTACGCCCGCGCCGACTGCCGCGCCGAAAACCGGCGGCATCCTGTTCGCGGCGCGCGCGACGGATATGACCGGGCTAGACCCGCACAAACAAACCGCGTTCGCGTCGTTCCGCGTGCTCGAGTTGATTTATGATCCGCTCGTGACGCTCGACAAAGATATGAAAGTCGTTCCGCATCTCGCCGAATCGTGGAAGTGGTCCGAAGATGGCAAGACGCTCACGATGACGCTTCGCAAGAATGTGAAATTTCACAACGGCGATGCGATGACTTCGGACGATGTGAAATTTTCATTCGAGCGCATCCTCGATGAAAAAACCGGCGCGGCGGCGCGCGCGAATTACGCGCTGATTGACAAGATCGAAACGCCGGACGCGAGCACGGTCGTGTTCACGCTGAAAACCGCGAACGGCGCGTTGCCCGCGTCGATGACGTTGCTCAACAGCGCGATCCTTTCGCGCAAAGCAGTGAGCGGCGGACAAGACCCGGCAAAAGTTTCGAATGGCACCGGCGCGTTCAAGATCGCGGATTGGCAACCGGACAAAATTTTGAAACTCGACGCGAACAAGGATTATTGGATCCCAGGTCAACCGCGTCTCGCGGGCATCGAGTTCCGCACAATCCCAGATGAAGCGAGCATTCTCGCCGGCTTGCGCGCGAAAACGATTGACTGGGCGTTGATCAACGATCCGCGCGTCGGCATTCGCGCCGGCGCAGGCGGAAGCGGTCTTACGATCACGCGCGCGCCCGCTCTCGCGTATCACGTTTTGCAATTGAACGCGTCGCGCGCGATGTTCGAAGATGTTAAGGTGCGCCAAGCCGTGTCGTGCGCGATTGATCGTCAAGAAGTTCTCGATGTCGCGTCGCTCGGTGAAGGTGAAGTTACTTCGCCCGCGACGCCGCCGTTCTATCGCACCGCGCAAAAAGATTTGTTCTGCTACACCAAAGACATGGATCGCGCGAAAAAATTGTTGGCGGATGCCGGTAATCCAACCGTGAAATTCAAAATTATGGCGGCGAATGCTGAACCGCCGACCGCGCTCGCCGAAGCGCAAAACATTCAAGCGCAATTGAAAAAGATCGGCATCGAATCGGAAATCGAATCGCTCGAGCTGGGCGTGTATGTGGATCGCTGGCTCAAGGGCGATTTCGATGCGACGGTCGCGCTCAACGGTGGCAATCCCGATCCCGACATCATGTTCTTCCGCTATTGGCACAGCACCGGCAACTTGAACCTGGTCGCGAATTACAAAGACCCGGAAATTGACAAGTTGTTGGAACAAGGTCGCGTCACCGCTGACCCGGCGAAACGCAAAGAGATTTACGACAACATTCAAAAGAAACTTGCGGACGCCGTGCCCTGGGTGTGGCTGTACGTCGGCTACGAGTATCGTGTGATGCAATCGTACGTCAAGGGCTTTGTGCCGCTGGCGAACGGCGCGAACACGTACCTGCGCGAAACCTGGCTCGACAAATAGTCAGTCAACAGTAAACAGTAAACAGTGATCAGTCGTGCGTAGACTGTTCACTGTTTACTACCCACTCGAACTATGCAACGCTTTATCTTACAACGTCTCGTCGCGCTTGTGCCGACTCTGTTTGGTATTTCGATCATTGTGTTTCTGGTGATGCGACTAATTCCCGGCGACACGATCAGCGCGATGATCGGCACGCAATACAAATTAACTGAAGTGCAAGCCGCGTCTCTGCGCGCGTATTTTGGTTTGGATAAATCTTTGCCGGAACAGTACTGGATTTGGATCACGAACGCACTGCAAGGCAATTTTGGATTTTCGGTTCGCAGTGGACAACCGGTGTTGGGCGAAATTCTCAATCGCTTTCCGCTCACGCTCGAACTCGCGCTCGGCGCGGTGATCGTCGGTTTGCTGATCGGTTTGCCGGTTGGAATTTTGTCCGCGGTCAAACGCGATTCGTTTCTCGATTTGTTCGGACGATTATTTTCGCTCGTCGGTCTCGCGCTTCCAAATTTTTGGCTCGGCACGATCATCATCCTGGTCTTGTCGCTTTATCTTGGAATTTTGCCCAACTCGGGCAACTATGTCGAGTTTACGCAAAACCCGCTTTTGAATTTGCAACAAATTTTATTTCCCGCGATCACGCTCGGTCTCGCGTTTTCCGCGTCGGTGATGCGCGCGACGCGATCATCCTTGCTCGAAGAATTGTTTCAGGATTACGCGCGCACCGCGCGCGGCAAAGGTTTGCGCGAGCAAGCGGTGATCGTGGGACATTGTTTGAAGAACGCGTTGATCCCGGTGATCACGCTCGTCGGCGTCGAGATGGGCTATTTGCTCGGCGGCGCGATTGTCGTCGAAGAAGTGTACGCGTTGCCCGGCGTCGGGCGCTTGTTGCTCAACGGCATCAGCCAACGCGATTACGCGGTCGTGCAAGGCGCGGTGATTTTTATCGCGTTCAATTTTGTGATCATCAATCTGCTCGCCGATCTCGCGTACGCGTTTGTGAATCCGCGAATCCGGTACGAGTAATCTGCCGCGGGCGGCTCGCCCGCCGCGCGTTTGCGGGCGAGCCGCCCGCGCCACATCGCTATGAAATCAACTTTGCGAAGAAAACTCCCGCGCCTCCTCCGTTACCCGGCGGCAAACATTGGCTTACTGCTCGTCGCGATCTATTTGATCGTCGCGGTGTTTGCCGGTGTGCTCGCGCCGTACTCGCCGATTGAGCAACGCGCGGCGGATCGTTTGCAAGAGCCGGGCGCGCACCATCTTTTCGGCACGGATGAATTTGGGCGCGACATTCTCAGCCGCTTGATGCACGGCGCGTCGAGTTCGCTTCGCATCGCGCTTTTCGCGGTTGGCTTGGCGACATTGATCGGCACCGCGATTGGAATGTTGTCCGGTTACGCGGGCGGCATCGCGGACAATGCGATTATGCGCGTGATGGATTTATTTTTCGCGTTCCCGGCGATCTTGCTCGCGCTTTCGATTGTCGCCGCGCTCGGTCCGGGCGCGACGAACACGATTCTCGCGATTGCCGTCGTCTACACGCCGATCTTTGCGCGCGTCGCGCGCGGTCCCGTGCTCGCGATCAAAGAAATGGAATTTGTCGCGGCGGCGCGGTGTGTCGGCTCGAATCATTTGCAAATTTTGACGCGCCACATTTTACCGAATATGGTCGCGCCGATCATCGTCCAGGTTTCGCTCGCGCTCTCGTGGGCGATGTTGACCGAAGCCGCGTTGTCGTTCCTGGGTCTCGGCACGCAACCGCCGCAACCATCCTGGGGCAGTATGTTGAGCGAGAGCCGGCGGATGATGGAGATCGCGCCGTGGATGGCGATTTCGCCGGGGCTGGCGATTATGCTCGGTGTGCTGGGTTTCAACTTACTCGGCGACGGTTTGCGCGACGCGCTCGATCCGCGTTTGCGAATGTAAATTGGACGCGGACAAACGCGGACGAACGCGGATTATTCTTTTTTATCCGCGTTCCTCCGCGCTCATCCGCGTCCCATAAAAAATGACCGACTCACTCACCTTCCGCCCGCTTGCGCGCGCCGACATTCCCGGCATCGCGCGCTGGGTCGCGGCGACACCGTTGTGGCAACGTTACAATGTAACTGAAGCCGGTTTCGCCGCGCGTTTAGCGGACGGGCTCGCGACCGGCGCGACGATTTTTGTCGCGACGCGCGGGGATGATGTGATCGGTTTTGTGTGGCTTGTCGCGCGCGGCGCGTTCAACCGGAGTGCGTACATCCAACTGATCGGCATCAGACCGGACGCGCGCGCGGGCGGCGTCGGTCGCGCGTTGATGCAGTTTGCGGAAACGCACGCGCAAGCGCGCGACATTTTTCTCCTGGTTTCCGATTTCAACACGGACGCGCAAAAATTTTACGCGCGGCTCGGTTATCATCAAGTTGGCAAATTGGATGATTATGTGATACAAGGTGTGAGCGAGTTGATATTTTGGAAACGTATGGCAAATTTATAAATTTGCCGCACAACCTTCGAGGTTATTTATGGCAGTAACTTCTCAAACCCAGCCACAAACATTTTCACTGCTCGCGCGGATCGAACGCATCACATCGAACTATGTCCTGCGCCGCATCGTCAAAGCAATGTTCACAATTTGGGTGGTCGTGACGATCACGTTCTTTGTGGTGCGCGCAATGCCGGGCAACGCGGTGGACATTTTGATCCAAGACCTCACCGCGCAAGGATTCTCCGCGGACGAAGCGCTCAATCAAGCCGCGTCGCTCATGGGCATTGATCTCAATCAGCCGGCGCACGAGCAATATCTCGATTATCTCGCGAACGTCGTGCGCGGCGATTTCGGCAAATCGTACCGCTCGCGCGGGCTCAACGTGGCGGATATGATCGCGCAAGTTCTGCCCTGGACCTTGTTCAGCGTCGGCTTGTCGCTCGCGATCACGTTCATCATCGGCATCGCGCTCGGCGCGCTCATTGCGTACGCGCGCGACACCTGGTTCGATCATCTGATCAGCAACATCGCCGCGACGCTCGACGCCGTGTCGCCGTACCTGATCGGCTTGCTCGCAATTTTATTGCTCGGCGTAACGTGGAAAATTATTCCGTTTAGCGAAATGCGCGGCGCGTTATCGCCCGGGATCCAACCGGAATTTTCGCTCGAATTTTTCGCGGATGCGTTCAGTCACGTCAAAGTGCTTTTGCTCGTGTATGTCCTGGCGTCAGTTGGCTCGTGGATTTTGATTATGAAGAGCAACACGATCGCGACGCTCGGCGAAGATTACGTTACCGCCGCGCGCGCGCGCGGCTTGAGCGATTTTCGCATCCTCACCGCGTACGTCGGACGCAACGCGACCCTGCCCTTGTTCACGCGGCTCGCGATTTCGATCGGGTTCGCAGTCGGCGGCTCGCTGTTGCTCGAACGCTTGTTTGCGTATCGCGGCGTCGGATTTTTGTTGGCGGATAGTCTCGGCAATCGCGATTATCCGGTGATGCAAGGCGTGTTTTTGGTCATCACGTTCGCGGTCGTCTTTTCCAACTTGATCGCCGATTTTCTGTACGGCTGGCTCGATCCGCGCATCCGCATCGCGGGAGGGGGCAATTGATGAACGCGTTACGCGATGGGATCGGCGGTTTTGCGCGCGAGACGATCAAAACATTCAAACTGCTCGCGCGCAACAAGATGGGCTTGTTCGGTTTTGTGATGACGCTCGTCATCGTCCTGCTCTCGTTTGTCGGTCCGATCATTTGGCAACCCGAAACTTCGGCGAACGTCGCGGACATTAATCAGGGTCCGTCGGAAAAACATTTTCTTGGCACCGATTTTCAAGGACAGGATAATTTACGCAAGGTGATCAATGGCGGCAAAGACATTGTGATTACCGCGTTTCTGACCGGCATCATCGCGACCTTGCTCGCGGTAACGGTCGGCGCGTTCAGCGCGTTCGTCGGCGGACGCGTGGATAGTGCGTTGATGGAACTCGTCAATATCTGGATGACGATTCCAAAATTTCCTCTGCTCGCGGTGATCGCGACCGTCATCAAATTAAACGATCCCGTTACGCTTTCGCTTTTGATGGCGTTCCTGGATTGGCCCGGCTTGTCGCGTCAGGTGCGCGCCCAGGTGTTGTCGCTCAAGAAACGCGATTACATCGAAGCCGCGACGATGCTCGATCTCGGCACGCGCCAAATTATTTTCCGCGAGATTTTGCCGAATATGATGTCGTTCATCGCGGTCTCGACGATTTTCACCATGACGTTCGCGATTTATCAACAGACCGGTTTGGTCTTTCTCGGCATCGTGCCGTACTCGGGCGCAAATTGGGGCGTGATGATTTCCGCGGCGGAGCGGCGCGGCGTGCTGTACACCGCCGCCGCGTCGTGGAGCATTATTGCGCCGATTGGCGCGATCGTGCTGTTTCAACTCGCGCTCATCTCGTTCGCGCGTTCGCTCGAAGAAGTTTTCAATCCCAGGTTACGCACAAGTGTTTAGTTTGGCAATGTCAGATTTCCTTTTTCTGCCACAGAAACACACAGAATTTCACAGAAATTTTTTCTTATTCTGTGTGTTTCTGTGTGATTCTGTGGCTAATCTGACATTGTCAAATTAGATAGTTGAATAGTTGGATAGTTGGATAATTCTTCCAACCACGCAACTATTCAACTACCCAACTACCCAACTATCCAACCATCCAACTATGCCTCCAACTTTATCTGTTCAAAATTTATCCATCGAATACGCCGCGCGGCGCGGCAAGGTGCGCGCGATTCGCAACGTGTCCTTCGACGTTGCGCGTGGCGATGCGCTCGCGCTGATCGGCGAAAGCGGTTCCGGCAAAACGACGCTCGGCTTGGGCGTGGTGCAATTGCTTCCGAGTACCGCGAAGATCACGCAGGGCAATGCGCTGTATCATCGCGACAATAAAACGATTGACGCGCTCACGCTGAAGGGCAAAGCCCTCCGCGAGTTTCGTTGGAAAGAGTGCGCGATGGTGTTTCAATCCGCGCTCAACTCGCTCAACCCGGTTTTACGCATCGCGGATCAATTCGGCGACACGGCGCGCGCGCATAACTATTTGCAAGGGCGCGCGCTGAAAGAACGCGCGGAACATTTGCTCACGCTCGTCCGGCTCGATCCGGAACGCGTGTGGAAATCGTTTCCGCACGAATTGTCCGGCGGCATGCGGCAACGCGTGCTGATCGCGCTCGGCTTACTGCTCGAACCGCAACTCTTGATTCTCGATGAGCCGACGACCGCGCTCGACATTCTGACGCAACGCAATATTATGGACGTGCTGAAAGAATTGCGCGGCAAACTCGATTTCTCGTTGATTTTTATTTCGCACGATTTGTCGCTCGCCGCCGAACTCGCCGATCGTGTCGCGACGGTGTACGCCGGCAAAATCGTCGAATTTGCAGATGTTACGACGACGTTCAAAACGCCCGCGCATCCGTACACGATTGGCTTGATCAACGCGGTGCCGACGCTTCAAGGCGCGAAAGAAGATTTGACTTCGATCCCAGGTTCGCCGCCGGACTTGATCGAATTGCCAAGCGGGTGTAAATTTCATCCGCGCTGTCCGCGCGCGGACGCGCGGTGCAAACGCGATGAGCCGGAACTGGAAGAGATTGCGAGCGGGCATCGCGTCGCGTGTTGGAATTGGCGTACGACATGAATAGGAGGAACGATGGTCAGAACTCAAATTGAACTGAGTGAAGCGCAAGCGCGCGCGTTGAAATCGCTCGCGGCGGCGCAGAAAAAAAAACCGGCGGATTTGATTCGCCAAGCGGTAGATCAAATGTTACGCGCGCGCGGCGCGTTAGATCGCGCGGAACGCAAACGCCGCGCGCTTGCCGCCGCCGGACGTTTTCACTCCGGCTTGCCTGATCTTTCTACCGAGCACGATCGCTATTGATCCGCGATTATATTTTGAAAGGACAATTGATTGTTTGTAGTCGGCGATTCATCGCCGTTCAGAACGCGCAAGCGCGCCCTACAAACTTATTTTCGGGAGAGGCAAAAATGGGACTGGCTGTTTTGAGTGTTCAAGTTGCAAATGTCGCGAATCCTGAAATAACTGAAACCATCGAGTTCCTCGTTGACTCGGGCGCGATCTATTCGGTCGTGCCGACGCCCATTCTGGAAAAACTGGGCATCAAACCGTTGACGACAGAAAAATTTCGCTTGGCGGATGGCACAACCATCGCGCGTAAAAAAGGCGTTGCGATCTTCAAATACGGCGAACGGATTGGTGGCGCGGATGTGATTTTTGGTGAAGCCGGCGACAGCGAACTTTTGGGCGCGTTCACGCTTGAATCGCTTGGGTTGGCGTTGGATCCGTTGCGGCGCGAATTAAAACCCTTGCCGATGGTTCTTGCATAATCCAATGTCCAACCCCATTCTCACCCTCAACCACGTTACGCGCACGTTCGCCGTCAAACGCCAAACGATCAAGGCGGTGGACGATGTGTCGCTCGCGATTCGCGAAGGCGAGATTGTGTGTCTCGTCGGCGAATCGGGATGCGGCAAAACGACGACCGGCAAAATGATCGCGGGCGTTTTGCCGGTATCGTCCGGCGAAATTTTGTTTCGCAATCAAAACATCGCGAACTTGCGCGGCGATGATCGCAAACAATACCGGCTTGGCGTGCAAATGATTCACCAGGATCCGTACGCCTCGCTGAATCCGACGCACACGATTGCCGATATTATCGCCGCGCCACTGCGCCATCACGGTTTCACGCGCGGCGACGCGGCGACGCGCGAACGCGTGCGCGAATTGCTCGCGCGCGTTGACCTCACGCCGCCGGACGATTACCTCGAAAAATTTCCGCATCAACTTTCCGGCGGACAACGCCAACGCGTTTCGATCGCGCGCGCGCTCACGGTCGCGCCGTCGTTCATCATCGCGGACGAAGCCGTTTCGATGGTGGATGTTTCGATTCGGATCAGTTTGCTCAACACGTTGACGAAACTCAAAGACGCGATGGGGCTGGCGGTATTGTTCATCACGCACGATCTCGCGCTCGCGAAATACTTTGCGTGGGAAGGGCGCATCGGCGTAATGTACCTGGGACGACTCGTCGAACTCGCGCCGGCGCGCGACCTGGTCGAACGACCGCAACATCCGTACACCCAGGTTTTGCTTTCCGCGATCCCGGAAGCCGACCCCGAAGTGACGCGGCGCAAAAAGCACATCGAACTACGCAGTATGGATGTGCCGAGTCTCTTGCGTCTGCCGACGGGTTGCGCGTTTCATCCGCGCTGTCCGCAATTCATCGGCGCGGTGTGCGAGCAGAATGTGCCGGGATTGCTCGAGGCGAATGGCGCGCGTGTCGCGTGTCACTTGGTAAATCGCAAAACGTAAAACGTGATGCGTGAATAATTTTCACGCATCACGCATCAGCAACAATGAACCCAGAACTTGGCTTGGCATGGTTTCGCATCGCGCTTTTTTTTACACTCACGTCCGGCGGCTTGCTATTTTTTGTCGCGCCCGGCACGGCAGAATTTGTCATTAGCGTAACGTCGCTTATAATTGGCATCGGCTTTATCGCGATCATCGCGCTGGTCGTGCGGTGGTCGAATCGGTAAAAAATAAATCACAAGGAGGTGATTCAACCAACAACTATCCAACTATCCAACAATTCAACAATTCAACTATCCAACTAATTCGGAGGAGAAGAAAATGAAAAAGATTTTGCTCGCGCTCACATTGCTGATCGCGCTTGTCGCGCTCGTCGCGTGCGCCGCGCCAACGCCGACGCCCGCGCCTAAACCGACCGACGCGCCGAAACCAACGGCGGCGGTGCCGCCGACCGCGGTGCCGGCAACCAAAGCACCGGAACCCACCAAGCCCGCGGCGACGACCGCGCCGGTTGCCACGAAACCGGCAGAGCCAACTAAACCCGCCGCGCCCGGCGTTACAACGATCACGATCAATCTTCGCAAGGGCATGAAATGGAGCGACGGCTCCGCGTTCAGCTCGAAAGATGTCGTCGGCACGTACAACATTTTGTGGATGCAAACCAGCTCGACCTGGAACGCGCTGAACGATGTCGTCGCGAAAGATGACGCGACCGTCGAGTTCACGATCAAAACCCCCGGTCCCGCGATTCTCGACACGATTGTGCGCGCGACCGTCACGCGTCCGTACGCGCAGTACGGCAAATGGATGGACGCCGCCGCCGGTTTTCGCAAAAATAACACTGACCGCAAAAGCGCGGACGTAACCAAAACGCTCGACGAAATGAACGCGTTCCGCCCGCCGAGCGCGATCGTCTACGGTCCGTTCAACATTGATCCGAAACAAGTTACCGAAGCGCAATTCACGATGGTCAAGAACGCGTCCGGGTTCAACGCGGACAAGATTGATTTCGACAAAGTTACCGTGTACTGGGGCGACACCGTTCAGGATATGCCATTGTATCTCTCGAACGATATGGACTATTCCTCGAACGCGTACAGCCCCGCGAATTTGCAAGCGATTCGCGCGGTCGGCAATCACATGGTCGTGCTCGGCGGACCTGGGACGAACGGACCCGGGATGTACTTTAACAACGATGTCTATCCGCTGAACAAAAAAGAAGTGCGCCAGGCATTCGCGTACGCGATTGATCGCGTTGAAAATTGCAAGGTTGCGTTCGGCGATGCGTGCCGCCCGGTCAAGTACGAAGCCGGCTTTACCGATGCCGCAGTGCCGACCTGGCTTTCCGCCGCGCAACTTGCCAAACTCAACACGTACGATGCGGATGTGAAAAAAGCCGAAGCGTTGTTGACTGGGCTCAATTTCAAAAAAGGCGCGGATGGCATTTGGGTGGATGACAAGGGCAAGAAACTGGAATTTGAATTGAGCGTGCCCGCCGATTTCACCGAATACCTCGCGTCGTCCGAAAACGTCGCGCAACAATTAACCAAGTTCGGCATCAAGATCACGGTCAAGCCGTACCAATCGTCCGAACGCACCAACCTCCACAAAGCCGGCAAGTATCAAATTTCGATGGACATTGGTTTCCGCTTTACGTACTTTCACCCGTACGTTTCCTTCGATTACAACTTGCGCCCGGGTGTGGTGAGCGCGGGTTGGAAAAACAATCCCGAAGGCAACGAAGGCGAACGCGGCATCAACTTGCCGTTCAAGCAAAAAACCGCGGATGGCAAAGAGATCAACATCAAGGAATGGGTGGACAAGATGGCGGAAGGGTTTGACGCGGAAAAACAAAAACCCTACATCGCCGATGTCGCATCGTTCTTCAACGACAGTTTGCCCGTCTTGATGATGTTCGAACGCTACCTCACCGATCCGATTGACACCAAGACGCGGGTGACCGGTTGGTTGCCGGTGGACGACAAGATTTACAAAAACAATCAGAACAATTCGCCGGTCGCGCGCCAGCTCTTGAGCGGTCAACTCAAACCGAGCGCGACGAATCGCGCGAAAGAATTCAAGACCTCGTACCCGTACGTGCAACCACCGAAAGCGAATTACAATCTCTATTCGACGGACAACATCATGGCAAGCGGCGCGGTCTTGAGCAATGCGCTCTATCCGCCGTTCACGTACTATGATGTGAACGAAGGCAAATACATTCCGTTCTACGCGGAAAGTTGGACGATCAAGTAAAACGTAAAGCGTAAAGCGTAAAACGTAAAACGTAAAACGTAAAACGTAAAACGTAAAACGTAAAACGTGATGCGTGATGCGTGAGATTATCACGCATCACGTATCACGTCTTCCAACTTCCAATTTCTAATTTCCAATTTCCAAACGACCTATGCCAAACCGACCTCGTTACTCCATTGTCGCGCCCGTCTTTAATGAGGAAGCCACGCTCCCGGAATTTTATCGCCGCACGCGCGCGGTGATGGATCAACTTGACGGCGCGTGCGAACTCGTCCTGGTTTTTGACGGCAGTCGCGATCGTTCGCCGGCGATTGGGCGCGAACTGCACGCGTACGATCCGCGCGTCAAGTGCGTCGTCTTCTCGCGCAACTTTTCGCACCAGATCGCGATCACCGCCGGGATTGATTACGCGGAAGGCGATGCCGTCGCGATCATAGATTCCGATTTGCAAGACCCGCCCGAAGTGATTTTAGAAATGATCGCGAAATGGAAAACCGGATTCGAGTTGGTGTACGCGCAACGCGCCAAGCGCGAAGGCGAAACCTGGTTCAAACTTTTCACCGCTTCGATTTTTTATCGGCTGATTCGCAAACTTTCTTCGATTGATATTCCGCCGGACACCGGCGATTTTCGCTTGATTGATCGCAAGGTTGTTTTGGCGATGCGAAAATTGCGCGAGCATCATCGCTTTATGCGCGGCTTGTCGGTGTGGGTTGGATTCAAACAAACCGGGATTCAGTACGTGCGCCAGGAACGTTTTGCCGGCACGACGCAATATCCGTTTCGCAAAATGCTCAAATTCGCGACCGACGCGATCACCGGCTTTTCGTACATCCCGCTTCAACTCGCGACGACGATTGGCTTTTGGATTTCCGGCATCGCGCTCCTTACCATTCCGGTCGTCATCGCTCTGCGGCTTTCCGGCAACAATGCGTTTTATGGCGAAGCGACTTCGATCATCGCGATTCTGTTTCTCGGCGGCGTGCAATTAATTTTCCTCGGCATCATCGGCGAATACCTGGGACGGATTTACGACGAGGTGAAAAATCGTCCGCTTTACATCGTGAGTGAAGCCCCGCCGAAACCGCGCGATGAGGAAGCGTAAAACGTAATGCGTAAAACGTAATGCGTGATGCGTGAAACCTAAACCGATCGCGATCATTGATTGTGCTTTTGGAATCGAGCGTTTACGCGGTTGCTCGCGCAGGTAAACAACCCGCTGAAGCGTCGAATCCAGATCGTGTAAATATGTAGTTTGGACTGGGCGCGGCATCATGAACAAATTTATTTTCATCATTACATTTTTCCTATGGCTTGTCGCGCTCGTCCGTTGCGCGCCCGCGCCAACCCCAATTACCACTGACCATTTACCAATTACCCCAATGCCAATACCCAATCGCTCACTCTCTCAATCTCTCGATTCGCTCTCCCTCGAACAAAAAATCGGTCAACTGATGTTGATCGGTTTCGACGGCACGACGCTCACGCCAGAATTGCGCGAAGGGATCACGCAACTGCACATCGGCGGCGTGATTTTTTATGATCGCAACGTCGCATCGCCAAACCAGGTCGCGCAACTCAATGCGGATTTGCAAAACGCGATGCGCGCGAACGGCGATCCCGCGCTCTTGATCACGATTGATCAGGAGGGCGGCATCGTCGCGCGGCTGAAAGAAGAAAAAGGGTTCACCGAATTTCCCAGCCAAATGGCGGTCGCCGCGACGAACGATCTCGCGAACGCGCGGCGCATCGCGCAGGCGATCAGCGCGGAGATGCGCGCGCTCGGATTTAATATGGATTTGACGCCCGACCTCGACGTGAACAACAACGCGAACAATCCGATCATCGGCACGCGCGCGTTCAGTTCCGATCCCGCGCGCGTCGCCGAGTACGGCGTCGCGTACATCGAAGCAATGCAAAGCGCGGGGATGATCGCGATTGGAAAACATTTTCCCGGACACGGCGACACCGCGGTTGATTCGCATGTCGCGTTATCGTCCGTGCCGCATGACCGCGCGCGACTCGAATCAATCGAGTTCGTGCCGTTCAAAGCCGCGATGCGCGCGAACGTCGCCGGGATAATGTCCGCGCACATCACGTTTCCCGCGATTGATCCGACACCAGGTCTCGCCGGGACGCTTTCGCCAAATGTGTTGACCGGATTATTGCGCGACGAAATGCACTACGACGGTCTCGTGATGACGGACGAGTTGACGATGGGCGCAATCGCGAAAAGCGGCTATCCCGCGCCGCAAGCCGCGTCCGCCGCGTTGCGCGCGGGTGCGGACATTTTGCTGTTTCAAACCGGATACGCGATGCATCGCCAAGTGCACGCGCAACTTTTGGATCACGTTCAACGCGGTGTGATTTCGCAGACGCGATTGGATCAAGCCGTTGCGCGAATTTTACGCGCGAAACAACAATTCGGAATTTTGAATCCGCGTCCTGAGCGGAGCGAAGCGGAGTCGAAAGACGCACTCTCTCGCGTCGGTTCACCGGAAATGAAAGCAATCTCGCGCGCGGTCGCGCACCAAGCGGTTACGCTCGTGCGCGATTACGCGAATCGCGTTCCGCTCAAGCTCGACGCGAAATTGCTTGTGATCGAAACCGGAAATTTTGGGATCGGCAAATTGCTCGGCGCGACCACGATGCAAGTGAAAGCACAACCGACGCAGAGCGAAATCGCGTCCGTGTTGAAAATCGCGGAAGATGGTCGCGTGGTGATCGTCGCGACAAGCGACGCCGCGAAAAATCGCGCGCAAGCCGATTTGGTGAACGCGTTGCTCAAGCTGAACGCGCCGACGATTGTGATCGCGACGCGTTCGCCGTATGATCTGCTCGCGTTTCCAAACGCGCCGACGTACCTCGCAATCTATGGCGCGAATCCGCCGATGATCGACGCGCTCGCGGAGGTGTTGACCGGCAAAGCGAGTGCGCGGGGAAAATTGCCGGTTGAACTTGCGGTCTCACCCTGAAGGAGGGGCGATGTTTATCTTTCAAGTGCACCATTACATCAAGCCCGACCAGGTCGAAGCATATCTCGCCGCGACGATGGAAAACGCGCGCCTCACGATTCAAGAACCGGGCGTGATTCGGTTTGATGTTTTTCGCGACAAAGCCGAGCCGACGCATTTCAGTTTGTTTGAAGTGTATCGCGACGAGCAGGCGCGCAACGCGCATTTAGAGACCGCGCATTTCAAAATGTGGAAAGCAGTTTATCTCGCGTCGTGCGAACGGCGTGGCAACGGCAATGAATTTGACGCGCTTTTTCCCGAACCGGCGGCGTGGCAAAAACCAGGATCAGCATAAGTAATGGATCCGGTTCGCGTCGCCCCATTTTCCGCCGATGAACATCGCGCATTCGTGTTGGCAAAATTTGATCGCGACGACGCGCTCGCCGCGGTCGAGACGCGCGCGTTCGAAGCATCGCAACGCGGCGGTGTGCCGGTGGACGCGTTGCATTGCTCGCTGGTGTACTTGAGCGGTTTGGCAAACGTGGAACCGTTTCGATCCGAACTCGTGCGTTATGGCGCGACGCTTGGCGCGTTCGATGTGCGCGCGGACAAATTGCTGAATGTGAATGTCGGCAGTTTGTGGTTGACGTTGGAGAAAGACGCCACGCTTCGCGCGATTCATTCCGATCTCGCCGGGATCGCGCGGCACTGCGGATTGAGCAATCGCGGTTTGACGCTCGATGATTGGGTTCCGCATATTTTGCTCGCGCGCTTTCCGGCGCAAGTTTCCGCGGGTCTGCCGCTCGGCACTTGCATCAATCTCACTTTGCGCGTCACGCGCGTGGATCTCACGCGACAAACCGGCGCGCACGAATACGAAACGCTCGAAAAAATTTTGCTCGATGGCTAGCCCATTTTATTCGGGGCGTGTGAAACCGGGTTACAATTTGCGCGATTCTGCCAACCGTGCTATAATCCCGCCCGTTCTCAAATTGGCAATCTGAAATTTGAAATCGAAATTTTGAAATCATAGAGGGTGGTGGACGATGAACTTGGTAGCCGCAATTGGCAAACGCGAACGCAATCCGAATATCCCGCGTCTCGAACCGGGCGACCGTGTGCGTGTGCACACGCGCATTGTCGAAGGCGACCGCGAACGCGTGCAGGTTTTTCACGGCACGGTGATGCGCCTTCGCAAAGGCGGCGCGAACGCATCCTTCACGGTGCGCCGCATCGCGACGCACGGCATCGGCGTCGAGCGCACGTTCTTGCTTCAATCGCCGCGCGTTGAAAAAGTCGAAGTGCAAGGGCACACGCATGTTCGCCGCGCGCAGTTGTACTATTTGCGCGGTCGCACCGGCAAAGCCGCGCGCTTGCGCGAGAAACGCACGGTCGAAGCCGCGCCAGCGGCAGACGCCGCCGCGACACCCGCAGAATCCTAAATCTACTTTGATGCGGTACCGCAAAATTCACTCGCCAGTGAATTTTGCGGTATTTTGTTTTGAGGAGTGATGCAATGACCGATTGGCTTGCGCGTTTGCGCGACGATTTGATCGCGATCACGACCGATGCCGCGCGCGTAATTTGGCGCGGCGTGCCCGATGGCGCGCCGCCGTATTTCAACTATCGGCTCGAACACGTTCGCCAGGTCGAGCGCGACGCGTTGCGCTTGCTCGATCGGGTCGGTGGTGATCGCGATGTTGTGTTAGCATCGGTTTGGCTTCACGACCGCTTCAAGCCACAGCACATCGGCGACCATCACGCCGCGCGCGCGGGCGAGTGGGCGCGCGCAAATCTCGCGGCGTACGGATTTCCGCCGGAAAAAATCGCGCGCGTGATTTTCGCAGTCGCGAATCATTCGCGCGCGCCGGGCGCGTTGCCGGATGACGCGCCCGACGCGCGCGTGTTGTGGGACGCGGACAAGGTGGGCAAAGTTGGCGCGCTTGAAATCGTGATGTTTCTCGCGGGCAATCCCGCGTTTCCGCACAAGCCCAACACATTCGCGACGATCGCACAACACGGTTTCGATAAAGTGGACGGCGACGAATTGTTCATCGCGCAATTTTATTTCGCGCCGACGCGTGAATGGGCGCGCGAACGACTTGCCGCCAAGCGCGCGTTTTACACCGCGCTCGCGCGCGAGATTGGTTTGGATCAAAATGGCTGAACCGGTGCCTTCGCTCAAATTTGAAAAACAATTTTGGTCGCGCGAGTTAACGCGCGTCGCCGGTCTGGACGAAGTGGGGCGCGGCGCGTGGGCGGGTCCCGTCGTCGCGGGCGCGGTGATTTTGCCGCGCGATGTGGCGCGCCGCGCGCTCGCCGGCGTGCACGATTCGAAATTGCTCACGCCCGCGCAACGCGAAGAACTCGTCGCGCCGATTCGCGCGCACGCGCTGGCGTGCGCGACTGGCTTGGCGACATGCGACGAAATTGATACGCTCGGCATCGTCCCCGCGACGCGCCTCGCGATGATGCGCGCGTTGGACGCGCTCGGCATCGCGCCGGACGCGTTGCTGATCGACGCGCTGAACTTGCCCGCGCGCGTGCTCCCGCAAAACGCGATCATTCGCGGCGATCAACAATCGCTTTCAATCGCGTGCGCGTCCATCCTCGCGAAAACGACGCGCGATCAACTGATGCGCGATCTCGACGCACAAATTCCCGGTTATGCGTTCGCGCAACACAAAGGGTACGGCACCGCGCAACATCGCGCGGCGTTAAAAGCGCGCGGCGTATCGCGCGAACATCGCCGCACGTTCGCGCCGGTGAAAAATTGGCGACAAAGTAACGCGGACGAACGCGAATAATTTATCACATTTGTCATTTGCCCATTTGTCATTTGTCATTTCCCTAACCTGTGGTATAATCGCCACGAAATTTTCAAAACAAAGGAGTGGCAGTGAATTTCTTTCCTTCACCGGTTGCATTCAACATTCCGCTTCCCGACGGCAATGTTTTTCCGATTTATTGGTACGGCATTTTGATTGTGGTCGGCGCGCTCGCGGGTGCGTATCTCAGCACTGTCGAAGCCAAACGCCACAACATTGACGTGGATCATGTTTGGAACGCGTTGCTCGTCGTGTTGATCCTTGGCGTGATCGGCGCGCGGTTGTATCACGTCATCTCGACGCCGAGCGGCACGAATGTCGGGTTCGATTATTACATGCAAAACCCGATTGAGATTTTGAATTTTCGTTCGGGCGGGCTGGGCATTTACGGCGCAGTCGCCGGCGGTTTACTCGGCGCGTATGTGTACGCGCGCTATGCCAAATTAAATTTGCTCACATTGATCGATATCGCGATGCCGGGTTTAGCCATCGGGCAAGCGATTGGACGCTGGGGCAATTTTTTCAACCAGGAATTGTACGGCTATCCCACCGATTTGCCCTGGGGTCTGCCGATTGACGCCGCGCATCGCCTACCCCTCTTTGCCGATCTCGCGACGTACCCGGTCGAGACGACGCGCTTTCATCCGACGTTTCTCTACGAATCGCTCGCGATGTTGATCACGGCGGGAGTGTTGTTGCTGATTGGTCGGCGCTGGCAAAACGCGAAAGCGGGCGATCTGCTTTTGCTCTGGGGAATTTTTTACGGCGTCGTTCGCTTCCTCACCGAGTTTCAACGCCCCGATGCCTGGTTAATTAGCGGGATTGCTACCGCGCAGATCATCGGGTTGATCCTGGTGGTCGTCTGCGGCGTGATCCTGATGTACCGCCACACCGGACCGAGCAAAGCCGAGGTCGCCGCGACGCGCGCGCGCCAACGGCGTCGCCCGCGCCCGCAACCACCACAACAACCCCAACCACCTCAAGCGTAAAAAAAATCTTGCGAAGCCAAAACCTTCGCAAGATTTTTTATCCGCGAATCACGCGAATCGCCGCGAACAATTATTGATTTTCAAATTCGGCAATTGTCTGGATTCGAGCGTTTACGCGGTGGTGCGTAAGGACGAGCAACCCGCTGAAGCGTCGAATCCGGCGGTACTGAAAATTTTATTCGCGCGATTCGCGTGATTCGCGGATAATTTTTTCGCGCGCTATTTCGATTTCTCCAAAATTTTCACCGGCACTTTAGCCACTCGTTTGAATTCGTCCGCGTCCGCGCGCGTGCCGACGACGGTCGGATCGCCCCAGTGCATCGGAATCGCGAGCGCGGGCTTGAGCGTGTGCGCGGCTTCGGCGGCTTCCAGCGCGGTCATTACGTACGTCCCGCTCACCGGCAACAGCGCGATGTCGCATTGCATCTGCGTCATCTCCGAGATCAAATCGGTGTCGCCCGCGTGATAAATCTGTTTGCCGCGCAGAGTTACAATATAGCCGACAAACCCGGACGCTTTCGGATGAAATTTCTTGTTCGGATTGTACGCCGGCACAACCTGGATCGCGATGCCATTCGCCGTGATCGCATCGCCCGGCTTGACCGTGATCGCGTTGCTCAATTGTTTCGTGACCGATTCCGGCGCGACGATGACCGTATCCGGTTTTGAAATTTTTGCGATGTCAGCTTTGGAAAAATGATCGCGATGATCGTGCGTTACCAAAATCACGTCCGCTTTTTCCGCGTCCGCCGCGAGTTTCCACGGATCAATGTAAACAATTTTTTCGCCGCGCAAGCGAAAACTATCGTGCCCCAGCCAAAAAATGTTTTCCTCCATCGCGCCTCCTTTCGGTAATTTCAGATTTGAAATTTGGAATTTGGTTTTTGGGATTTTTCTTTGCCCCGCAAAGTATAACCGCGTTTGCCGGTTTTGTCATCGCGCGTAAATTCTGCTATACTCCGCGCCGATGTCGCGCAAAATTCCTCTGATCGGCGCGCTCGTTATCGGCGCGATCGTTTTGATTTCCTATCACCCTAATCTGCGAATGGGCTTTTATCTCGACGATTGGATTTACGTCGAACGCGCCGGGCGCACCGATTGGTCGAACGCGCTCGTCGCGATTTTCGATCCGCGCGTGTGGACGGTGTGGTATCGTCCGCTCCAGGCGATTCAATGGTTTATCGAGTGGCAAATTTTTGGAAATAATCCGAACGCGTATCACATCGTCAATAATGGCTTTCACGCGATCAACGCGCTCTTGCTCTACGCGCTCGTCGCGCGCGTTACGCGCAAATGGCGCGTCGGCTTCGCGAGCGCGTTTTTCTACGCGACCTTCACCGTCTACATTTCCGGCGTCAACTGGGTTGGCATTGTTGATCCGCTCGCGACGATGCCGTACCTCGCGTGCATTTGGTTTTGGATCACGTATCTCGAAAAAAATTCCTGGCAGAGTTACGTACTTGCGGTTACGATGTTCGTCCTCGCGTTGATGGCAAAGCAAACCGCGATCACACTACCGCCGATTTTATTTTTGATCGAGTGGTGGTTGATGCACAAACCGATTGTGCTCGCGCGGCTGATGCGCGAGTACGCACTGTTCGCGATTTTCGGCGGCATCTTTTTGCTGATCCAATCCACGAGCCAAAGCACGCACACATTCGTCGGCGTGTTCGGTTGGCACGTCGGCGCAAAGATGGCGTACATTTTTTCGCAATACCTCGTCCTGTTCTTTTTCCCCTGGGGCGATTTTCCCTCGATTGATCTCAATCCCGAAGTTACCGGGACGTTCATCACCTACGCGTGGACGACGCTCGCGCTGATTTTGCTCGCGACCGTGATCATTCGTAAACGCAGTCGCGCGCTCGTGTTGCTCTGCGTGTTCGCGCTGATCACGCTCATCCCGGTTTTGCCGTTCCCATTTCTCGAACATCGCTATTTGTACTTGCCGCTGTTCGCCGGCGCGATTTTTCTTGGCGCGTTGTTCGATTCCGCGCGCGCGCGCTTGAATTTGCGCGCGACTGCCGCGAGCGCGCTCGCCTTGCTCGCGCTCGGCAACGCGTTCGCGCTGAACGATTCCGCAATCGCGGCGGCGGAGTGGGCGCGCCAATTGCGCGTGCCGTTCCGCGATATCGAACGCGCGCATCCGACGTTTCCGCCGGACACGCATCTCTATTTTATCGACCCGATCACGCCGGTCACCGGCGGATTATCGGGAATGTTTTTTGGGCGGTATGGTCGCGGGGTTACGGTCGGCGGCTGGGACGATTACGCGAATCTGCGCGCGCATCAAAACGCGTTTGTGTACTTGTTCGATGCCGCGCGCCGCGCGGTCGAAATTCCGGTCGAAAAAAATATCGCGACGCGCAGTGCGCCCGATCTGCCGATCCAATTCGCCGCGTCGATCCAACTCGAAGGATTCGAGATCGCGCGCGCGACGCTCAAACCCGGCGCGCCGCTTGTGCTGATGTTGTATTGGCGCGCGACGGATCGGATCGAAACTGATTACACCGTGTTCGCGCATTTGCTCGCGCCGGACGGCAAAGTGATCGCGCAATCCGATAGCGCGCCGCGCAAGGGCAAACTGCCGACGACGCAATGGGAAACGCGGCGGCTCGTCGTGGACGCGATCGTTTTGAATGTGCCCGGCGACGCGCCGCTGGGCAACGCATACAAAATTCAAATCGGTTTGTACGACGCGACGACCGGCGCACGCGTGCCGGTGATCGGTGCGCCCACCCGCGATTCGATTTCGCTTGCGCCGTTTCAGATTGTGGAATGAACGACCGAAAAAAAATTACGCTCGAATTTGGGATCATTAGCGCGGCGGTTTTGCTCGCGTATTTTCCCGCGCTCGCGCTCGGTTTCTACGGCGACGATTGGATTTTTTACGATCTCGCCGGGCGTTTGAATTTGTCCGAGTATCTTGTAAAGTATTTCGATCCCGGCGCGCAGACCGCGTGGTATCGCCCGGTGCAAGGCATGTTGTGGCGCGTCGGCAATACAATTTTTGGAACGAATCCGCTCGGCTATCATCTCGTCAACGTTCTGCTTCATCTCGCGAATTCATTTTTGATTCTCGCGCTCGTGCGCCGGATCACGCGCAACGCGCGCGCCGCGTTTTTCGCCGCGCTGATTTTCGCAACGCTCCCGACTGCCGCGCTCGCCGTTTTTTGGCCCGGCGTGGTGGACACGCTCGAAACATTTTTCTATTTGCTCGCGACCTGGTTTTGGTTCGAGCATTTATCCGCGCGCAGAGATCGGGAGTCGAGCGTTGACGCGGTAGACGGTTCAGCTAAACAACCCGCTAAAGCCAATTGCCCTGAGCGAAAGCCGAAGGGGTCGAGTCCGATCTTGCCGGTCGCCGCGTTCCTCGCGTTTTTGTTCGCGTTGTTTTCAAAAGAGATTGGCGTTACGTTGCCGATCACACTTTTCTTGATGGATCGTTTCATCGTCGCGCAACCGGCGACGCGCGCGCAATTGGCAAAACGGTACGCGCCGTTCGCGCTTGTGCTTGTGCCGTACGCGTGGATCGAGTACATCGTTACGCGGCGAAGCGTGTTCGTCAATCGCGAGGGCTATGATCCGGGGATCCAAATCGCGCAGAACCTTGCGGATTATCTTGGCACGCTCGCGTTTCCGTGGATCGCGTCACCGCCGTTCAATTATATCGCGCTCGCGCTTGGCGCGGGATTGCTCGCGTATTTGATCGTCGCGAAAAAATGGTACGCGCTGTTGCCCGCGCTTGTCGGCGCGGCGCTCGCGATTTTGCCGGTCGCGCCATTTCCGTTTGTCGCGAATCGTTTTCTGTACTTGCCGCTCGTCGCGTCCGCGATTTTGCTCGCACTCGGAATTGATCGCATCGCGGGACGTGTGCCGCGCGTTTGGAGCGCGTTTGCGCTGATCGTTGGCGTCGCGCTGTTTGGAAGCGTGAACATCGCGCGTGCCGCGAGCGAGTTCGCGGAAAATGGGCGCGTCGCGCGCGTGCCGTTTCGCAACATCCGCCAAGCGCATCCGACGTTGCCGGACGACACGTATTTTTATTTTTTCAATCCGCCGGTGCCGGGCGCAAATTTGTCCGGGATGATGTTGTGGTATTATGGCGCGCGCGTCTCCGCGCGCGCGACCGATGACGGACGCCCGGCGAATTTGCGCGCGCGCGCGAACGCGTTTGTGATTTACTGGGACGCGCAAGACAATCAAAAAGAGCAACGCGTCGAAAAAGACATCGCCGCGCGCATGTCGCCCGCGCCCACGCCATCCACCGGCTTGATCCAACTCGCCGGCTACGAGCTCGTGCGCGCGAATCTGAAACGCGGCGAGCCGGTTTTGGGCTTGCTGTATTTGCGCGTGACCGATCATTTTGAACGGGTGATTCACGCGGAGGCGCGTCTGATCGCGCCGGATGGACGCGCGGTCGCGTCCGCTCAAAAAATTATTGCCGGGCTGGGAAAGTTAGGCGAGTTGACCATCGCCCCGTTTCAATTGCCGCTCGAGGTCGAACCGGGTTCGTATCGGCTCGAAATCAGCATCACGACTTTGCCGGAAAAAATCAGCATTGACCCGATTGTAATTGCGGAATGATGCGAGTCGCTCAATGATCGCGAAACATAGTTCACGATTTATCTTCGTCGGATTGATCTGCATTAGCTTTGCCGCGTACGCGCCCGGCTTGTCCGGTTTTTTTCTGATTGACGACAATTCGTATATGACGCATTTGATTGACAATGCCGACGCGTACCTGCAAGGTCACGGATTGCTGGAATGGTTGTTCACGTACTATGGCATTGTTTTCCTGCGTCCGTTTGTGCAATGGCTGTGGTTGATTGATTTCGCAATGTGGGGGCGCGCGCCATTCGGCTATCACGCGACGAATGTCCTGCTTCACGCGCTCAGTTCATTTCTCGTGTATGTGTTGACGCGATTCACAACGCGCCAACGCTGGATCGGCATTATCGCCGGCGCGTTGTTCGCGTTGCATCCGTATCACGCGGAATCGGTCGCGTGGATTTCGGATCGCACCGATGTCTTGAGCGCGTTTTTCTATTTACTGTCCGCAACTTTTTTTGGGTTATTCCGCACGCGCGCCAAACGATTGTATTTAGGTGTCGCGTTAATCGCGATGCTCTGCGCGAACTTGACCAAAGAGAATACGCTCGCGCTCCCGGCAGTGTTGCTCGTTTATGATCTGCTATTTCATTTTCCAACCCTGCGCTGGCGCATCGCGCGCGCGCAAATCGTGATGTGGAGCGCGCTCGCCGGTTACGCCCTAATTCGTTTCACCTTTCTCGCGCCGCCATCCTTGTATCAAAGTACGCAATCGCTCGACATTGTGATCAACTTGTTCGCGCATTATTATACGATCACATTCGTCCAGCCCTTTTTTGCCGATCTCAGCGTCGAGATGTATTGGACCTTGCTGGGCGTGTTCGCGCTCCTCGCGTTGATTTATCGTCGGCGCAAAACTGTGTGGTTGGGAATTGCGTGGACGATCATTTCGTTGATGCCTTCGCTCTCCGTCGCGTATCCCGCGCCGCGCCTCGCGTACACACCCTCCGCCGGATTTGTGATCGCGCTCGCGGCAATCGTGGCGCAACCGTTTCCGCAAACGATGCGGGGGGCGCGCGTCGCGCGTTTTGCGCTGTCCGTGTTTTTCATCGGCGCGTACGCGATGGGCTTGAACGGGCGCGTCGAGAATTGGGCGACGGCGGGAAATATCGCGGGAAGCGTGGTTCAAGAAATGGAGCGGCTATTTCCGCAAATTCCGCCGGGCACGCGTTTTTATTTTATCGGCATTCCCACAATGGCGCGGGGTGTGCCGGTGATTCTCGACGATTTGAATTTGAAAATGGCGCTCGGTATTTCCCACCGGAGCGCGGTGGATGCGACGCTCGGCGCAAAATTTCCGATTGTGGATGCGCCGCGCGCGAATATCTTTTTCATCGAGTACGCGCGGCGACGTTTGATCGAACATCCCGCTGTGCGCGACGCGTTGAGCGCGCGCGCGCAATGCTTGGGACACGCGCGCCCGGCAATCGAGTGGACGGTCGCGCAGGGCTTGCGCGAATGGGCGACCTGGAACGATCTCGCCGAGATGGACGCGCCCGACGACGCGCGTGGACTGCGCGTCCTCGGCAACGATCCGATCCTGGCGAGTCCGCCAATCAACATGCCCGCGCTTGCGATTGCCGCTGTCGAGATCACGCTCCGCGCGCGCGCCGCGACGCCGACGACGCGCGGCGAACTATTTTGGCGCGCAACCGATCAAGCCGATTTTTTCCCGGGCATTAGCGAGGCGTTCCCGATTCAAGCCGACGGCGAATGGCGCACCTATCGCGTCAACCTTGGCGCGAGCGGCAAATTATTTTTCGGCGATCAGATCGAACAACTCCGTTTCGATCCGACCGACGCGCCCGCCGAAATCGCGCTCAAATCCATTCGCGTGACCAGCCATTGCGCGACCAGCGCGAATAATGTGTGTCAATGCCAACCGTAAAATTGGACTAGCGCAGATGACCAGTTCAAAAATCAAAGCCATTGAAAAATTTTCCACCGCGTTATGCGTTTTACTGATCAGCGCGGTCGTCGCGATTTTTTTCGCGCCCGGCTTGCGGATTGGTTTTTTGTGGGACGATTGGTCGTTCATCACGCTGTTGGTGAAACTCGATCTCGGCGAGTATCTGCGTTTCTTTTTCGATCCGCGCGTCCAATTCATTTGGTATCGTCCGATGTTTGGAGTGATGTGGTTAGCCGAATACACCTTGTTCGGCGCGGATCCGTTTGGCTTTCACGTTGTTTGGATGTTACTGCATTTGCTGAACGGCTTGTTGTTGTTCGCGCTTGTGCGCCGGCTGTCCCACCATCCGTGGCTCGCGTTATTGTCCGCGTTATTTTTTGTGACTCTGCCGACAATCAGTTGGGTCGCGATGTGGCCCATCGAGCCGCAAAACGAGGCGACCGCGTTCGCGCTCGCCGCGACCTGGTTTTGGATCGCGTATCTCGAACGCGCGCGCGCGCGCGATTATTTGCGCGCCCTGTTGTTTTATTGTCTTGCGTTGATGACCAAAGAGACGAGCATTGTTCTGCCGGCAGTTCTGCTTGGCATCGAGATCATTTTGTTGCGCCGACCGTTCCGCGTGTTCGATTTATTCCGGCGCTACGCGCTGTTCGGTTTCGCCGGGCTGACGTTGATCGCGTTCGACTTGCGCTCGATTACCTACGGCGTTAGCACGCGCCAGGTCGGTTATAGCGCGGGCAGTCACCTCGCGCCCAATTTGATCAAATACTTGACGGAACTGGTTGTGCCGTGGAGCATTAACCCGGTCGCGGATCAAATTCTCGCGCTCGGCATTTATGCGTTCGCGGGATGGAGCGCGTGGCGCAAAAAAAATCGCGCGCTGGTATTCCTGGGATTGGTCGCGTTGGTTACCTTGCTCCCGGTGATCCCGTTTCCCAAACCGCAATCGCGCTATTTGTATGCGCCCGCGCTCGCGTTCGCAATTGCCGCGGCGATGCTCGTGGTGTGGCTCGCGCAAAATCGGCGGCGCGTTGCGGTGTGGAGCATCGGGTTGCTCGTCGCGCTTTTTTTGATCGGCAATGGATTGCGAATTGACGAAGCCGCCGCGCTATACGCGTCCATGTCGCTCGACGAGCGCGCGGTCTTTCGCGCGATTCGCCAACGCCATCCCACGTTCCCGCCCGGCACGTACATCTATTTCATCAACACGTACATTGACAGTCTCGAAGGAATGTTTCTGGGGCGGTACGGCAAAACGATCGCGGTCGGAAGTGTGCAATCGCATGTCAGTCCCGATTTGCGCGCGCATCCGCATCCGCTAATTATTTATCTCGACGAACAAGAGCGTCCGATTGAAATCCCGGTCGCGCCGACGTTCGATGCGCGCGCCGCGCCGCCGCTCCCGGTAAATTTCAATGCCGCGATTCAATTGGCGCGTTTCGATCTGGCAAGCGCGCGCGTGCAACCCGGCGAATATCTCGCGGCGATTTTTTATCTCCAGAGTTTGGAAAACACCGATCGGGACTATACGATTTTTGTCCACCTCGTTGATGCCGCCGGTAATCAAATCGCCGGCGCGGACGCGCAAATGGCGACGCGTAGCTTGCGCGCGAGCGACCAATGGAAGCACGGCGCGGTGTTGCCGATTGACGCGAACACGCCGCCGGGGAATTATGCGATCCGCGTTGGTTTTTATGATCGCGCAACGGGGGAACGTTTGCCCATGGTTGACGCCAATGGTCAGTCGTTTGGCGACGCGGTGACAATTGAAACGATCTATGTGGGCAAATAATCGCGCGCTGATTTTGATCCTGGTCGCGTTCCTCGCGCTTGCGATCACGTACTCGATCCTCACGCCGATTTTTGAAGCGGGCGATGAGATTTGGCATTATCCGTTCATCCAACATCTCGCGACCGGGAATGGATTGCCGATCCAAGACCCGAATGTGAAAACGTTGTGGGAGCAAGAGGGCGGACAGCCACCGCTGTATTATGCGATCAGCGCGCTCGCGACATTTTGGATTGACGCGCGCGATTTGCCGGAGCGCGTGTGGCTCAACCCGCATGCGAAAATTGGCATCCCCCTGGTTTTTGGCAACAAGAATTTGATCGTCCACACGAACGCGGAAAGTTTTCCGTGGCATAATACCGCGCTCGCGGTTCACCTCATCCGGTTCCTCTCGATTATATTTTCCGCGCTCACCGTCGCGCTGACCTACGCGCTCGCGCGCGAAATTGTCATTGCGAGGAGCGACCTTGGCGACGAAGCAATCTCCACCGCGCGGTGGGGATTGCTTCGCTTCGCTCGCAATGACATTCCCGCATTCGCCGCCGCGCTGGTCGCGTGCAATCCGATGTTTATTTTCATCAGCGCGTCGGTGAACAATGACAACCTCGCGACGATGCTCGCGACGCTCGCGCTGTTGCTGATGACGCGACTTGTTACGCGTGGTGCGACGATGCAACGGTTTGTCATTCTTGGGATCGTGCTGGGTCTCGGCGCGCTCACGAAAATTAGTAACCTGGGTTTGCTCGGTGTCGCGGCGATTGTGTTCGCGTATCTATTATGGCGAAACCGAGTGGGAGAGGGGAAGAGAGGGAGAGGGGGAGCAATTCTCCCACTCACCCACTCACCCGCTCACCCACTCGAAATTATCAAGGGCAGTTTTGTTTGCGCCGCGCTCGTCGTCGCGCTCGCGTTCTGGTGGTACGCGCGCAACTGGATGCTGTACGACGATCCGCTAGCGTTCAATGTTTGGGTCGCGATTGCTGGTGGGCGCGCGACGCCGGTTTCGTTCGCGAGTTTGCTCGGCGAACTGCAAGGATTTCGCATTTCGTTTTGGGGCAATTTCGGCGGCGTCAACATCATCGCGCCGGAAATTGTGTACACACTTCTCGATGCGTTCACGCTGATCGCGTTGATTGGTTTGGTGATCGGAATTTTTCGCCGCGCGTTGCCCGGTTTGATCGCGTTGCCCGCGCTGTGGTTCATTCTGATCAATCTCTCGCTGGTGCGTTGGACGTGGCTCACGATGGCATCGCAAGGTCGTCTGATTTTTCCGGCAATCAGCGCGGTGGCAGTTTTGTTTGTCTACGGGCTGAGCGGATTTCAGATTTCACATTTCAGATTTCAGATTTTACGCATCACGCATTACGGATTACTTTTTATTTTTACCTTTTTACTTTTAACTTTTGCCGCGCTCGCCCCTTTCACGCTCATCGCGCCCACGTACACTTTGCCCGCGCGTTTTTCCGATGAAGCGCGCGTGCCAAATCCGACGCAAATTATTTTCGACGATCAGATCGAATTGATCGGTTACGCGCTCGCGCAAAAATCGGTTGCGCCCGGTGGCGAATTGCCGATCACGATTTATTGGCGCGCGCGTGAACGCATCGCGGAAGATTTTTCGGTGGGGCTTCGCTTGCTCGACGCGCGTGGTGATGTGATCGGACGCTGGGATGCGTTCCCCGGTCGCGGTTTGTATCCGACGCGATTGTGGCAGGTCGGCGAAATTATCGCGGACGAATATCGCGTGCCGTTATCGCGCGACGCGCGCGGACCGGGCGGCGGACGGATTGACGTAACGCTCTATCGCCGCGTGCCGCTCGAAAACCTGGTCGCGCGCGATCCGCGCAGGAACGCGATCACGCCGACGCTCGCGCGCTTCAAAATCGCTGGGCAAGCGCGTGTGCAAATCGAAAATCCGGCGCGCTATGAATTCGCGGATCAACTCGCGCTTGTCGGACATTCGGTCGCGCGCGATGGCGAATCATTGCGCGTGAAATTATTTTGGCAAGCGCGCGGCGCGATAGATCAAGAGTACACCGTGTTCATGCATCTCGTTGACGCGACCGGCAAAATCATCGCGCAAAAAGATGATCAGCCGCAGAGCGGCGCGTATCCAACTTCATTGTGGGACGCGGGCGAAATTGTCGCGGACGAGTACGCGTTGATTATCCCGCGCGATCTTTCACCCGGCGCGTATAAAATTTTTGTCGGCGTGTATCGCGCGAATGGCGGCGCGCGTTTGCCGGTGAACAATGACGATCACATCACGCTCACCACGATTCAAATTTCAAATTGACAAAACATTTCGCTTGTGCTATAAACTCTCCGCAATCAAATACCACTGGACACTCATCCAGAGAGGTGGAGGGATCGGCCCTGTGAAACCTCGGCAACCGGTAGTGCAATAGTTATATAGTTTCATAGTTGGATAGTTGACATTCAACTAACCAACTATCCAACTAATCAACTATCCAACTAAATCGGTGCCAATTCCGGCAAGCCGCTGTGCTTTGGCTTGGGAGATGAGACGCGTGTTTTGACGTTCTCTCTCTTGCGCGGAGAGATTTTTTTTTGCTCGGAGAGATTGATGCGAACGATTGAAATGATCGGTGATGTCGTCAAGATGATTGACCAGCGCAAACTGCCGCGCCAATTTGAAATCGTCGAGTGCCGCGATTATCGCGCGGTCGCACACGCGATCAAGGATATGACGATTCGCGGCGCGCCGGCGATTGGCGCGGCGGCGGCGTTCGGTCTCGCGCTCGCGGCGATTGAAGCGCGCGCAACTTCGCGCGAAGAATTTTTGCGCGATCTCGATGCCGCCGAAAAAATTTTGCGCGCCACGCGTCCGACCGCGGTCAATTTGATGTGGGCGTTGGATCGCGTGATGAACGCGACGCGCGCGCAGAATCTCGACGCGCACGGCTTGCGCGATTTCGTCGTCGCGCTCGCGCAAACGATCGCGGAAGAAGATGTCGCGATCAATACCGCGATGGCGCAGAACGGCGCGGCATTGATCGAAGACGGCGATACGATTTTGCATCACTGCAACACGGGACCACTCGCGACCGTTGACGTTGGCACTGCGCTCGGTTGCATCATTCAAGCGCATCGGCAAGGCAAGCGCGTGCACGTCCTCGTGGATGAAACGCGTCCGCGTTTACAAGGCGCGCGGTTGACCGCGTGGGAATTGATGCAATACGGCGTGCCGATGACGTTGATCGCGGACAATGCCGCGGGGCATTATCTTCGCAAAGGCGTCGTCAAAAAATGTTTCGTCGGATCGGATCGCGTCGCGGCGAACGGCGATGTCGCGAACAAGATCGGCACGTACAAGGTCGCGGTCGTCGCGCATGAAAATGGGATTCCATTTTACGCGGTGATGCCAACTTCGACGATTGATCTGAATTTGGCGCACGGTGATCTGATCGAAATCGAAGAACGCGACGCGCGCGAAGTAACGCACATCGAAGGCGTGCCGATCGCGCCCGATGGTGTGCGCGTCGGCAATCCCGCGTTCGATGTAACGCCGCACAAGTACATCACCGCGCTCGTAACGGAACGCGGCGTCGTGCGTCCGCCGTTTGTAGAAAATCTAGCGCGGGTGATGCGGGCAGTCAAGTGAGGTGAAACATGGCAACGGTAACTTTACATTTGACCGTTGATCAATTATTAGAGGCAATTCGTCAATTGCCATTTGAGGAAAAATTGCGCTTGCGCGCATTGCTAAGCGATGATGTGCGTGAACGGATGAATCAACGCTTGGACGAAGCCCTGCAAGCGATTCGCGAAGCCAATCCGGGAGTCACGGAAGATGAAGTTATGGCGGATGTTAATCGCGTGGTTCACGAAATTCGCGCGGAGAAATTTGCCCCGAGTCGTCATTGACACCAATGTCCTGGTCAGTGCGAGCATCGTAACGCTCAGTCCTTCCGCGCGGATTTTTCAAGCGGCGCGGAATGGTCAGATCATGCTACTCACCTCACGCTACTTGATCGAGGAATATCAAACTACCATCCGCCGACCACATATCACTAAAAAATACGCACAGGTGGCAGAGCGCGGCGACGCGTTGGTAGATTTCTTGGTGACGAGCGCGGTGATCACGCCTGGCATTAAAAAACCGGTAAGCGCGTTGCGTGATCCCAAAGATGTAGCAATTCTCGCTTGCGCGGTTGAAGGCGATGCGGATTACATCGTCTCCGGCGATCGCGATCTGACCGTACTCAAATCATTTCAGCGAATCCCGATTTTGACACCCGCCGAGTTTGCGCGGCGATTCAAATTATAAGGCATTTATCGTGGAAGAATAAACCTGTTCACTGTTCACTGTCCACTGTTCACTGATCACTATTTACTGGAGTTCGAATGAGCGTCCTCATTACCGGCTCGATTGCCTACGATTACATTATGCAATTTCCCGGCTATTTCAAAGATCACATCTTGCCGGAAAAAATCGCAACCTTGTCCGTCTCGTTTCTCGTGGACTCGATGAAGAAACAGCGCGGCGGCGTCGCGACGAACATCGCGTACAATCTCGCTCTGCTCGGCGAGCGCCCCAGGATTATGGCGACGGTCGGTCAAGATTTTTCCGATTATCGCGCGTGGCTCGAAGCGAATAACATTGACACGCGCGCGATCATCGAAATCGCAGACGATTTCACCGCGTCGTTTTTCGTCAGTACCGACGGCACGCAAAATCAGATCGCGATGTTTTACACCGGCGCGATGGCGCACGCGCACACGCTTTCGTTCAAGCAACACGCGCCCGGCGAAATTGATCTCGTCGTGATTTCACCGAACGATCCGCGCGCAATGGTGCAGTACGCGCGCGAGTGCAAAGAATTGAATCTGCCGTACATTTACGATCCGAGCCAGCAGATCATTCGCTTGAGCGGCGACGAACTTGCGGACGGCGTGCGCGGTTCCGCGCTGACGATTGTCAACGAGTACGAATTTGAAATGCTGAAAAATAAAACCGGCTGGAACGATGACCAGGTCGCGCACGAAACGCAAACGCTGATCATTACGCTCGGCGACAAGGGATCGCGCATCCACGCGGACGGCAAAATGATCACGGTGCCGATTGTGTCGGCGCGTCGCCAAGCCGATCCGACCGGCGTCGGCGACGCGTATCGCGCCGGGATCATCAAGGGCTATTTGAAAAAATCGGCGTGGGAAAATACCGGTCGCTTGGGTAGTCTTGCCGCGACGTACGCGCTCGAAGAGTACGGCACGCAGAATCACAAATACACTTTGCAAGAATTTGCCGCGCGTTATCGCGACGCGTTTGGGAGCGCGCCGGACTTGTGAACCAGACTCGAAGGGTTTTCGAAAACCCTTCGGGTCTACGCAGACTGACGGAGGTCTGACAATGGCAACGCCCGATGCTGGGTCGAACTTGTACAAATTGAGCGGCACACTCCAATTCGATCACGATGCCGCGCTCAAATTTATCGGCGTGCGCGCGTTTGTGATGAGTGCGTCCACGATTGCCGACGTGATGGACGATTTCTATCTCGTGCTTGGCGAAAAGTTTGTGGACGCGCGTTTGTATCTCGGCGGCAAGCGCGCCGGCAAACGCACCGCCGCCGCGCTCGCGAACGCGAACAAGATTGACGTTGCCGATAAACCCGCACTCGAAAAATTTTACGCCGATTTTTACGCCGCGCTCGGTTGGGCAAAGTTGGATTTCCAACTCGATTACGCGCAACACGCGGGCGCAGTGATCGCGCACAATTCATTTCTCGCGCAAGGCGCGCTCGCGAAATTCACCGCGCGCGGCGCGGCGACTCGAATCGAAGATGCCAAGTTGATGCCGCGTTGCGCGATGCTCGCCGGCTATATCGCCGGACTCGTTTCGTTTTTGTTCGACGTGGAAATGGACGCGCGCGAAAGCGCGTGCATCGCGCAAAATCATTCCGCGTGTCGTTTCGAAATTTCGCGTCGTTTGTAAAATTCAAAAATCAATTGTTCCACAAAAGATGTTGAGTCGCGAGTGGGAGTCGAGCGTTTACGCGGTTTTTCCGCGAGCGAACAACCCGCTAAAGCCAATTGCCCTGAGCGAAGCCGAAGGGGTCGAATCCAACATCTAACTTCCAACATCCAACTTCTAATTTCAAAATTCCAAAAACCAGGAGATACGAATGCCAAAACGTGATTACGATGTTAAAGACATGTCGCTTGCCGACAAAGGTCGCTTCCGCATTCAATGGGCGGAAAACGATATGCCGGTTTTGCGCCAGATTCGCGCGCGCTTTGAAAAAGAGCGACCGCTCAAAGGGCTTGTCGTCGCCGCGTGCTTGCACGTTACGAGCGAGACCGCGAACTTGATGTGGACGCTCGTCGCGGGCGGCGCGGAAGTTGTGCTCGCCGCGTCGAACCCGCTCTCGACCCAGGACGATGTCGCCGCCGCGCTCGTCGCGCATTTCGAAGTGCCAGTGTACGCGATCAAAGGCGAGGACAACGCGACGTACTATCGCCACTTGCACAGCGCGCTCGATGTCGCGCCGAACATTACAATGGACGACGGCGCGGATTTGCTTTCGACCTTGCACAAGGAACGCACCGATTTATTGCCGAAGGTGATCGGCGGCACCGAAGAGACGACGACCGGCGTGATTCGTTTGCGCGCGATGGCGAAAGACGGCGCGTTGAAATATCCGGTCGTCGCGGTCAACGACGCGATGACGAAACATTTTTTCGATAATCGTTACGGCACCGGGCAATCCACGCTCGACGGAATTATTCGCGCGACGAACATCTTGTTCGCCGGTAGAGTGTTCGTCGTCGGCGGGTACGGTTGGTGTTCGCGCGGGATCGCATCGCGCGGACGCGGGATGGGCGCGCGCACAATCGTGACCGAAGTGGATCCGCTCCGCGCGCTCGAAGCGGTGATGGACGGATTCGAAGTGATGCCGATGGAGCAAGCCGCGAAACTCGGCGACATTTTTGTTACCGCGACCGGCGACAAGAACGTGATTGATGAACGTCATTTCCCGTTGATGAAAGACGGCGCGATCATTTCCAACTCGGGTCATTTCAATGTCGAGATCAACATTCCCGAACTCGAAAAAATCGCGGTCGAAAAACGCCGCCCGCGCGAATTCGTGGACCAGTTTATTTTGAAAGACGGTCGCCGCATCAACTTGCTCGCGGAAGGTCGGCTCGTGAATCTCGCGGCGGCGGAAGGTCATCCATCGTCGGTGATGGATATGTCGTTCGCGAACCAGGCATTGAGCGCGGAATATCTTGTCAAGCATCAAGGCGCGTTGCCGAAAAATGTTTTCGCAGTGCCCGCCGACATTGACAAGGAAATCGCGCGGCTCAAACTTGAAGCGATGGGCATTCACATTGACAAACTCACGCCGGAACAAGAAGCGTACTTGTCGTCGTGGGAAGAAGGCACTTAGGAATTTCAGATTTCAGATTGCAGATTTCAGATTCATCAATCTGAAATTTGAAATTTGAAATCAAAAATGAGGAGCAAATAAATGAGTACTACTTTCATGTCCGCATCACAATTGTATTTGACTTCGGAATCGGTGACGGAAGGGCATCCCGATAAAGTGTGCGATCAAATTTCCGACGGCGTGCTCGACGCGATTTACACGCAAGACCCGATGGGGCGCGTCGCGTGCGAAGCGGCGGCGAGCGGCGGCTTGGTCGCGGTGATGGGCGAAATCACGACGACCGCGTCGTTCAATCCGTACGAGGTTGTGCAAAAAACGCTCGAACAAATCGGCTACAACGATTCGAAATACTGGCTCGATTGGAAGACCGCCGGAATTTTAACCGCGATCAAAAAGCAATCGCCCGACATCGCACAAGGCGTGAACGACGCGCTCGAAGTGCGCGACGGCGGCGGCGATCCGATCGACAAGATCGGCGCGGGCGATCAAGGCATGATGATCGGATTCGCGTGCAACGAAACCGCGGAATATATGCCGCTCACAATTTCGCTCGCGCATCAACTCGTCAAGCGACTCGCGCAAGTTCGCAAGAACGGCGCGTTGCCGTACCTCGGACCCGATGGCAAATCCCAGGTTACGGTCGAGTACGCGCACGGCAGACCGGTGCGCGTGGACACGGTGTTGATCTCGACCCAGCATCTCGACAATGTCACGCAACAAAAAATCAAGGACGATGTGATCGAGCAAGTGATGAAAATGATCATCCCGCCACATCTGCTCGACGCGAAAACAAAATACTTTGTGAACCCGACCGGGCGATTCAACATCGGCGGTCCCGTTGGCGATGCCGGGTTGACCGGGCGCAAGATTATCGTGGACACGTACGGCGGAATCGCGCGGCACGGCGGCGGCGCGTTCTCCGGCAAAGACCCGACGAAGGTGGATCGCTCTGGCGCGTATATGGCGCGTTACGTCGCGAAAAACCTGGTCGCCGCCGGACTCGCGGAACGCCTCGAAGTCCAGGTCGCATACGCGATTGGCGTCGCGCGCCCGCTCTCGGTGATGGTCGAAACGTTCGGCACGGAAAAAATTCCGCATCAAAAAATCGTCGAGCTCGCGAACAAACATTTCGATCTGCGCCCTGCGGCGATCATTCGCGATTTGAATTTGCGCCGACCGATCTTTCAACCGACCGCGGCGTACGGACATTTCGGTCGCCACGATATTGACGCGCCCTGGGAAGTGATGGACAAGGTGGAAGCGATTCGCGCGGAAGCGGGTCTGTAAAATTGGATGTTGGATGTTAGAAGTTGGAAGTTGGATTGCGCGTTCCAACTTCTAACCTCCAATTTCCAACATCTAAATTCCAAGGAGATCAAATTGTCGAACCAACTTATAATTGAAGATTTGCAAATCGGCGCGGGTGCGGAAGCGGTCGCGGGCAAACGCGTCACCGTGCATTATCGCGGCACGTTGACGAACGGCAAACAATTCGATGCGTCGTACGATCGCATGCAACCGTTTGCGTTTGCGCTTGGCGCGGGGCAAGTGATCCAGGGCTGGGATCAAGGCGTCGCCGGGATGAAGGTCGGCGGCAAACGCAAACTGACGATTCCGCCGGAGCTGGGTTAGTTCGAAGTCGAATTGTTAGAGGTTGGATAACGCGATGAAAAAATTCTTCGGATTGATCGCGATCCTGGTCACGGTTGTCGCGTGTTCCGCGCCGGCGAATCCAAATCAATTGGTGATCCAGGATTTGCAAATCGGCACCGGCGCGGAAGCGAAAGTCGGTAATCGCGTTACGGTCCATTATCGCGGCACATTGACCGATGGCAAACAATTCGATGCATCGTATGATCGCAAAGAACCATTCACGTTTGTGCTGGGCGCGGGGCAAGTGATCAAGGGCTGGGATCAAGGCGTCGCCGGAATGAAAGTCGGCGGCAAACGCAAATTGACGATTCCGCCGGAACTGGGTTACGGCGCGCGCGGCGCGGGCGGTGTGATTCCACCAAACGCGACGCTCGTGTTCGAAGTCGAGTTGTTGGATGTGAAATGAAAGCGATAAACCCGAAAGGTTTTCGAAAACCTTTCGGGTTTTTGTTTCCCACCTTGACAACCCCAACTCCGCTATGCTACATTCGATTCCTACCTGAAGACGATTCTTGATCGTAGATGAGGAACAAATGATGGAGTCGAGCGTTTACGCGGTGACTCGCTTGACGAGCAACCCGCTAAAGCGTCGAGTCCGGTCACGTCGTTCGATTCCTTTTGGAGGCGCAATGGAAAATCCCGAAAGTTTTGCCGCCGTCGAAAATAACGCGGTCGAAAAAAACGATGATCGTTTTCAAACCGTCATCGCGATTTTGATGGCGCTCGTTACTGTGATCGGCGCGGTCGTGGTGTGGCGCG
Source organism: Chloroflexota bacterium (assembly GCA_016223105.1). Lineage (GTDB taxonomy): Bacteria > Chloroflexota > Anaerolineae > UBA4142 > UBA4142 > JACRPR01. The sequence goes on along the minus strand of JACRPR010000072.1, from coordinate 18,037 downwards.
CGTCGGTCGCGGCGGATGCCGCGGGCGACGCGGATTTCGCGGGCTTGCGCGCGATGACGAACGTCGAAGAAACGCGCGCGCTCAATTTTGTGAACGCGTACGAAAATTACGGCGCGTTCACCGCGTACTTGCGCCACGATCAACTCGGCGAAATGATGGTAAAAGATCAAGCCGGCAAAGGCGAAGACGCGAACGTGATCGAACAACAACGGCTCGAAGCGCACGATCTCGCGATCGCGAATCAACATTTATTTCCGAATCGCTTTTTGAATCGCGATGGCACGTACGCTCTGCAGAGACAGTTGGGCGAAATGTGGGCGGACGCCGCGCGCGAAAAAGATCTAAACCCGGAACCGCAATTCGACGACGCGGAAAAATTGCGCGGCAAAACACTCGGCTTGTTGGGAATGGTCGTCCTGCTTTCGTTCGGCTTGGTCTCGTTCACGGTAGTCGAGGTGATGCGCGGCTGTTTACGTTACGCGCCGCTCGCGCTCGGCGCGGTGTTGACGTTCGTTGGAACTGCCGGAACGATTCTGATCGAATTGGTGATCCGCTAATGGAGTCGAGCGTTTACGCGGTGGCTCGGCCGGACAAACCGCTCCGCGCGCTGAAGCCAATTGCCCTGAACGAAGCCGAAGGGGTCGAATCCAGTTCGCGCAAAAATTCATTGCCGATTTACAAAACCTTCGCCAATTCTTGCACGAACGAAAAAATTCCCCACGGATACGCTTCGCGAGAACACGGATATTTTCAATTTATTTTCCTTCATCCGTGTTCCTTTGAATCAGTGGGAAGATTTTGGCGAAGGTATTGGATTTAGAATTTCAAAATTCGCAAGGATAATTTTAATGAGTCAATCATCTTCCCAAACCGGGTGCGGCAAACAAATCATCGCGGTTTTGATCGCGACGATCACCGCGCTCGCGGCGATCATCGCGTTCTTGCAAGCAGACGCGGCGCAACGCGATGATCGCGCGAATCGTGACAGCAAACGTTACGCGCTCGAAGCGTTCGGACGCAAGGTCAGCGGCGACGCGCGCGTGAATTACGATTACAACAAAGCGTATCAGCAATGGTACGAACTCGGCATCCTCGCGGACTCGGCGACGAAACGCGGCGAACCGGATGCCGCGCGCCGGTACACCGCGCTCCGCGATAAAATCGTAAAACTTTCGCCCCTGCTCGCGCCGCCGTACTTTGATCGCGCGAAAGGCGATCTGAACGTTGCCAAGTACGAAGCCGAAACGTACTTGGTCGAGATCACCGAACTGACCGAAAAATTCAAAGCCGCGACCGCAGTTAAAGAAGCGTGGGATTACAAAGCGAACACGTACATCATTCATCTCACGTTGCTCGCGGTCGCGTTGTTTCTGCTCGGTATGGCGGGCTTGATTTCCGGCGCGGCGGCGCGCGTCATTTTTTCTGCGACCGGCATTGTCGTTACATTTGTCGCGATTGGGTGGGCGGGCATTTTGTTGATTCAACCCGTGCCGGATTTGCGCGAACGCGGCGCCGCGATTCCGGCATACGCGCGCGGCATCGGACTCGCGCATCAAGGTTTGCACAAGCCAGCGATCGCGGAATTTGATCGCGCGATCCAAGCCGCGCCCGATTACACGAGCGCGCTCGTGGATCGCGCGGATACGTACGCCGAGTTGGGCGATTACGCGGCGGCGGTGCCGAGTTACGAACGCGCGCGCGCGTTGGATGCGAAGAGCGCGCACATCGCCGGGAATCTCGCGTGGTCGTACTATATGCTCGGTCGCTTGGATAACGCGATTGATTTGAATCGCGCCGCGCTCGAAGAAAATCCGAACGAGGGATGGATTCGCTTCAATCTCGCGCTCGCGCTCCTCGCGTCCGGCAAATCGTCCGACGCGTCCGCGACGTACGTGGAAGGGATGAACGCCGCCGCGAACCAGGTCGCGGACGCCAAATCTGCCGGGAAAGAACCGCCGTACAATTTGTGGTGGGCGCTCGACACCGCGGCGATTGACCTGGATGATTTGTTGCAAGTGATCGCGACCGGCACAGGCGAACCGCCGCGCGCAAAAATCGCGAACGCGGATCTCGCGCGCCCCATCGCGCAGTCGCTGATCGCGCAACTCAAAGGGCTTGCGGTCGCGCTCGAGTACACCGGCAAACCGCCGGTCGGATCGCTCACCGCGAAAATCGGTGCGTTTACGTTTGGCGAACCGGAGTACGACGCCAAAGGCAACATTACCGATTATGCGGAGGACACTGAATTTGAATACGGCACGGTTGAGATCGCGGCGTTGTTCGATTACGCGGGAATGAAAAAGGGCGACCAGGTCATTTTCAAAGTGTACATCAACGGCGCGGAGGACCCGTCGTGGCGACTGATCGTGCCCTGGGAGTTGGATGCGACCGGCGCGGCGCATCGCTTGATGAGCCCGGGGTACACGGACACATTCGTTTTCGATCCCGGCGAGTACGCGATTGAACTCTACATCAATTCGCATTTCGCACAACGCGGCAAATTTCGCGTGAAATAAAAAAGAGACCCGAAGCGGTTTCGCAAAGCGAACCCTTCGGGTCTTGTTCTTACTTCATCAACGTTCGAACGTACGCAATGACATCGAACAAATCTGAATCGGTCAATGCGGGATTGCCGCCCTTTGCCGGCATATCCACTTTGGTCGTGTTCGCCGGATCATTTGCGGTGCGTCCCTTTTTGACGAAATCAACTAATTGCTGATCGGTTTGACCTTTGATGAACGCGCTCGTTGTCATATCCTTGCCGAGACCGGGCAAGCCCTTGGCATCCGGTCCGTGGCAGGAGACGCACGTTCCATCGAACTTGGTTTTGCCTTTCGTCGCGTCGCCCTTCCGGTCGCCGGCGGGTTGCGCGCCGCCCGCGCCACCGCCGCACGCGGCAATCGTCAAGCCCAACGCGATGACGCAAAAGAGTAAGACCATTCGCAGTTTCATTTTTTCCTCCGAAATAAATTATATGTGTGATTGGTGTCCGATGCAACCTGATTACATTCCCGATTTGCCCTCCTTGATTGCCGTGAAAGCTTGATCGAAGGTCAACACATTGACGTTGAAGCGTTTCGCCAAAGTTTCCGCGTTCGCGCGCTCTGCGAATGTCGCGACGCCGGTGCCCATCGGCGATTTGATGTCGCGCGCGATCACGTAAAACGCGTCCTTGCCATTGATCCATTTTTGCGAATCGTAATCGTGGACGAACCACGCGCGCACTTGAACCTGGGAATTGCGCGCGTGATAACCGAACATTTCGCCCGCGTCATCGAACTTGAGCGATCGTCCGTCTGTCGTCAACGTCGCGGCGGCAAAGCGCGCATCGCTGATAATCATTCCGCACGCTTCGCACATATCGCGATTGTACACAATGTCCGGCGGTTTCGGCTCGCCGGTTGGTTGCGCGCACGCGCTCAGGAATAGCGCAATCAGCAAACTCAAACCCAGGAGTAATTGGTAATTGGTAATTGGTAATTGGGATTTTCTCATAGGTCGCCGCGCCGATTGAAGAGTGCGAACGCGATGCCGAAACTCGCGATGATCCAGGTCGCGAGCAAACCGAACAAGATAAACGGCAACGCCGCGCCGAATTCATAATCCGCGTATTGCCCCACCGAGCCAAGTGTGTCGAGCGTCGCGCGCAAATTGTAGATCGCCGCGAGTTTGAATACTTGTAAGGGATTGACGAGCATCACCGCGAGCAACGCGCTGGCGGTCGGACGAAACGAAACTGCCGCGCCCATCACGCCGAGGTCGCCAAAGAAAACCAGGACGAGCCACGCGATCAATGCCGCGCCCGCCGCGGTCGCGCCTTTGCGCGTGAGCGCGCTGATGATGAAACCGAGTCCGAGTGACACGAGCGCGAGCAGAAGCGAATAGCCGGCGAGCGATAAATACGCGAACGCGTTGCCATCGCCGGACGATGCGAGACCCAGCCCCGCGAATCCAAATCCCAGCCCGAGCGCGGCGAAGAGCGCGAGCATCGCGCCGAGCGCTTTGCCGAAAAAAATTTCCGCGCGATTCACCGGTTGCGCGAGCAAGTACAACAAGGTGCCGCGTTCGCGATCTCCCGCGAGCGCGCCCGCGCCGACGCTCAAGCCCATCAACGGCACGAACAACAACAACGCGTTGATCAAACTCGCCGCCGTGCGCCCGAATCCGCCCAAGCCCGCGTACCCCGCCGACGCCACGCCGGCTTGCGACAACGCGAGCGCGAGTCCCGCGAACGCGAGTGCGTAAAACCACAACCATTTATTTTTCAACGCCTCGCGCAATTCGCGTTGCGCGATTGTCCAGGTGAGTTGCCATTCCATTGTAATTCCTTGAAGTTGGACGTTGGATGCTGGATGCGCCTCGCGCGACAATCCAATCTCTAATTTCCAACTTCCAACTTCCAACCCCTAATTCTCGATCTCGAAATTCTTGATCGTGACCCCGCACTCATTCAGCAGATCGAACGCGCGCATTTTTTGTTCCGCGCGCACGCGCACAATCACCGTGCCGCGCCCGTTGACGCGCGGATCGAACCCGGCATTCGCGAGACAATCGCGCGCGGCGACGCGTTGCGCGTCGTCAACCCACAATGTCATTTCGATTTCGGTCGCGAGGCGCGCGCGCAATTCTTCCGGCGTTATGATCTCGGCGAGTTGCGCGGCTTCGATCATCAACACGCGATCCGCGAGCGTTTCGACTTCTTCGATGCGATGCGACGCAAAGATCAACGTCTTGCCTTCGTGATGCAACGCGGACAAGAGCGCGAGATAATCGCGCCGCGCGCGTGTGTCGAGATTCGCGGTCGGCTCGTCGAGCAGTAAAATCGGCGGATCGCTCAACAGCGCGACCGCGAGCGCGAGTCGTTGCTTGAGTCCACCCGATAACGCGGGCACCGGTTTGCGCGCATGTTCCGCGAGTCCGACGCGTTCGAGCAAAACCGGGACGCGCGCGGGATCCGCTTTTTTGAGGCGCGCGTAAAATTCGAGCGTTGCTTGTACGTTGAGATCGTAGAACGTCGCTTCTTGTGGCACGTAACCGATGTTCGCGCGCGCTTGTTTTCCCGCGCGCGCCGCGTCGAAATCGGCGACCAGAATTTTGCCGCGATAATCAATCAATCCCAGGATTGCTTTGAGCAAAGTTGTTTTGCCCGCGCCGTTTGCGCCCCACAATGCCAATGCTTCGCCCGGTCGCGCGTCGAACGAAACGTTTTCAATCGCGCGCACCTTGCCGTACTGCTTGGAAAAATTTTCCACGCGCACGGACGCGGACAGACCCGAAGGGTTTCCGAAAACCCTTCGGGTCTCGGTTGGGGATTGCTTCGCTTTGCTCGCAATGACAGAAAACGCGCCGGACACAATGCCGAACAATAACAACGCGATTGCCGCGCCGGTCATCGCGCCCGCGCCATCGCGCGTCGGCAAGGCAAAACCAGGAATCGGCGCGGCTTGCATCGCCGGTTTTGGATCGCTCATTTTCGGTTGTGGTTTCACAATCGGGAACGCGGAGCCGGCAAATTCAATCGCTTGCGCGACCGGACTGTAAATCAGCGCGCGCAATGTCGGGATGCGATCCGCCATTCCTTCAAAGAAACGATCCGACCGATAAGCCAGGTCGCCTTGCCCGTCACCGTTCGCGTCGTAGCCCGCATAATCGCTCCAAAAATTTTCGTTCCAGTGATTGCCGACAAGTTTGCCGCTTCCTTGAATCGCGACCTGCTCGACATTTTCCCAAAAGGTGTTGTGTTCAAAATTCGCGCCGCGCACCGCCGGCATCAAAATCGCGCCGACATCGTTGAACGCGAGAATGTTGTCGCGAAACAATCCTTCGCCTTGCGGCGTAACCGGCGTGTTGTCGAGAAAAAATCCGCCGCGATTGTCCACGAGCACATTGTTCGTCGCGCGCACATTGTCCGCGTCTTTGAAGCCGAGCGCGTAACCGCTCGGTCCGCGCGTGCCGCGAATAAAATTTTCGCGCAAAAGAATATCGTTCGAGTACATTGTGTAAATGCCGACCGAATTATCGAAGATGCGATTGTGTTCGATCACCGCATGGTCGCAGTACATCAGATGCACGCCGTAGCGGCTATGCTCGACGCGATTATTGCGAATGATCACATCGGACGCGTACCACGCGATCAGATCGCGCGCGTGATGCACGTAATTATTTTCGACGACGGCGCGCGGGCTGTACCACAAGCGAATCGCGTCGCCCTGGCGTCCGGTGTCGTACTCGGATTTGCTTGAAATATCGTTCCCGCGCACGATTACATCACTCGCCTTCGCGACAAAAATTCCGAACAATACTTCGCGCAAGCGATTGTTTTCGACGATCACGCGCGACGCGTTGACTGCGATGCCGGAGTGATCGCGATCCGGTTCGACGCCACTGCCGCGCAATTCAAAGCCGCGCAAAATCGCGCCGGGTGCGTCGAGCGTAACGACCGTGCCATCGCCGCCGTTGTCAATCACCGGAAAATTCTCGCCTTCGAGCGTAACTGATTTGGTGACGATAATCGGACCGGCGTACACGCCGCGCTCGACGCGAATGTGATCGCCCGGGCGCGCGGCATCGAGCGCAGATTGAATCGTGGTGAAGGGACCGGTCGGCGAGACGACGAGCGCGGGCGCGTGCGAGAGGTTCGCGGTTTGCGCGTGCGCGCGGCTGATCGAGATCAACGCGAGCGCGCTAAAAACCAGGATCGCGATTCGCAATTTCATGCAGTTGCCTTGCTAGCGTGAACGCGTTTGCGCGCATCCACAAGAGGTTTGTACGCGGCGCGATGAAACCACAAGCCGGCGAGGACGATCAGCGCGGAAAAAATCGCGAGGTATAAACCGATTTCAGGGGCGGCAAATGTGCCGAACTGACCGATTTTGCCTTCGCCAAAAACCGGCGGCGTGAATGGTTTGATCGCGCCGCCGAGCGCAGACTTGGGATCAATGCTGTGCCCGTACTGGTACAGAATGTACCACAAGTCCGCGAGAAAAATCAAGGGGTAGCCGAGCGCGGGCAAGGCGAGCAGAGCCGCGAATTGATTATGCACAAACACACCGGCGAGCAAAAGTAAACCCAGGGTCGCGATCGCGACGATGGAGATCGAGCGTTCAAAGCGTCCGCCTTCATCAAGCGGCGGCATACCCAAATAATGATTGAGCGAATCAATCTCGCGCACATCGCCTTCGAGATGATTGACGTAGACGTTGACCTTGAGCCCTTTGGGGTATTGCGGTGCTTTGAGCGACATACTCCAGTACGGCAACATCATCGAAACCATCAACACGAGCGCGGCAAACATCAACAGCGCGTTCGGAATCAGAAAGGACATGAGCGAACGTTTGCTTCCATCCGGCAAAAGAACTTGAACGTCGGAATCAAAGTTAAGAGAAAATTTCATCGTATCACCAGTGATCAGTGGTCAGTAAACAGTGAACAGTCAACGCGCGACTGATCACTGTTTACTGTTTACTGCTTGCTGTTTACTGACCTAGGGCTCGATCAAGAGATAGCCCACCATCTCCAAGTGCAACGCCGAGCAGAACTCGGTGCAATAGTACGTGTACGTGCCGGCTTGATCAGCGACGAACTCGATGGTTTCCGTCATTCCCGGTTCGAGCGAAAGATTGATGTTGTAACCGGAAAGCGTAAACCCGTGCGTCGCGTCGCGCTGGCGTTCGAGCGATGTAAAGTGCCAGGTGACCTTGTCGCCTTTTTTGATCGTGATGCGTTCCGGCGAAAAGTGCGAGCGCACAACCGACATCCAGATTTCGACGTTGTTGCCTTTGCGTTCGACGCGCGCTTCTTTTTCGGTCGTGATTGATTTTGGATCCACCGCCATCGTCGCGGGATCCCAACCGATCTGCGGATACACTTCGAACGGTTTTAGTTTATCCGCTTTCATAATTTGCGCGTAATGCGGTTCCGCCATCCCAATCGGCATATCGTACAACAATTTCATTGATTCGCCGGTCTTGGTAATGTCCACGAGTTGGAAATTTTGCGGGAGCAAGGGTCCGATGTTCGCGAACCGATCAATGCTCCACTTGTTGAGCGCGACGACGAACTGCCCATCGGGCGACGCGGTGTCGCCTTCGGCGGCGGCGATGTGCCCGATGTTGTAATGCACCGGCAATTTCTGAACGAGTTTCCAACCTGGTTCGGGATGTTTGCTCGCGTACGGTCCACCGAGCGTCCAACGCGCGACGGCGGAATCGAGGAACATGGATGTGTACGCGTAACCCTTGTCATCGTACACTGTGTGCAGAGGTCCCAAGCCGAGTTCGACTTGCGCTTCCATCGCTTTGTCGAGCGGAATCACCGGCACGCCGAACGCATCCTTGCTCAATCCACCGGCTTTGATCGCGTTCTGAATTTTTTCGAACGAGTAAATCGTAACGTGCGGATCGAGTTTACCACCGACGACGACGAACTCACCGCCGGGCGTAACATCCGCGCCGTGCGGGGATTTCGGTTCTGGCACAAAGTGCAACACGCCTTCATCCGCCGCGGTCTTTAAACGAATCACGGACATTCCGTTGATCTTTTCCGCTTTGCCGCCCTTGAACAACTCTTCCGCTTTTTTCCAATTGAAGACGTGGAGATAATCGGTGTCGTTCTTGGTCGTGCCGGCTTCGAACGGCGGATTGCCGAGTTCGACGCCGCCAGTTGCCATTTCGGTGTTGAACGAATTGCAGAACACCCAGCCGTCGCTCACTTTTTTACCGGCGTCGCACAAGTCTTGCCAGTACGGCGGCAATTCGATCTGGAACGATTGCGCGGGATCGATGCGTCCCTTCGAGCGATCAAATTTCCAAAACGTGATAATGCCGCGATATTTTTCCTTGTACTGTTCGAGCGGCGCGTACTCGTACCCGATCGGCGCGGCGTACTGCGGACCGACGATCACGTACTCGGTGTTGGGCGTAACGAACGCGCCACCGTGATCGTTGATCGCGTTCGGCGCTTTGATGATCTGTTTCGTTTTGAAATCGCGCAAGTCAATTACCGCGACGCGCGCGTTCGCTTTGTCGTTGATGAAAAGGAATTGACCATCGTACTCGCCCGCGGTTTCGGACAAGCCGGGGTGATGTGTGTCGCCCCAGAGAATCGGTTTCTTGTTCGGCATAAATCCGCCGGCGAGAACTTGTTCGCCGCCGCCGCCAAAGCCGTACCCTTGCCAGGATTCGGGCGTGAACACGGCAAGCACTTTGAGAATTCGCATCGAGGGCACGCCGATAATCAGCACCTGCCCCGATTGCCCGCCGGACGAAAACATGATGTACGGATCGAGTTTGCCGGATGGCGTAAACGTTTTGAGCGCGGCATAAATATCATCCGCGTTCAATTCGCGTTCTTTCGCGACTGCCGCCGCGTCCGAAGTCAAACCAGTCGCGGCTGGCGTCGCCGCGCCTTGACCACCGCATGCCACCATCAGGATTGTCGCGAGCGCAAGCACCGCGATCGCTAACTGTTTCATTTCTGCCTCCAGAGTGATCAAATGGAAATTTTTTTGAATACGCAATTGCCGAGTTACTGTGTGGGATGGTCACCTCCTTGGGGCGCGGAGTCCGCACTCGGCACGGATGATGTCTGCTTCGTCACAGTATCTTGCTCCGCGGAATCGTGTGAAAGTTCTTCTGCAAAAATAATTTCGAGTGGTTCATCTGAATTATTTTCATCCGCCGGAATTTCGGGCGGCGGTGTGCGCGGTTCGGAAAAATTTTTTTTCATAACATTCACGTAAGGCAATACCTTCGCCAATCTTCGAGCGGATGAATTTTTTCCCACAGATGCAAAAGAACACGGATATTTTCATAGACTTTATTCAGCATCCGTGTTCCCTTGAATCCGTGGGAAGATTTTGGCGAGGGTATTTGTAAGGGCGAAGCATTTTTTCGCTCCGCGCGCAGAGCGAAAAAATGCTTCGCCCTTACAAGCGATTATCTCCGAGATGTGTTCAATCCTGTATGACAAATGTCTCACTGCATTTGGCGCGCGCCTGAATAATTCCTGAATAAAAAACGTGACAAGGATTTCCTTGTCGCGCGTTTGAATGAGGACTAGCACAAATTGATTACGCGGAACGCAAAAAATGGAGCGGTAGAGACGTTGCATGCCTGGAGAAAAAATCGGCGCGCGCGCGCAAGAAAAATTTCGCTTGCCCGGCGCGAGCCATCCAATTGCGCCGATGACTTTAGCGTCGGCGCGTTGAGCATAGCACAATTGCGCGCGCGTCTTTGTCCTTTTGCAAATCCAACAGCGCCAGAGTTGGCAAAACTCTTGATGCCAGCGCGAATCAATTTCTGCGGTTGACAAATTCGCCAAAGTGGACTAGACTATTTTTGCAAACGTTTGCGCGGTTTCGCGCGGTTTGTTTCCACAGCTCAACCTCACGACGATTGTATGGCATTACTC
>JACRPR010000072.1:0-7622 GCA_016223105.1 Chloroflexota bacterium | reverse complement strand
ACGAGTCTATGATCCATCCCCGCTTCTTTGATTTGATTCGTCCCCAGCGTAGGTGAACAATGAAAGCCATTCGCATCAGTCAGTACGGCGGATTCGACGCACTGCAATTGCAAGACCTGGCTTTGTCCGAACCAGGTCAGGGCGAAGTGCGCGTCAAGATCGATGCCGCTGGCATCAACTACATTGACACATATCAACGTTCGGGACAATACAAACCCCCGCTTCCCTTCACCCTGGGGCAAGAAGCCGCTGGCGTTGTTGACGCGCTCGGCGCGCACGTCGCCGATCTGCAAATCGGTGATCGCGTGGTGTACGGCTCGGTGCTGGGCGCGTATGCCGAGTACGCGATTATCCCCGCGATGCGCGCGGTAAAAATTCCGAATGACATCACCGCGCAACAAGCCGCCGCGGTTTTTATTCAAGGTCTCACCGCGCACTATCTCGCGCACAGCACATTCGCGCTCAAACCTGGTGACGGCGCGCTCGTGCACGCGGCGGCGGGCGGCGTCGGCTTGCTCCTCACGCAAATCGCGAAATTGTGCGGCGCGCGCGTCATCGCGACCGTTTCGACGCAAGCCAAAGCCCAGGTCGCGCGCGACGCCGGCGCGGACGATGTGATCATTTACACGCAAGCCGATTTTGAAGCCGAAGTGATGCGACTCACCAACAATCAAAAGTTGGATGTGGTGTACGATTCGGTCGGCAAGACGACGTTCGAAAAAAGTTTAAACTGTTTGAAACCGCGCGGGATGATGGTGTTGTACGGACAGGCGAGCGGCGCGGTGCCGCCGTTCGATCCGCAAATCCTCAACGCGAAAGGATCGCTCTTTCTCACGCGCCCTTCGCTCGCGCCGTACACCGCAACGCGCGATGAATTGCTCGCGCGCGCGAATGATCTCTTCGCGTGGATGCTCGACGGCAAACTGCGCGTACGGATCGAAAAAACATTTCCGCTCGACCAGGTCGCGGACGCGCGTCGCTTGTTGGAAAGCCGCGCGGTGATCGGCAAGTTGTTGTTGATTCCATAAAGGGCGAAGCATTTTTTCGACGGAACTACCGTCGAAAAAATGCTTCGCCCCTACACTACAATCAATTCACAAGGAGGTGATGCAACTCCACTATTCAACGATTCAACGATCCAACTAACCAACTAATTCGGAGGAGAAGAAAAAATGAAACGTGCGTTGTTAGTTCTCACATTGATCGCCGTGTTCGCGTTGGTCGCGTGCGCCGCGCCGACTGCCGCGCCAACGTCTGCGCCGCCGACCAAAGCGCCGGTTGTTGAACCGACCAAAGCGCCGGTCGCGCAACCAACCACCGCGCCTGCGGCGACCAAGCCACCGGAAGCGACGAAACCCGCGGCACCCACCGCGACGACCGCGGCGGCAACGAAACCCCCGGCACCCACCGCGACAACCGCGCCGCGACCGACGCCACCCCCAGGTCGCGTGACGGTTGAATTTTGGCACGGCTTGGGCAAACCGTTGGGCGACATTCTCGAAGCAACGGTGATGGATTTCAACAATTCGCAAACCAAGTATTACGTGGATGCGATTTACAAAGGTTCGTACCCCGATACGATGAACGCGGCGATTGCGGCGTTTCGCGCCGGCAAAGCCCCGAACATCGTGCAGATGTTTGAGGTCGGCACCGCGACGATGATGGCGGCAAAGGGCGCGATCAAACCGGTGTATCAACTCGCACAAGAGACCGGCGTGACGATTGATCCCAAGACGTACATCCCCGCCGTGCGTGGTTATTACAGTGAAGGCGGCAACATGATCTCGATGCCGCTGAACAGTTCGACCACGATCATGTACTACAACAAAGACGTGTTCAAAAAAGCCGGACTGGATCCGGAAAAACCGCCCAAAACCTGGACGGAACTGCGGACGATGGCGAAGCAAATCATGGACACCAAATCGTCCACCTGCGCGTTCAGCACTGCGTGGCTGACCTGGGCGCAGTTCGAGAATTTCAGCGCGATCCACAACGTGCCGCTCGCGACGAAAGCGAATGGTATGCTGGGGATGGACGCGGAATTGAAATTCAACAGCGACCTGCACGTTCGCCACATGCAACTGTTGGTGGATATGCAGAAGGAAGGCACGTTCAAGTACGGCGGTCGCGATTCCGCGCCCGAACCGTTGTTCACTTCCGCCGAATGTGCGATCATGCACACCTCGTCCGGTTTCCGCGCGAACGTGACGCTCAATGCGAAATTCGCTTGGGGCGTGGGCATGTTGCCGTACTATGACGATGTGCCTACCGCGCCGAAAAATTCGATCATCGGCGGCGCGAGCTTGTGGGTGATGAATTCGCCCGGGCGCACCGCGGACGAATACAAAGCCGTCGCTGAGTTCTTCAAGTACATCAGCCAACCCAACGTGGACGCCAAGTGGCATCAAAGCACTGGCTATGTGCCGATCTCGTTAGGCGGGTTTGATAACACCAAAGCGTCCGGTTTCTACGACAAGAATCCCGGCGCGGACATTCCGTACATGCAATTGACGCGCACCGAGCCGACCGAAAACTCGATGGGCTTGCGCCTGGGCGATATGCCTGCCATCCGCATCATCATCTACGAAGAAATGGAAAAGGCATTCCAGGGTCAACAGACCGCCAAGCAAGCGCTCGACAACGCGGTGAAACGTGGCAACGAACTGTTGCGCGCGTTTGAAAAGTTGTACAAATAGTTCGAGGTCGTGTCATTGTGAGCGGAGCGAAGCAATCCCCAACTTGGCACGCGGGGATTGCTTCGTCGCCGCTTTGCGGCTCCTCGCAATGACATCCCAAGGAGTCCGATGGAACGACGCGTCATTTTCAACAATCGCATTCTGCCGTACTTTTTGCTCGCGCCGCAAATCGCGATCACGCTGATCTTTTTCTTTTGGCCCGCGGGGCAAGCGATTTATCAATCCGTTCTGCGCCAAGACCCGTTTGGTTTGCGGACGACCTTTGTGTGGTTCGATAATTTTCAAACGATTCTCAGCGACCCGCTGTACATCGAAGCCATCCAGGTTACGTTTACGTTTTCGATTGCCGTGACCGTGTTTGTGATGGTCATCGCGTTATTGTTCGCGGTATTGGCGGACCGGCAAATTCGCGGCGCGCAAACGTACAAAACACTTTTGTTGTGGCCCTACGCGCTCGCGCCCGCCGTCGCCGCCGTGATGTGGCTATTCATTTTTCATCCTTCGATTGGTATCGTCGGCAAGGCGCTCAACACCGCCGGCATTGAATGGGATTATCACTTGAACGGCATCGAAGCGTTTATTCTGATTGTCGTCGCGTCGTCGTGGAAACAAATCGCGCACAATTTTTTGTTCTTTCTCGCGGGACTGCAGTCTGTGCCGGTCGCGGTCGTCGAAGCCGCGCAAATTGACGGCGCAAGTCCCTGGAAATTATTTCGTTCGATTCTCTTTCCGTTGATTTCACCGACGACGTTTTATCTGTTGACGATCAACCTGGTGTTTTCATTTTTCGATACGTTCGGCGTGATTCACGCGCTCACGCGCGGCGGACCCGGGCGTTCGACGACAACGTTGATGTACAAGGCGTACATTGATGGCTATGTCAATTTAAACCTGGGACTGTCCGCCGCGCAATCGGTGATCCTGATGATTATTGTGAGCATCATCATTTGGGTCCAGTTCAAATATGTGGAAGGCAAGGTGCATTACACATGATCGCCAAATACACACGCAATTTGCCGGTGCATCTCGTTTTGATCGCCGCCGTGATCGTGTTCGCGTTTCCGGTGTACCTCGCGTTCATCGGCTCGACCTGGGATGCCGGCACGATTAGCCGCGGCGACATGCCGCTCACGCCCGGACCGGATTTCGTCGAGAATTACACCAACATCTTGACGAGCGCGCAAGGCGTTCGCACCAAAGGCATCGCGGTTTTGCCCTTGCTGTGGAACAGTTTGCAAATGGCGCTCGCGATCGCGATTGGCAAAATCGTCATTTCGATTTTGTCGGCATACGCGATTGCCTTTTTCAAATTTCCGTTCCGCATGTTTTTCTTCGTGCTGATTTTCGTGACCCTGATGTTGCCGATCGAGGTTCGCATCGCGCCGACGTACAAAGTGATGAGCGATCTCAATTTGATCAACACCTTCGCCGGCTTGACGATTCCGTTGATGGCGTCCGCGACCGGCACGTTGTTGTTTCGCCAATTCTTTTTGACGATCCCGGATGAATTTGTCGAAGCCGCGAAAATTGACGGCGCGGGACCTCTACGCTTTTTCTGGAGCATTGCCTTGCCGCTCTCGCGCACGAACATCGCCGCGCTGTTCGTCATCTTGTTCATTTACGGGTGGAATCAATACTTGTGGCCCCTGCTCGTTACGACCGGGCGCGAAATGGAAACGATTGTGATCGGCATCGTCAAGATGCTCAGCACGGGCGATGCAAATACCGATTGGAACTTGATCATGTCCGGCACGATGTTGGCGTTGATTCCGCCGGTCGCGATTGTGATTTTGATGCAACAGTGGTTCGTCAAGGGCTTGGTGCAAACCGAAAAGTAAAGTTGATTTCCCACTGACGGAAAGGAACACGGACATTTTTTGTGTCCGTGTTCTTTTCTGTCAGTGGGAGATTAGACGAAAGGAATCTGAAATGAAAAATCTACTCTGGATGATCGTGATTTTTCTCGTCGCCTGCAGTGCGCCGGTCGCGCCAACGTCAACGCCGATGCTCGCGCCAACCACACTTGCGCCAACGATCAGCACGATGAAAACCCCGCTCGTTGTCGCGCATCGCGGCGGCGCGGCGTTGATGCCGGAGAATACGCTTGCCGCGTTCGAGAACGCGCTCCAACTCGGCGTGGATCAAGTCGAGTGCGATGTGCATTTGAGCAAGGACGGCGAATTGATCGTGATGCACGATCCGAATGTCGCGACGACGACGAATGGATCCGGACTGATTAGCGATCTCACGCTCGCGGAGTTGAAAAAACTAAACGCGGCGGCGAAGAACGCGAAAGGCGGTGTAACGCAACAAGAAATTCCAACGCTTGCCCAAGTGCTTGATCTGACCAAAGCCAGAGCCGGGATTCAGATCGAAATTAAAGTGGACGCGCGCGGCGCGCGCTATCTGGGGATCGAGAAAAAGGTGATTGACCTGGTGAACGCGCGCGGGATGACGAACGACGTGATCATCATCTCGTTCGATTTTCCGACGCTGAAAGAGATCAAAGCGATTGATCCGCGCCTCAAGACCGGCGCGATTGTGAACGCGCAATGGTTCGGCGCGCGCATGTTGGCGTCGCCGGAACAAATCGTTTCCGAAATTATCGAGACGACTGGCGCGGATTTTTTCTTGCCGACCTCCACGACGGTGACCGAGGCGCTCGTGCGCGCCGTGCACGCGCGCGGCTTGAAAATTGGAACGTGGACGGTGAACACCGCCGGCGAAATGAAACGTCTCGCCGATTGGGGCGTGGACGGAATTACAACGAACAACCCGGACGAATTGAAAAAAGTTTTGGGGCGGTGACAACAACGAATTTGGAAAGGCACGAATAAAAAACGCGTTTGCCATTTGAATGGCAAACGCGTTTTTTCTAATGCAATTGATCACTCCGCCTGGGCGATCAACTTGCGAATCGCCGCCGACAGGTTTCGATCCAGCCCGCGCAAAAATTTGGTTTGCGATTTGTACAGCGTGATCGTGTGCCGCTCCAGCGGTTCCGCCAAACGTTTGCGCCCCGCGCCACGCCGCACGCCGCCATGCGCGAACTTGACGCGTCCCGCGTACGGATTGCGTTTCATCTTGCGCGGATCTAATTTGATCTCAGCCGGGAGCTCATAGTCATCCAAGCCGGGAATATATGGCGCATTGGGGTTGATTTTAGAAAATTCCTGTTTCTTCATACGATTCAATTCGTAGCGACTTGCGCGGCGTTCCACTCAAATTCAAAAAATGGATGTGGCATCGGTTGACTCTCACGATTTTTGTGTTTTGATCGTATCACACACAATCGGAGGTGTCAAGATAAAAGTAAGGGCGAAGCATTTTTCGACGGAACTACCGTCGAAAAATGCTTCGCCCTTACTGTTGTCATTTCTTTCAATCAGCGCGACAATTATGCCGTGAACTGTCATAAACCGGCTGTAGATTGTTGTCAGAAAAAGGAATGTGAATGTCCAACACCGCGACGCGGCTGATCACCTTGTTGATGTTGCTCCAACGCCAGCCGAATCAGAAAGCCAACGATCTCGCGCAAACGCTCGGCGTCTCGATTCGATCACTGCATCGCTATATCGCGATGCTCGACGAGATGGGGATTCCGATTTATTCCGAGCGCGGACCGTATGGCGGATTCTCGCTCGTGCGCGGGTACAAAATGCCGCCGCTCGTTTTCACGCCGGAAGAAGCGGTCGCGATCTATCTCGGCGCGAGCGTCGTGCGCGAGGTGTGGGGCAAACTCTACCAGGACGCGGCGCAAGGCGCGCTCGCGAAACTCGACAACGTTTTGCCAGAGGAACAGCGCAATGAAATCGCGTGGGCGCGACGAACGCTCGTTACCGCCGGGATGCATCGCGCGCAACTTGATGCGCTCACGCCGATTTTGGAAAAACTGCGCCGCGCGATTCGCGAACAACGCCGCGTCGCGATGACGTATCGCAAACAAAATCAAACGCGCGCGGAAAAACGCGAGCTCGATCCGTACGCGCTGGTGAATCGCGCGGGCTGGTGGTACGTGATTGGGCATTGCCACTTGCGAAACGCGGGACGCTCGTTTCGTTTGGATCGCATCGGCGAACTGACCTTGCTCGACAAAACTTTTCGCGCGCCGGAAAATTTCAACGCACAGGAATTTCTCGCGCGCGCGATGGAAGCGGAAACCAAAATCGAAATGCGTTTGCGTTTCGCGCCGAACGCCGCGCAACTTGCGCGCGACAATCGCGCGTATTGGGATTCGCTCGAGGAACAACGTGATGGTTCGGTGATCATCACCGCGTCAATGCCCGATCTGATCTGGGCGGCGGCGATGACGTTGGGCTACGGACCGATCGTGACCGTGCTTGCGCCGGACGAATTAAAGCGCATCGTGCGCGAGTGGGCAAGCGCGATCGCGCTCAAGTACGCGGCGGAAAAATAATTGGACGCGGACGAGCGCGGATGAACGCGGATACAAAATCCGATCACCTTTCCCACTGACGTAAGGGAACACGGACGATTGGGAAAAAATTAAAAAATTCCGTGTTCCTTTCCGTCAGTGGAAAATTCCCAGAGGCAAGTAAAATGAGAAAAATTATCTTAGGCGCAATCCTGGTTTTGCTGATCGTGATCGGCGCGGGCGGCGCGTGGTTTTGGTACGCGATGCAACAACCGCTGTACGAACCCGGAATGGCGCGCGCGCTCAAAAATCTGAATGCGCCCGCGCAATCGGGCGATGCGAATTTTTGGAATATCGAGAGCGACATCAAACTGTACCACTTTGCCGATGGCGCGGGCGCAAATGTGATCGTCGTTCACGGCGGACCCGGCGCGCCGATTGCGAAACCTCTGCCCGGTCTCGCACTGCTGAACGCGCAGTACAAATTTCACTATTACGATCAACGCGGGTGCGGCAAATCGTCGCGCCCGATTGAAAAATTTGCGGCGTCG
>JACRPR010000148.1 GCA_016223105.1 Chloroflexota bacterium | reverse complement strand
CCCAAGCCGACGTTGCCGGTCGCTTGATGCCGTTCGATCACGGCGATCTTGAGCAAATCGCGCGATGGATCAGAGACCACGAATCCATTTTCGATGCGCGCGTCCTCGACGATTTGTGTCGTCGTGATTTGATCCGGAATCATGCCCATCACGCGTACGCGCGTGTGCCCGTTCGCATACAAACGCAGATCCACCTTGGACCAATTGACGTTCATCGTGTTGCGGATGGCGGGATGACGCGGCGGCATTTCCTGCGGCAAGACGCGCCCATTGCGCGCGACCAACGCGCCGCCGCGATAGACTTGCTCGATGTTGAGATTCTCAAAGTTGTCGAAGACGATCAAGTCCGCGCGGCGACCCGGCGAGATCGCGCCCCGGTCGTGCAGGTTAAAGTACTCGGCGGCATTCAGCGTCGCAATTTGAATCGCGGTCACCGGGTCGAGTCCTTCGCGGATCGCGGTGCGGACGATGTAATCAATGTGTCCCTGGTCAATTAGGTCCGCCGGGAAGCGGTCGTCGGTGACGAAGAGAATGCGCCGCGCGTTTTTCGGCGTGATGACCGGCAACAGGGCTTTGAGATTCTGCGCGTTCGACGCTTCGCGAATCATCACGCGCATGCCGAGTCGAATCTTTTCGCGCGCCTCTTCGACGTTTGTACATTCGTGATCGCTGGCGATGCCGGCGGCGACGTATCCTTCGAGATCGCGACCGGTCACGCCGGGCGCGTGTCCGTCAATGCGTTTATCGGAGAAGGCGCGCAGTTTGTCGAGCACGTTCTCGTCGCGGTGCAACACGCCGGGATAATTCATCATCTCGCCCAAGCCGACAACCCAGGGATCGCTCTTGAACTGGATGAGATCAGACCAGCGTAAAATGCCGCCGTTCGTTTCGAGATTCGTCGCGGGGACGCACGAAGGCACCATCACGTAGACGCTAAACGGCGTGTACTTGCTCGCTTCGAGCATGTAGCGGATGCCTTCGATGCCGAGCACGTTCGCGATTTCGTGCGGGTCAATGATAACCGATGTGGTTCCATGCGGGACGACCGCGCGCGCGAATTCGAATGGCGGCACCATCGCGCTTTCGATGTGAACGTGCGCGTCGATGAAACCCGGCGCGATGTAATGCCCGTTCATATCGAGCGTGCGTAACGCCGGGTAATCGTTGCCGAGTCCGACGACGCGCGAGTGGGTGATCGCGACGCCGGTCTCTTCGACTTCGCCGGAAAACACATTGACGACGCGCGCGTTTTTCAACAATAGTTCCGCCGGCTCTTCGCCGCGCGCCACTTTGATGAGATTGCCGATTTCCATATGGGGTTATCCTTTCAACCGTTTTTGTCTACGTTTCTCCGCGCGCCCGACTGCTTTGTCTTCCAACAAGCGCAATTGACGCGGTTGCTTTGATGCATATTCAACCGGTTTGCGATTTTGCTGAGTCGTTTTCAGAAAATCGTCAAAATGTGTGAGCGCATCGGCAAACCAATCGTAATTGACGCTGTTGCCATTTTGCGATGCGCTCGCGGTTTGCAATAATTCACCCATAAAGTGCAAGAACAATTTGTTGTCGCTGTGATCCGCTGGCACATCGAGTTCCTGCATTGCGCGACGCAAAATTTCGGTTGATGCTAACGGACGCGCAACAGCTGCGCTTGCTTTCTTTTGGCAAACCAAAATCAAATCCATATCCAGGGTTTGCTTGTTGCGAATGTGCGGATTGACTTTGTATTCGCTCATCACCGGAAACGAATCCACGGCTTGAAAGCCGCTAACTGCAAGTGCCATTAGTGCTGTCCACCACGCGCGCCACTTGGTGTGGTGAAATGTGAAAATCAGTTTTCCGTTCGGTTTCAGAACGCGCGCACATTCTTTGAACACCGCGGCAAGCAAATCTTGATATTCTTGCTCACCCTTTGCCATCACGGCGTTGACAATCGCTTCTTGCTTCGTCGGAACATTTTCGGCGCTAAAGTATGGATGCTGAACAAATTCCCGCAACCACACGTAGAAAAAATTCGACAGTTCGGAATAGTGAATACTGTCAAAGTACGGCGGATCGGTGATAACAAAATCTATTGTCTCGTTCGGAATCGCCGGCAAATGCGCCGAATCACCGCATAACAACAATGCACCGCGCGGCGTTTGTTTCAATTCAGCGAAGGACGAAACAAGGACAGGCGCGATTTTTTCTTGTTGGGCGTAAATCGTTTGAATTGCTCCATCGGCATTTTTGAATTTATCGAACGGCTGATTGCTGTACTCTTTTGCCTTGCGATAACGCTGATAACAATTGGCAAATGTCCCCGCGCCTTCCTTGCCCGCGCCCCACACCGCGTTCTCAACCGGCGTCGTCGTCAAGGGCATTGCATGATAATTGAACAAGTGATGCAATTTGCGATGCGGATAATTGTAGGGCGTCATCATATTGTTGTATTCGAGCGAATTGGAGAACACGGTGAAGAACGCGTGGCGATATTCTTCATCGGGAATCACGCGAATACCTTCGATTAGATAATTGAATGCAAGCAATTGGCGCGTGTTAAAAACCTGGTGATACTGTTCGTAATTGTGCGCGCGCCAGCGAACCGACGACGCGCCTTCAAGAATGTTTTGTTTTGGAAAAACAGCGCGCGTACCCAACGCGTCCCAGGTTTCCTGAATCTGCGCGAGATTTGCAAAATCGTTCGCGTCCGGCGATTTGTAAAGTCGCGCTTGGCGACAATCGCACCAGTACTCGATTGCCACAAGTCGCTCGCACATCGTTTGTCCGGCGCGCATCGTTTCGATGAGCGCGTTGTCGCGCTTGCAATGTTGGCAGGTGTAGTTGCCTTCGTCAAACGTTTCGGACAATGGATCGAATTTGTGCGCGCACGTTTGACACACACACGGTCCCTTGCCGTGCCATTCGTTGAGCGCGAAGCATTGCGGGCAAAAAGCAATTGCGGGATTCGTGCGCGAGGGCGGTTTGTTGCGGCTCAACCCTTCGTTCAACAAAGTGCGTTTGAATAAATAGGTTTCGGCACGGCAATGCGGACAGTTCACGCACCGAATCCAAAACGCGTACAGTCCATTCGCAGGCGCGTGGCAATTCGCGCAATCGGTTTTGTACAGCGACTTGATTTTTTCACCCGCCGTTTGCTCAAGTTGATGGAAATAAAAATCTAGTTGCTTCAAGTCAATCGGCTTGAGTGTCTCGCGCACGACCCACCACGCGACCGGATTGAGATCGCACCCGATTACGCGTGCGCCTAGCCGACTTGCCTCGACCAAAGTTGTTCCGCCGCCCATAAACGGATCAAGAATCGTAATGTCGTCCAAATTGTGATCCACAAAATAATCGCTCTTTTGGAAGAATGAACCGTTCGTCTTCGATGCAAACAACTCGGCGTCTGGACGAGTTGCGCGCAAAATAATTGAACGAAACAGCGCGCCCGGGCGACGCGCCCACCATTTGTGCAATGAATAAATCGGACGATAGTATTGGCGCTTGCCGGTTTCATCTTGGGCGAGTTGGCTGATGATGTCTTCGGTAGCTGAATCTACAAATCTATTGGACATTCGTCTTTCACTTTTTACCGGTTGAGACAATTGCATCGGATTTGGTCTGCCACAGTTTGTGCGGCGTGGCATCAGCATAGCCGCGTTCAACCAAAAATCCGCCAATTGCTTTGGCTTGTGGAAATTCCATTTCAAATTCGCGCAAGAGTTCACGCAACAATGGCTTGGCTAAACGATCCGCAAATTTTCCGCGCAGACAGCGCTCGTACCATTCGATCAAATCGGATTCGCGGACAATTCCGCGCACGCGCCGCCCCCAACCGATCTGTTTGGTAATTGCGCGAATCGCGTTAGCATCCGCATTCCGACACACAATTACAACGTGGTCGCTTTCGATTTGATCTACAATCGCGTTTGCGCGTTTTTCATTTAGCGTGAGATGTTTGACCTGGATCGCGGGCCCAAAATTCGCCCACATATCCAACCCGCGATCCGCCGCGTTGGTCACACCAACACGATAAATGTGAGCGGGCTGTTCCCAACCCAGTTTGTCTTCTTCGAGTCC
Organism: Chloroflexota bacterium; assembly: GCA_016223105.1. GTDB lineage: Bacteria > Chloroflexota > Anaerolineae > UBA4142 > UBA4142 > JACRPR01. The sequence goes on along the minus strand of JACRPR010000148.1, from coordinate 6,406 downwards.
GAGCAGAACGCGCGCCAAATCCGCAAACTCCTTCAACAACACTTTGCTTGTCTCTGGCACGCTGACTTTAACCGTTGCTTTCAACGCGACCACAATCGTTTCAAACAAACTGTGTGCGACGATTTCGTATGCTTTATCAATACTACGGCGAATGCCTTTTTGCGTAACGAACAAATTCAAGAGGGATTCCAACCGGAAATTTTCTGGCGTTGCCGCTTGAATCAACGCGAGAATGTTCGCGACGGTTTCCTGACGCTCGGCGTACCGCAAGTATATGTATCGCTCAATTGCACCTTGCGTCTTTTTGTTTTCTTTGTCAAGAACGGCGAGGATGTTGGGAGGCATTGCATTTTCATGCCAAACATTATGCTGATACTGCGCGGAGGATGTAGATCCTTTGCCCATGAATCGTTGTGTAACTTTATTCCGCCAGTGAAGGGACGGGTTTCGGTACGTCTCCACATCGCGAATATCAATACCACCTTCAATACGCGAATAGTGTAATACCTCTGCAATTTGAATTGGTTTGTAAAGATCGACGCGACCTTTTGCAATAATCAGGTCAAGTCGCGCTTTAGCTTCGGTAATTGTTACCATGCTCAATGTCACCTTTTTATGAGTTTGACGATTCGACAAATCCTTTAGATTCTGGGTTGCTCACTGTACTTTCACCGATGATACTTTTGGCGAATTTGTTCTAACGCGTCGAGGCGTTCCTGGTATGAGCATGTTTGCCAGTACGCGAAATCACCCGGTTGATTTTTGATGGAAATTTTGGAAACAGATTTTTCCATCCCAGGACGAGACCTTTTGCTTTCACCCATGCTCGACTTCCTCGACAATTTCATCCGCATCGTATTGGAATGGCGAGACGCCAAAACGTTGTAACGCGGTCAAGAACTCGCCCCGCGAAACACCGGCGATCTCAGCGGCTTTGGTTTGCGCGACCATTCGCATTTCATACCACTTGACCGCCGCCGCAAGCCGCATCTCGCGCACGAAATTATCCGGGTCCTGACGTAACGCGGACAGAACTCCTCTGGGGAGGTCTATCGAAACATGAACTGTCTCCATTTTATTCCTCTCTATCGCGCCCCCGCGCGTTCCACCATCTCGTGCGCGATCCGATTATGCCGCGCGATCACTGGCATCACATCGAGCGTTTTCAGTTCGCCGTCTTCGACGACGATTTTTCCATTGATGATCGACAGATCGACGCGCGGCGGTGTGCAGAAAACAATCGCGGAAACCGGGTCGTGCAATGCGCCGGCGAAGTCGAGCCGATTCAAATTGATCGCGATGAAATCCGCGGCAAGACCTGGTTCGAGCGCGCCGATGTCATCGCGACCCAGGACGCGCGCGCCGCCAAGTGTGCCGAGTTCCAACGCTTGCCGCGCGGTCAACGCTTTCGGATTGCCGCCAACGCGTTGCAACAACATCGCTTGCCGCGCTTCGGCGAGCATGTGCGACGAATCGTTCGACGCGGAACCGTCTACGCCAAGCCCAACCTTGACGCCCGCGTTCAACATTTTCACAATCGGCGCGATGCCGGACGCGAGCCGCATATTTGAAGTTGGACAGTGCGCGATGCCAACACCATCGCGCGCGTACCGTTCGATTTCCGCGTCGTTCACCCAAACGCTGTGCGCGAACCACACATCCTTGCCCATCCATTCGAGATGCTCGGCGTAATCCACCGGGCGCTTGCCGAATTTTTGCAAACAAAAATCTTCTTCATCGCGCGTTTCCGCGAGATGCGTGTGCAAGTGAACGTTGTACGCGCGCGCGAGTCGCGCCGACTCGCGCATCAAATCGGGCGTAACGGAAAAGGGTGAGCAAGGCGCGAGCGCGACGCGACACATCGAGTACGGTTGCGCGTCGTGAAATTCTTCGATCACGCGGCGCGAATCGCGCAAAATCGCGTCTTCCGAATCGCACACGCGATCGGGCGGCAAGCCGCCTTGCGATTCGCCGAGCGACATCGAGCCGCGCGTCGGATGAAATCGAATTCCGATTTCGCGCGCGGCGCGAATTTCGTCGTCGAGTGCCGAGCCATTCGGAAAAAGATAGAGGTGATCCGCGGCAGTCGTGCATCCGCTCAACACAAGTTCCGCGAGACCAATGAGCGCGCTAGTGTACACCGCGTCGGGGGTGAGTTCCGCCCAAATCGGATAAAGTGTTTTGAGCCAGTGAAACAGATCCGCGTCTTGCGCGGCGGGGATGGCGCGCGTGAGCGTTTGGTAGAGGTGGTGATGCGTGTTGACGAGACCGGGGAGGACGACCATTCCACGCGCGTCAATCACGCGGTCGGCGGTCTTGGGTAACTCGCTCGTCGCGCCGACCTGGTCAATCACATTATCGCGCACAAACAACGCACCATCGCGAATTTCGCGGCGCGCGTGATCGAGCGTGAAAAGCACATCGGCATTTTTGAGGAGCAGGGTCGGCATTGACTTGTCCTTGTCGCAAAAAAAATGGGGTACGCTTTACTGCATTGAGTACGCTTTATCGTGAGGACCAACGGTTAGAAACACAACAGTTTGATCAGCCAATCCTTCGCAAAAACAGTATTCACATTCCGGTTCGTTTCGACATTCTTCGCAAATCACAAAGAGGATTCGAAAATTCATTCCAACGTGCGCGCTCCGACAGCCTTTGAGATTGAGTGCTCCCGGCGGATGCCCCAAATACTCGGTGTTGAAGTAAGGAGCGTCGTAAATTCGTTTGACCTGTTTGTAAATGCGATCGCGCAAATTCGCGTATCGTTTAATATCTTTTTCAAAACGCGGCATGTAGTGTTGTTGATAACTCATTCGCCCCAGACCTCTTTGTGGCTGAGTAATCGAACACCCCCGGCTTTGATGTCTTGACGTATCTCGACCATTGCTTGGTAGAGTGGAGATTCGGGATCCATTTGCCAGTCTTCGGCTTGAATGACCAACTTGGATAATTCATCGTGAACGATCTTACGTACGTCCTCGCGAAGAATCTCGCGGATCATCGCTTTCAGTTCGCGTTTCTTGATCACAATCATTTCAGCGGCAGTTGTTCGAGCCATTGTTCACCTCTTTTGCTTCGCTTCCGCAAACATTATAGCACACTCCGAAATGCCAAGCAAAGGTTTACGGTTTCGCTGATTCGCGCTATAATCATTCGCGATGAATTACGAACGCTACATTCGCCAAACGATTTTTGCGCCGCTCGGCAAAGCCGGGCAAGAAAAATTATTCACGGCGCGCGTCGCGATCATCGGTTGCGGCGCGAACGGCACGGTGATGGCGAACACGCTCGCACGCGCCGGCGTCGGTTCGCTCGTGATCGTGGATCGCGATTTTGTCGAGTTGAACAATTTGCAGAGACAAGTTTTGTTCGACGAAGACGATGTCGCGCGCGGGATGCCAAAAGCGATTGCCGCCGCGGAAAAATTGCGCCGCGTCAATTCCGACATCGCGATTGAAGGAATCGTCGCGGATGTGAACGCGGAAAATATCGAGGATTTGATCGCGGGCGCGACACTCGTGATGGCTGGTACGGACAATTTCGCAACGCGCTTTCTGATCAACGACGCGTGCATTAAACAAAATATCGCGTGGATTTACGCGGGCGCGGTCGCGAGCTACGGAATGACGCTGACGATTATCCCGCGCGAAACCGCGTGCTTGCGCTGTGTGTTCAATCGCGAACCCGCGCCCGGCACATTGCCAACGTGCGATACCGCCGGCGTGATCGCGCCCATCGTCAACGTGATGGCGTCCATCGCGAGCGCGGAGGCGATCAAGTTGATCGCGGGCGCGGGCAAACGGAACGCGGGATTGATCAACATTGATCTGTGGGAAAATTCGTTCGATGCGTTCGCGATTGCGCGCAATCCGAATTGCATCTGTTGCGCGCAAAATAAATTCGAGTACCTCGCCGGCGAACGCGGCGGCGCGATGATCGCGTCGCTGTGCGGACGCAACGCGGTGCAGGTGAATCCGGGGCGCGGGCATAATCTCGATCTAACGCGACTCGCGGAACAATTGCGCGGCGTCGGCGAAATTTCGCTGAACGAGTATCTGCTCAAATTACGAATTACGAATTACGAATTGACGATCTTCCCGGATGCGCGCGCGATCATCAACGGCACGGACGACGCGACCATCGCGCGCGGCATCTATGCAAAATATATCGGCAGTTGAACACGCGCCCCGAAAATTTTTTGCGAAGCAATCCCCGACCTGGTCGATCCGGATTTGCAACGCGGGGATTGCTTCGTCGGCAAAAACCGCCTCCTCGCAATGACACCTGAGCAGTTACGTTTTTTCTGTGAAACCGGTGAAATCGGTGGTTGTTTTTTTTCGGCAATCTCTATTCAACCACGAGCAAAAATGTCGTCGTGAGATTGTTGTCGTTGATGACGCGCACATAGTACGTGCCGCCGCCGGTCAAGCCACCGCGCCAAACCAGGTCGGCATCGTTCGAGGAAGATGTTGTCCCGCGTCCGACCGGCGATTTCTTCCACCACTCGAACAATAAATCCGGCGTCCACACTTCAAAACGCACGCCGCTGTTATTGCCGTTCACCAAGCGCACGAGCGCGGTGAGCCGATTGCTCGCGTCGTCCGCGCTGTAATCAAAGCGAAACCACATCGCGGAATTCGCGGCGAGCCGATGTTGTTGATTGTCCATATACAACGCGCGATTCGGATCGTCCGCGTTCGAAACAACCGGCGGTTCGTTCGATGGCGGAACGATGACCGGTGGGGGAACGATTACCGGTGGCGCGGCGACGGTTTCGATAGTTGGAGTTACGGGACCGAGTGGCGGAAGAATAATCGTCCGCGTAACGTAAACGGTCTCAGTAACCACAACCGTTTGTGTAACGATCGTCGGCGGAATGATCGTGCCGATTGGACTAGCCGCCACCGTTGGCTTGGGCAGTGCCGTCCGCGTGGCGGTACTCGTTGGCACGCGCGTCGGCGTTGGCTGACTCACAGTTAGACCTTGCACGGTCAACCAAAAAGTTACTTGATCATTGTTCGTGTTGATCACGCGCACAAAATAATTTCCGCTCGCGCCAAATGCACCCGTCCAAGTGAGATCAGCAGTCTGACATTGTCCACTGCTCGACGCGTACCCGGAATCGCAATCAATGATCGTCGGCGTGCCGCGCCCAATCGGTTTATTTTCTTTTGTGTTGTTGACCGTTTCGGGGGGCCACACTTCAAAGATAACGCCGGTGTGATTGCCATTGATCAAACGCACCGTCGCGGTCGGACGATCCCCGGTGTCCGCGCCGTTGCCGTACCCAAAACGATACCACGCGCTCGCGTTCGGCGCGAGTGGATGCGGTAAATTGTCAACGTGCGGAATCGCTAACGGATCCATTCCATCGGGACCTTGCGCCGCGACCAATTGCCATCCCAGGATCGCCGCGCCCAGCAACAACGTGACGCTCGCGATCATTCGAAACGTTTTCATTTTTCCTCCTTCGATGAAATCATCTGAAGAAAGCGCATACCTCGTCGCAAGGATTGTAGCACAAGTTGGAAAATTTTGTTAGAGTATGTGGCGCGGCTTTTCAAGCCGCATTGGGGCGGGCAAGCATGCCCGCGCCACTATTGAATCGGCTGAATACATTCCGGCGAATTATGGCGCGGCGAATTGACGAGCGTCGAAACCGGGTATGCCAGCATCGCGTCCGCGGGATATGGTTGAAGCAGTGCGATCAATTCATCCAAATTTTGATTTGCCGGATCGAGCCAGGACGCGTACGCGGATTTTGGCAGAATGACCGGCATCCGGTCGTGAATCGTTTGCATTAATTCATTCGGTCGCGTCGTGATGATCGCGCACGAGGTGATTGTTTTGTCCGGCGCGGCTTGCCACACATCGTACAACCCGGCGAACGCGAATAGCGCGTCGGATTTCAAACGAATGAACATTGGGATTTTTTGCGCGCCCTCTTTTTTCCATTCGTAAAAACCGTCCGCGACAATCAAACAGCGTTTCGATTTGAACGAACGTTTGAAACTGGGTTTCTCCGCGATGGTCTCGGCGCGCGCGTTGATCATTTTCGCGCCGATGCTCGCATCCTTTGCCCACGCCGGAATCAAGCCCCAGCGCATCGCCTCGAGCGCGATCTGCTGCGCGCGCTGAATGATGGTTGCCACCGGTTGCGTCGGCGCGATGTTGTAACTCGGTTGAACTTGCGTGTTCACTTGCGTTACGTTGAACGCGAGTTGAATTTGTTGCAAATCCGATTTAACCACAAATCGTCCGCACATCATTATCTCCCCCAAACAAAACCGGACACGGCAAGCGTGTCCAGTTTTGTTTTCGATAATTCACTTGCCATTATCAGAATTCAATTTGTAGGGGCGAAGCATTTTTTCGCCTAAAGTTCAGGTGAAAAAATGCTTCGCCC
>JACRPR010000147.1:6565-10513 GCA_016223105.1 Chloroflexota bacterium | reverse complement strand
TTTCGACATTCCGCTTGTCGCGCACGACGCCGCGCCGCTCGACGCGATTGATGTTGCGTTTCTTGCATTGCCGCACGGCGCGTCCGCGGATTTTGCGAAACGCGCGCTCGACGCCGGCGCGCGCGTGATCGATCTCTCCGCCGATTTTCGTTTGCACGATGCGGACGCGTACAAAAAAATTTACGGGCTCGAACATCACGCGCCGGAATTATTGCCGCAAGCCGTGTACGGTTTACCCGAATTGCATCGCGCGCAGATCAAGCAAACGAAACTCGTCGCGAATCCCGGCTGTTATCCGACGAGTGTGATCCTGGGTCTCGCACCGATTTGGCGCGCGGGCGCGACGAACGACACCGTGATCGTGGACTCTAAATCGGGCGTGTCCGGCGCAGGGCGCAAGCCGACGCTCACCGTGCATTTTGTCGAGGTGAATGAAAATCTCGCGCCGTACAACATCGGGCGCGTGCATCGGCATCTTTCGGAAATGGAACAGGAATTGCAAGCGATCAATTCTAAAGCATCGCTGATTTTTTCGCCGCATCTTTTGCCGATCAGTCGCGGCATACTTTCGACGATGTACGTCCGCTTGAATGATGGCTGGGATGAAAAGTCTCTACGCGATTTGTACACCGAAACGTATCACGATGAACCGTTCGTTCGAATTTTGCCGAGCGGACAACTCGCGACGATCACGCACAGCAATTACACGAACTATTGCACGCTTTCGATTCATCACGTCCCCGAAGTCAATCAAGCGATCATTTGCGCGAGCATTGACAATCTGATCAAAGGCGCGAGCGGTCAAGCGGTGCAGAATATGAATCTAATGTTTGGACTCGACGAGACACTGGGGCTGATTTAAGATTTCAGATTTCAAATTTCAGATTGCAGATTCGCCGATCTGACATTTGAAATCTGAAATTGGAACCGGGAAAACAAAATGCTTGTACTCAAAGTCGGTGGCAACGAAATTGACGACGCAAATTTTTTGAGCGGATTCGCGCGCGCGGTCGCGCAAATGCACGCGACGCCGGTGATTGTTCACGGCGGCGGCAAAGAGATCGCGGATTTGCAAGTGAAATTCGGCTTGACGCCGCACTTTGTCGAGGGCTTGCGCGTAACGGATGACGCGTCGCTCGCGATTGCGGAGATGGTGTTGAGCGGACGCGTGAACAAGCGCATCGTAACCGCATTGTTGAACGCGGGCGCGGACGCGCTCGGCTTGAGCGGAATTGATCGCGGGCTCATCCGCGTCGAAAAAATGCAACACCCGTCCGGCGATCTGGGTCGCGTCGGTAAACCGGTGAACGTGCGCGGCGACGTGGTGCGAGATTTTATCTCGCGCGGAATCGTGCCGGTGATTTCACCGATTTCGCTTGGCGCGGAAGGCGCGTACAATGTGAACGCCGATTCGGTCGCGTGCGCGATTGCCGCCGCGTTGAACGCGGACGCGGTCGTGTTCGTTACGAATGTTCCGGGCGTGATTCAAAACGATCAAGTGATTCCATCGCTCACCGCCTCCGAAGCCGAATCGCTCATCGAATCGAAAATTATTTTCGGCGGAATGATTCCGAAAGTGCGCGCCGCGCTCGATGCGGTCGCGGGCGGCGCGAAGGCGGCAAGGATTACGAATCTGGAAGGATTGATCGCTGGCACTGGTACGGTAATTGGTAAATAGCAATTGGTAATTGGAGATTGGAGATTGGAAGTTGGAAGTTGGAGGTTAGAAGTTTGATTTGCGGTATCCGCATTCCAACCTCCAACTTCCAACAAAAATGGAGCAGATATGAATCCCCAAGAAATCATCCAAGCAGAAAAACAGTACATCGCGCACACGTACGTGCGACCGCCGTTCGTGTTGACGCGCGGCGAAGGCGTGTACGTGTACGACGCCGACGGAAAAAAGTACCTTGACACGGCGGCAGGCATCGCGGTCAACGCGCTCGGCTACAACGATCCCGAACTCGTCAAAGCGATCCAGGATGGCGCGGCAGGTTTGCTTCACACTTCAAATTTGTTTTACACCGAATCCCAGGTCAAACTCGCGCAAGCGTTGGTCGAAAAATCTTTTGCGGACAAGGTGTACTTTGGCAACACGGGAACCGAAGTGGTTGAAGCCGCGCTGAAATTCGCGCGCAAGTATCACGTCGAACGCGGTGACACAGCACGCAAAAATTTTGTCGCGTTTCGCGGCAGTTTTCACGGACGCACGATGGGCTCGCTCGCCGCGACCGATTCGGAAAAATATCAAGCGCCATTTCGCCCGTTAATGCCCGGCGTGTCGTTCGCGAATTTCAACGATCTCGATTCCGTGCGCGCGGCGATCACGGATGAAACCGCCGCGATCATTCTCGAACCGGTGCAAGGCGAAGGCGGCGTGTATCCGGCGAGCGATGAATTTTTGCGCGGTTTGCGCGCGTTGTGCAACGAACGCGGCGCGCTCATCATCTTCGATGAAATTCAATGCGGTGTGGGACGCACCGGCAAATTGTGGGCGTACGAACATTCCGGCGTCGCGCCCGATTTGATGACCGTCGCGAAACCGCTCGCGGGCGGCTTGCCGATTGGCGCGTTGCTGATGACCGACGCGGTCGCAAGCGCGATGCATGTCGGCGAGCACGGCACCACGTTCGGCGGCGGTCCGATGATCACATCGGTCGCGCTGAGCGTGTTCAATCGCGTGAGCGATCCGAATTTTCTCGCGCACGTCACCGAGACCGGCAATTATTTGATGGAGCGTTTGAGCGAAATCAATTCGCCGCACATCAAAGAAGTGCGCGGGCGCGGGTTGATGGTCGGCGTCGAACTCGACATTGAAGCCGCGAAAATTCGCACCGCCGGTTACGCGCATGGTTTGTTGTTAATTCAAGCGCGCGAAAAAGTTGTACGTTTTGTTCCGCCGCTCGTATTTCAAAAATCGCATGTGGATGAGTTGGTCGAAAAGTTTGGCGCGATATTGGCGGGAGTGCAATAGTGCGATAGTTCAATAGTTGGATAGTTGGACAAGCGATTCTTTACTTCAAACGTCCCAAGTCATAAACTCGCGGACGCGCGAAGGAGATTACAACGGACAGATGCGGATTGAACGGACGCGGTATTCAGTCCGTTTTGTCCGGTTAATCCGCACCGGTCCGTTGTAATCCTGGTGTCATAAATGCATCCCATTCAATCGGATACCACTCTTCCTTACCGATAGCAGGCCCGGTGTCAATTTCGGAATGAATATTCTCGTCAGTAATCTGCTCAAGAAATTGATCAAGCGTTAACGTATCCATACTTTCTCCTCGTGATCGAGGATAACGCGATCAAGCATTTTCGTCAAGAAGGACAAGCAATCGTGATTCGAGAGGTTTCATTTTACGTGCTTCCCAATTTTTCGGTCGCACCTAATCAGATCACCCTCCGCGCCGCGACACTCGCGGACGCGGAACAAATTTCTGCGCTCGTCAACTTGGGCGAACGCGAAGGGCAGTTGATCCCGCGCTCGCTCGATGCGATTCGCGCGAGCATTGGCGACTGGATCGTCGCGCTCGATGACGATCGCCCTGAGCAAGGTCGAAGGGTTATTGGCGTCGGCTCGCTCGTCGAAATGGGACCGACGTTGAGCGAGGTGCGCTCGCTCGCAGTCGCGCCGGACTATCGCAAGTTTGGGATCGGCGCAAAACTCGTCGCCGCGCTCGTTGAGCTCGCGCGCGAACGCGAAATTCCAACTTTGTTCGCGCTCACGCGCGCGGTCCCCTTTTTCGAGAAACAAGGTTTCGCCACAACAACCAAAGACGATTTCCCGGAAAAAGTTTGGCGCGATTGCGTCGTCTGTCCCGTGCGCGACGCGTGCGATGAAGTCGCGGTGGTCAAGTCGGTGAACGGAAACCATATAGCATCCTGAGCGGAACGGAGCAAAGCGGAGTGGAGTCGAAGGATGCTGGGTGATTCGAAATCAAAAATATT
>JACRPR010000147.1:0-6537 GCA_016223105.1 Chloroflexota bacterium | reverse complement strand
CTCGGTGATTGTGCCGTGGCTCAAAGAGAACTATGATTGCGAAGTGATCTGTGTGTGCGCGAACATCGGACAAGGCGATGATTTATCCGGCGTCGAAGCAAAAGCGTTGGCGAGCGGCGCGTCCAAGTGTTACGTGCAAGATTTACGTCACGAATTTATCAGCGATTACATTTATCCGACGATTCAAGCCGGCGCGATTTACGAGCGCAAGTATTTGCTCGGCACATCATTCGCGCGACCGTTGATCGCGAAAGCGCAAATCGAAATTGCGGAACAAGAAGGCGCGGACGCGGTCTCGCACGGCGCGACCGGCAAAGGCAACGATCAGGTGCGTTTCGAATTGACGTATCAAGCGTTGAACCCGAAACTCAAGGTGATCGCACCCTGGCGCGAGTGGAACATTCGCTCGCGCGAAGATGCGATCGCGTACGCGAACGCGCACAACGTTCCGGTGACCGCGACGCTCAAATCCATCTATTCGCGCGATTGGAACATTTATCATTTGTCGCACGAGGGCGGGATTCTCGAAGACCCGTGGCAAGAACCGGAAGAGCCGATGTATCAACTTTCCGTTTCGCCGGAAAACGCGCCCGACCAGCCCGAATACATCGAGATTGAATTTGACAAAGGCGTGCCGCGCAAAGTCAACGGGCAAGCGATGGGCGCGATTGAAATTCTCACGTTGCTGAATCAAATCGGCGCAAAGCACGGCGTCGGTCGCGTCGACCTGGTCGAGAATCGTTTGGTCGGCATGAAATCGCACGGCGTGTACGAAACGCCGGGCGGAACGCTTCTCGTCGAAGCGCACGACGCGCTCGAACAAATTTGTCTCGACCGCGAAACTCTGCATTACAAACAAGTGATCGCGTTGCGGTACGCCGACCTGGTTTACAACGGTCAATGGTTCACGCCCTTGCGCGAAGCGCTTGACGCGTTCGTGCACGAAACGCAAAAGACAATGAGCGGCGCGGTGCGTTTGAAGTTGTACAAGGGCAACATCATTTTGGTCGGACGTAAATCGCCGTACAGTTTGTATCGCGAAGATTACGCGACCTTCGGGCAAGAAGATGTGTACAATCAAAAAGACGCGGAAGGATTTATTCGCTTGTTCGGCTTGCCCTTGAAAGTTCGCGCGCTGATTGATTTCGAGCGTCACGGCAAAAGCGCGTACGCGCAACCGGATTACTCCAAATTCAAGAGGGATTAGAGGGAAGAAGAGGGCGGAAGAGGGCGAAGAAGGCAAAGAGGGCGGAGAAGTCTGCCCTCTCGCCCTCTTGACCTCTTCGCCTTCACTGCCCTCTTGCGCCATCTTTCCCCTTCCCAGGATTTTCAAATGTCAATCGGTGTTACAACTCCCAAAGAATTTAGAGCATCCGGCGTCGCGTGCGGATTGAAAAAAACCGGCGCGCTCGATCTCGCGCTCGTCGCGAGCGATCACGATTGCGCGTGCGCCGGCGTGTTCACGACGAACCAGGTTAAAGCCGCGCCGGTGGTGTACGATCAACAAACACTCGCGAAAAATTCCGGCGCGATGCGCGCGGTCGTGATCAACAGTGGGTGCGCGAACGCGTGCACCGGCGAACCAGGTCTCGCGGATACACGCGCGACTGCCGATGCGACCGCGCGCGCGCTCGGTTGTCGCGCGGACCAAGTGCTTGTGCTTTCGACCGGCGTCATCGGTCAACGCTTGCCGATGGAAAAAATTCTCGCGGGCGTGAACAACGCCGCGCAAAATTTATCTCCGACCGGCGGCGCGGACGCATCTCGCGCAATAATGACAACCGACACGCGTCCCAAAGTTTACCAATTGCCATTTGCCAATTACTCCATCGGCGGAATGTGCAAAGGCGCGGGAATGATTCACCCGAATATGGCGACGATGCTCGCGGTGATCACGACCGACGCGAAAATCGCGCCCGCGCGATTGGATCGCGCTCTGCGCGTCGCGGTGAACGCGAGTTTCAATCGCATCAGCGTTGACGGCGATATGAGTACGAACGATACTCTGCTCGTACTCGCGAATGGCGCGTCGGGATACGAGATTAGAGATTCAGAGCTTGGGGATTTTACAAACGCGTTGACCCAGGTCGCGACGAATCTCGCGCAACAACTCGTGCGCGATGGCGAGGGCGCGACCAAGTTTGTCGAGATCGCGATCACCGGCGCGCGCGATGAAAGCGATGCCGCGCGCGTCGCGAAATCCATCGCCAATTCGCCGCTCACAAAAACCGCGCTCTACGGCGGCGATGCAAACTGGGGACGCGTCGTTTGCGCCGCGGGATATTCCGGGGTCGCGGTTGACCCGGCGAAAATGAAATTGTGGTTCGGCGATGTGAACGTCTTTGCGAACGGCACGCCAACGAATTTCGATGAAGCCGATTCGACACGCGCGATTGCCGGCGCGGACATTTTCATCCGGCTCGACCTGGGACAAGGCGACGCGCGCGCAACCGTGTGGACATGCGATCTCTCGCACGATTACGTAACGATTAACGGCAAGTATCGAACATAGAAGGGGGAAGAGGGCATCAGAGGGATAAGAAGGCAAAGTGGATAAAGAGGGCGCACTCCTTCTTCGCCCTCTCATCCCCTCTCGTGCCTTCTCATCCCCTCTGGAGTTGAAATGTGGGGCGGACGATTTTCCAAATCCATTAACGATCAATTCGCGTATCTCAACAATTCTTTTCGATTCGATTGGCGATTGTACGCGGCGGACATTCGCGGCAGTGTCGCGTATGCGAAAGAGTTAGCGCGTTCGGAAATCATCACCGATGCGGAACGCGACGCGCTCATTGATGGCTTGCAACGCGTCAAGCAAGAATTTGACGCGCGCACGTTCGAATCAAACCCTTCGACTCCGCTCAGGGTGAGCGACGAAGACATTCACACCGCCGTCGAACGCCGGCTCGGTGAACTCGTCGGCGCAGTCGCGGGCAAACTGCACACCGGACGCAGTCGCAACGACCAGGTCGCGACCGACGCGCGCCTGTTCACGCTCGACGCAATCTCCAATCTCCAATCTCCAATCTCCGACCTCCAACGCGCGCTCGTCGAAAAATCGGAACAACACCTCGACCTGATTATGCCGGGTTACACGCACGTTCAACGCGCGCAACCGGTGTTGTTCGCGCATTGGTTGATGGCGTACTTTTGGATGTTGCAAAGAGATGCCGAGAGATTGCGCGATTGCGCCGCGCGCGTCGCGGTGTTGCCACTTGGCGCGGGCGCAATCGCCGGGAACGCGCTTGGCATTGATCGCGAATTTCTCGCGCGCGAGCTCGGCTTTGCGCGCGTCAGCGAGAACAGCATCGACGCGGTGAGCGATCGCGATTTCATCGCGGAATTTTTATTCGCCGCCGCGTTGATCGGCATCCATCTCTCGCGCCTGGGCGAAGACCTGGTCTACTATTCGAGCGCGGAGTTTGGTTTTATCACGATGGACGACGCGTACGCGACCGGGTCGAGTTTGATGCCGCAGAAAAAAAACCCGGACGCGATGGAACTCGCGCGCGGCAAAGCCGGGCGTCTCATCGGAAATCTGATGACGTTACTCACCGTCCTGAAAGGTTTGCCGTCGTCGTACGATAAAGATTTGCAAGAAGACAAAGAGCCATTGTTCGACACCGTCGACACATTGAGCGCGTTGTTGCCGGTCGTCGCGGGCGTGATTCGCACGATGCGCGTGAATGCGAATGCTCTGCGCGCCGCGCTCGATCCGGCAATGCTTGCAACCGATCTCGCGGATTATCTCGTGCGGCGCGGGATTCCGTTTCGCGACGCGCATCGTCTCGCCGGTCAAGCCGTCAAACGCGCGGAAACGCTCGGCGTCGCGCTCTCGGAATTATCGCTTGCCGAATACAAAACAATCGCGCCGGAATTTGGCGCCGATGTTCAGCGCGTTTTCGATTTCGCGCAATCGCTCGCGGCGCGCGAGGTGAGCGGTGGCACGGGACCGCACGCGGTGCGCGCACAGATCGCGCAGGCGCGCACAATCATCGAACGCGTTGCGTAAAGCCGGGCGTCGAGTCATTTGCAATGGAAACAGCATAATTACATTCCAACCCAGATTCACACGCCCTGCGCGAAATCGCGGGGCGTATTTTGTATCCACAAAAAATATCTATGCAAAATTTTTCATCCACACTTTTCAAACTCTGGTTTCCCATCGCGCTTCAACAATTGATTTTCGCCGCGCTCAATTTGCTAACCGTGCTGTTCGTCGGACAGTTGGGCGAAACGGCGGTCGCCGCCGTCGGCTTGGCAAACCAGGTTTCGTTTTTATTTCAACTGCTCCTCTTTGGGATCGGCAGTGGGGCGGCGATTTTTGTCGCGCAATTTTGGGGCAAGCGCGATATCGCGAACATTCGCCGCGTGCTCGGCATTTCGCTCGCGCTGAGTTTGACCGGCGCGAGTGTGTTTGCGCTCGGCGCGTTCGCGTTTCCCGATCACATCCTCGCGCTGTATTCGACCGACCGCGCGGTGATCGCGCTCGGCGCGGCATACTTGCAAATCATCGCGCCGAGTTATCTCGCGATGGCGATCAGCGCGAGTTACGCGATGACCCTGCGAAGCACCGGCAACGTGCGCGTGCCGGTCGCGATCAACATCACGGCGACGCTCGTCGGCGCGGGCTTGAATTACGCGCTCATCTTCGGCGAATGGGGTTTGCCCCAACTCGGCGTGATCGGAAGCGCGGTCAGCGCGAACATCGCGCGCTGGAGCGAATGTCTGGTTTTACTCGCGTTGATTTATTCAACGCGTTCCATCGTCGCCGCGCGCGCGCGCGAAATGTTCGCGTTTGATCGCGCGTTCACCGCGAACATTTTCAAAACGATTCTACCGGTAACACTCAACGAAATTTTTTGGTCGCTCGGCATCACGACGTACAGCGCGATTTTTGGTCGCGTCAGTACGGACGCCATCGCCGCGGTGAACATCGCGGGAACCATCGAGATGCTCGCGTTCGTGCCGTTCGTCGGATTGGCGAACACGGCGGCGATTATGATCGGGCATCGCATCGGCGCGGACGAGGAACAGCGCGCGTTCGAGTACGCGAAACGATTTCTAATCATCGTGCTGATTTTGGGCGCGTTGATCGGCGCGGCGATTTTTTTCAGCGCAGATTGGATTTTGGGATTTTATAAAATTGACGCGACAACGCGTGTGTTCGCACGCGAGGTGTTGACGATTATGGCGTTCGCGTTGTGGATCAAATGCGGCAATATGATTCTCATCGTCGGCATTTTGCGCGCGGGCGGCGATGCGCGCGTCAGCGCGATCATTGACGTTGCGCCGTTGTGGTTAATCGGAATTCCGCTCGCGTCCGCCGGCGCGTTTATTTTCGGCTTGCCCGCGCCGATCGTTTACCTTTTGACGATCAGCGACGAACTGACCAAATTTATTTTAGCGGCGACGCGCGTCGCGTCGAAAAAATGGATCACCAATCTCGCGCGGCAACATTCAAATCGAGCATCCTGAGCGGAATGGAGTCGAAGGATGCGGTACTTTCCGCGAGCCGCATCCTTCGACTACGCTTCGCTCCGCTCTGGATGCTTGATCTGATTCTCAATACTCCCCACAAATCAGAGTGGTTGACGCGCTGACGATTGCGGATATAATTCTTACAATCGTATGCCTGAATCACCTCAAATCACAATTCGCGAATTGATCGCGCTGGGACTGCCCGCGGAAACACGCGTGCTTGCCGGGCACGCGCACTTGAATCGCGCGATTTCCTGGGTCGTTGCAGCGTCCGCGACGGAAAGCGCGTTGCGTTTGACCGCCGGCGATTTTGTATTTCTCGTGCCGCCGTACTCGGATGATCTCGCGCCACGCGTCGCGCGCCTCGCCGAGATCGGCGTCGCCGGGATCGCGATCATCGGCGAGGTAATGCCCGCGCTAATGTCCAAGCACGCGCCCGCGCTTCCGCTCCTCGCGCTTCCTCATTCCGCGGATATTCGCCGGCTCGAACGCATCGCCTTGTCCTTGCTTCTCGAACGCAACGCGGGACCGGAACATCGCGCCGCGCAATTGTATCAACGGCTCGGCGTGATGATCGCGGAAAATACCGGGCTCGATGCGATGGCAAATTTTATTCGCGAGACGACGAGCAAAAGTGTGTTGATCCAGGACAAGCGACTCGAAACCCTCGCGGCAACTTTTCTGCCCGAAATGGAATCGTTCCACGCGGATATTGAAACCTGGGCAACCGCGAATTTGCCGGACGAATGGCGCGACCGCAAGAGCGCGGCGCAACACCAGGATGTCGTGCAACAAATTTTGCCGATGGAAAATCTCGCGCGGCTCGTCGCGCCGATTGTCGTCAAGGGCGTTGCGCGCGGATATTTTTCATTGATCGCGCGCGGCGAAACATTGACGCCATTTGATCGCGCGGCGACCGAACAAAGCGCGGCGGCATGCGCGCTCGAAATGGCGAAAGCCAAAGCGGTGAGCGAAGCGGAGAAACGCGTGCGCGGCACATTCGTAGATGCCCTGCTCGCCGGCACACTCACCCCGCCCGAAGCCGCGAGTTGGGCG
>JACRPR010000143.1 GCA_016223105.1 Chloroflexota bacterium | reverse complement strand
GTGACCGGGCAAAAAATTGCCGGCGATACGAGTTATCAAGCCGGCGCGGGTTTTGAAACGAATCCGTTGGTGATCACTGACGCGTACGTGAGCAATACGATTTTTGCCGGGAATCGCGACGGCTATTTCTACGCGCTCGATGCGGCGACCGGCGCGCTCAAGTGGCGCGTGCAAACCGGCGGCGCGATTCTGTTTTCCGCGGCGTACAAAAATGGCGTCGTGTATTTCGCGTCGAACGACGCATACGCGTACGCGTTGAACGCGGCGAACGGCGCGCTGGTTTGGAAATCCGCAAAATTATTGGGCGAAGGATTTCATTCTTTTTGGCCCGTCATTTACACCCAAAAATCCACGAACAAGGATTATGTGATTTTTTCGAGCGGCGAAAATTATTCGCACGCGATCCTTTCGCTTCCCCACGATGAAACCGCGAAACTATTTACCGGCATCCCAGTCGGCAATTTGATTGGCGCGACCGGTACCGTCGCCGGCGATTGGACGGCTGGGACGAAGACGATGGACGCCGGGGTGATCGCAAATTACTTTGAAAATTACCCGCATCGTCGCACCGTGTTCGTGCTTGACCGAACGACCGGACAAGAATATACTTTCGACTCGAACGGCAATGGCAAACCGGAATACGCGCCGTTCAGTCTGTCCGGCGTCGCGGGCGCGGGCAACCGGTATCCGCCAATCGTGAATGGCATTGATGGCGTGTACTATCAGCAGACCGCGTATTATAACGGCGGCTGGGTTTCGCGCGGCGCGCCGGTCGGTTGGAAGTTCGGCACGAAATATCTCAGCCAGATCGCGGAAGGCACTGGCACATCGGACACAACCGCGAGCGATGAGCCGACGAGTTATTCATCGGGCGGGCGGATGATTTATTTCGCGCTCTGTTGTGATCGCGTCGCGGGCGGCTAGGATGTAACGGGCCCCTACGGTCAACCCAATCGCGCGTGGACGATCTACGGATCCGGTTTTGTCAACCAAGCCCCCAATTATCAAATGATGTACAATGATGGCGACCCGGCATTGTATAACGCGCCCGATGGTTGGCAAATCTACAGCGGAATGAATCAAAGCAAGAATGGCATCTATGGCAAGCACAGCACAACGCAAGCGCCGCCAGTGCCATACCAGGGCAAACTTTATTTTCTCAAAGGCAACGCGCTCCTGGCATTTAGTCCCAACGCGTCCAGCACCACTCAACTGCCGCCCGCGACCATTGTCCCGGCATCGAGTCCGGTCACGCCGCCGACCACAGCTGAGTTGAAACAACGTTTGGAAAATGAAATCCAAAAAATGCTCACCGCCGGACATTTGCGTCCGGGTTATCGTCCCGCCGGATTTTTGGATATGTACGGATTGGGCTGGTATGACGACGAACGCGAATATGGCGAAATCTTTGACTATTTCCAAAATCCCGCCGACACGGTCGTAACGCTCATCCAGGTATTGCCGCATTTATCGCCGACAATGCAAACCCAGGTTAAGACGTACTTGCAAACGCATTACGGACCGGGCGCGACGTACTCGTTCACGCGCATCGTGCACAGCGGCTATCGCAACGGCGCGGCGCGCGAAGCATTCGAAACGCCGCCCGAAGCGGGGACGGTGTGGGGTGGTAATGGTCGCTCGCCGCTCGATCCGCAAACGTATCCGATTTGCGGCGGGTGCGGGTATTGGTCTTCGTTTCCGCCATATTCGTTTTACGCGGCGTGGAAGTACGCGCAAGTATTCGGCGGCGCAAAATCCATTTTCGATTCGATGAGCGCCAAATTAAATGCGCCGCCCAGCGACGCGTATCTGATCCGCATGCCGTACATTTTGCATCTCTACATCGCCGGCTATCAAGGATATTTGGAATTGCAAACCCTCGCCGGGTATGCAGAGAGCGCATCCGTACGAAGCACATACAATCGTCTTCGGAGTTTGCGGGTGACGAATTTCTCTAAAGATACACCGTATTACAAGACCTATACGATGTTCAACATCCATTATAGTCGCGCGCTAAGCGTCGCGCGGAACTTTATGTTCCTCACGCCGGAATTGGGCGACTATATGAGCCAGCAAATCCAATCCCAGGTTCAAACCGCGGTGAACGAGTACAACTATGTCGCGCCGTACTGGTTCGTTTCCAATTATGACAGTTCGTACGGCGAAGGCACTTTTCAACCGTTGTACGATGTGCCGGCAATGTTCCAAGCCAAAGCATACATTTTGAAACAACCCGCGAGCGAATTGACGCGCTGGCTCGATGTGCCTGGTTTTTATCGCGGCGATTTGTTCTACCTGCAAAACCTGGTCGCCGTGTTGAACGCGCCCGCGCAGTAAAATGATTTGAAAATCGCGTCAACGAATGTCGCGCGAATAACCGAATTGATCGGCGCACTCTTCGTTTATTCGTGGGAAATTTGTTGACGCGAATGTTTCTGCCGCGCGCATTGCGCGCCTCCGGAAAGAATGATGGAATGAATAAACCAATCCCGCGCGCGTGGATTCGGTTGTTGATTTTTTGCGCGCTCGGTTCACTCAGTGTGTTCGCGTTGGCAACGATCACCGTTCACACGAGCGCCGCGCCCAACGGGACGGAACCGAAAATCGCCAACGCCGGACCGAACATGCTGTACTTGCCTTTCCTCCAAAAATATCCGACCCCACTCCCGACCGCGACCTCCACCGCGACGCGCACATCAACCGCGACCTCCACAGCGACGCGCACATCAACCGCGACCGCGACCGCGACGACGACCATCAGTGCGACCGGACTGTTGCGCGTGAGCACAGTCAATCCACGTTATTTCACCGATGGAAGTGGCAAGGCGATTTATTTGACCGGCTCGCATACCTGGTTTGCCATTCAAAATGGCGGCTATACCGATCCCCCAGCAACTTTTAACTTTGTTGCCTACCTCGACTGGTTGAGCGCGCGCGGACATAATTTTTTCAAAACGTTTGTCTGGATGCAAACCGGCGGCGACCAAGCCACCGCGTCGCCCTGGTTCAACTCACCGCTTCCCTATCGCCGAACCGGTCCAGGATTCGCCGCCGATGGCAAACTCAAATATGACCTCACTCAATTCGACCAAACCTACTTTGACAATTTGCGGAGTAAAGTCGTTCTAGCCGGACAACGCGGCATTTACGTGTCCGTTCAATTTTTCTATGGCTTTAGTTTTGATGAAAAATCCGGTTGGGGCTTGGGCGATGCTTGGCCCCATCATCCATACAAATTGTCCAACAACATCAACGGCATCAACGCCGATCCGACGAACCAAGGCGACGGCGAAGATTTCGCGACCTTGAATACGCCGAGCATCACCACGTTGCAAAAAGCGTTTATCAGCAAAGTGATTGACACCGTTAACGATTTGGACAATGTGATTTATGAAGTGTGCAACGAACCCAGCGGGCATATTGATTCCAAATCCTGGCAATACGATTTGATTAATTTCATCCATCAGTACGAACTAGCCAAACCGAAACAACATCCCGTCGGGATGACCGTCGCATGGCCCGTCGGCAGTAACGCCGATCTGTTCAATTCGAATGCGGAATGGATTTCGCCGAACGGCGATGGCGGATACAACGATAATCCGCCCGCCGCGACCGGGCAAAAAATAATTCTCACGGACAGCGATCATATTTGGGGCGTCGGCGGCGATCGGGTGTGGGCGTGGAAATCATTCACGCGCGGAATGAATGTAACTTTTATGGATGTCTATGACTGTGCTTCGAGTCATGCCCAATACAATACCGGGGGAAATTGTAGTTCGAGCGTGTATGAAAATACCCGGCAGAATATGGGATATATTCGCGGCTATGCCAACAAGATGAACCTGGTCGCGATGACACCGCGTGGCGACCTGGTTTCGACCGGGTATGCGTTGGCGAACCCGGTTGCGGGCGGCGAATACTTGGTGTATCTGCCGAACGGCGGAACCGTTACCGTGAACTTGAGCGGCACGCCGGGAACGTTAGCGGTCGAGTGGTTCAATCCATCCACCGGCGCGACGATTAGCGGCGGCACCATTGTCGGCGGCGCGAGTCGTCAGTTGACGCCGCCGTTCGGCGGCGATGCGGTGTTGTACATTCGCTGACAAAACTTGCACGCGTTTGTCATTTTGAACGAAGCGAGAAATCTCGATTAGCCCGGAGATTTCTCGCTTCGCTCAAAATGACAAGCATAGTCAAAATGACAAACACCGGCTTGATTTTTCTTTCGGAGTAATGATGCCTCGTTTCGCCATCAAAAGTATTTTTCTGTTTTTGATTTTCACATTCATCCTGGTTTTGTTTTTCGCGATTGCATCTTTCGATCATCGCGCGCCGATTGCATCCGCCGGAAAATTACTCGCCGGCGGATCGCAAACGATTTTCATTCCCCTGGTTTCAAGCCAAACGATTTCAACTCCACCGTCCGCATCGCGCCGCGTGCACGCGCCAACTTATCCGGCGGAAATTTGGTGGGGCGGCACCGGCATTTTTTGGTTTGGCAAAATTACGCAAAGCGAAAATTATGCCGATGTGCGCGTCGCGCACAACTCGACCGATCTCTACATTCGCGTTACCGTGACCGATCGGCGCATTTGGTGCAACACGAACGCATCGGCAACCGATCCAACCGCGTGGGACACCATCGCGCTCTCGCTCGATTTGAACGGGAATCGCAGTGCCGCGCCGGACACGAACGATTATCGTTTGATCGCGCCGTTCAACGCCGGCGTCGGTTGTGTGAACGGTACTTGGACGCGCGCGTATCGCGGCACCGGCGCGACCTGGTCGCCGACGAACACCGCGTTTTTCACCGACGCGTGGTATCGCGGCTTGGGCGGTCCAAATCAAAATGCGGATAACGAGGGTTGGGTGATTACGTTTCAAATTCCATTCAGCAGTTTCGGAATGGCGCGCGCGCCAAACCCAGGAACCGCGTGGGGCTTGGGCGTAACGCTGTACGATCGCGATAGTTCGACCAACACATTTATTCCGAGCAAATCATGGCCCCAAACATTCGCATCCGATCAGCCCAACACCTGGGGACAACTCGTGTTCGGCTTGCCGCCCGCGTACAGCGCGCCGCCCGCGACGCCGCGCGCGACGATCACGATCAAGCAGGGATTGAATGGCGCGAGTGTGCCGGATGCGGATGTCGGCGCGTGGACGACATGCGGAGCCGGTTTAGATCTGTGGACGCAGTGGGGCGAAAAAAATTACGCGGGACAAACTCAAGTCAACATTCAAAACCAGGAAGACGTTTCCGATTGGCCCTGCTTTTCCAAATACTATGTAACGTTTCCACTGACCGCGCTCCCGGCAGGCAAGCAAATTATTTCATCCACCTTGACGTTGTATCAATTTGGAAATTCCGGGCAGGGCTGGACGCCGCCGCCGTGGCGTTCACTGATCCAGGTTCTCACCGTGAACGATAACTGGAATGAAGCGACGCTGAATTGGAACAATGCGCCGCTCGCGGGCGAACTGATCAGCCAAAGTAATGTGGATCCGCTCGACACGGTACCGCCGTGGCCCGGGATTCCGCGCACCTGGGATGTGAGCGCGGCGGTCGCGAACGCGTACGCGTCCGGTCTTCCTGCGCGTTTAGTTTTGTATTCGGCGGATCGTCCGATGCACAGCGGCAAGTATTTTTATACATCGGACGCCAGCCCGGAGGGACGCCCAATGTTGCAAGTGGTGTGGGGCGATCCGTAACGAAAATGATTTATCCGCGAATAACGCGAATCGCGCGAATTTATTTTTCGTTCGCGCGATTCGCGTTACACTTGCCCGGGCGGGAACGCAAGTGCCAGGATTCGCGAATGAAAAAGGGCGGGCAACATTGCCCGCCCTTTTTCATTCGGATTGATTTTTAGCGCCGCTTGGCGCGCAGAACGATCCAACCGATCATCACCAGGATCACCGCGCCGAGAATACCGAGCGCGTGATCGGCGAACCGCGCGACCGATTCAAACAGATTGAACGCGCGCGCTTCGCCGGTCAACGATACAAGACCGACCGCGGTTGGCGCAGACGTTGTGTTTCGCAAAACGGAAAACGATGCGCTTCCGCCATTCGTTACAACCAGGTCGCGTCGGCTTGGCGCATCAATATCGCCAAATGCTAAACCGCGCGGTCCATTCTGCGTATTGAAATCTACGTTCGTTGTGAACGAGATCGTGCCGGAGCTGCTGACATTACGTAACACCGAAACAGTGCTACCGCTTCCGTTTTGGAAATTGGAAGTTGCGATTTCGGGTTTACCATCCTGGTCAACATCTCCAACGATGATTCTGTACGGACCATTTCCAGTCGTCCCGGTCAATGTCGCGGTCGCCGCAAGCGTGCCTCCCGAATTTTGGAAGATGGAAACCATCGCGCCGGCGCCGCTGGTGCCATATTGAGTTACCGCAACATCGAGATCGAGATCGCCATCCATATCGCCCAGCGCGATATCGTACGGACCGCCGCCGGTTGTCGAATCCACTTTCGCGCCAAAAGAGATGGGCGTCCCAGAGGTTGTATTCGGCAACACCGAAAGTGTACTCCCATTGCCCAGGTTATTGCCATAATTTGCGACGACAATATCCGGCAAGGCGTCGCCATTAATGTTGCCAATCGTAACCCCGACGGGACCTTGATTGGTGGTTAAGGTCGCGTCCAACACGAACCCAAGGATTGAACTCGCGCTGGTATTGCGAAGCACTGAAAGTGTAGTGCCCGCGCCATTCGTGCCCCAATTCGATGTTACCAGGTCTAATTTGCCGTCGCCATTCAGATCACCGATCGCCAAAATGATCGGACCTGTTCCGACCGCGAATGTTTGCGCGCTTTCAAAGGACAGGTTGCCCAGAGTGCTGGTGTTCGTGAACACTGAGATCGTCGTGCCGGCACCGGCGCTATAATTCGCCACCGCGATATCGCGTTTGCCATCGCCATCGAGATCGCCGATGACGATGCCGCGCGGAGCCGTTACCGTCAAGGTAACGATAGTTGAAGAGAACGCGATTGCCCCGGGCGTGCTCGTGTTCAGCAACACCGAAAGATTGCCGCTCCCATTGTTGCTAACCGCGACATCCAGTTTGCCATCGCCGTCCAAATCGCCAAGCGCGACATCGGTGGGAGTCGTGCCGACCGATGTGTCCACTTTCCCGGCGAATGAACCGAGATCGATTTCCGCCAACACCGGCAAGGCAAGCACACCCAGCAACAAGAGAACTAGAGTAGCGGACAAGATAAATTTTTCAATCGTGCGATCAGTTTTCATAGAACCTCCTTTCCTCAGTGATAAGGGAACACGGATGTTTTTTATTTTTTCATTCATCCGTGTTCCTTTGAATTGGTGCCAAGCGTTTGGCAAAGAGTTGTTTTTTATTGGCGCCACTTGATCCAGACAGGCGCGTAGGCGTCCCAGGTTCCATACAGCAAATTGCGTTGATTCGCGCCATCCGCGTCCATCATCCAAATTTCGGAATAGGTTGCATCGTGTCCGCGATCCGATGAATAGACGATTGATTTTCCATCGGGCGACCACGAAGGATATTGATTCCACCACCAATCGGTGCTAAAGGTGAGTTGTTTCCAGCTTTTGTGCCTCCCTTCCAAACCGCGATTTTCGTGCAGTTCGCCAACATCGTGAACGATAATTTCTTGGCGACCGGACTCGTTGCTAACGAACGCCATTTTCTGTCCGTAGGGCGACCACGCGGGCGACCAGGCAAAGCCGCGTTTGAGATACGACAATTGATGCGGTAACTCGTGCGGAAAATTTAAATCCTGCGCCCAAATCTGGAGAATCCCGGCAGTATCCGCCGCGTTATATGTATTATAGGGACCGGCTTTGGTGTTCCCAATCGCTTCGCGCGCGACGGCAATATCATAGTACTCGCGGTCGCGCACGAGCATCATATTCGATCCATCCGGATCCATCATCCACACATTCGGCGCGGCGCGACTACCTTCGAGGAACAGAATCTTGTTGTAGAAAATTGCCGGCAAGGATCGCTTCGCCACATTTAGCGGATTAGGCAGTGACGGTGTGGCGGTGGGTGTTGGCACGGCGGTGAGCGCGGCGCGTGGCACGAGCAATGGACGCGGCGTTGCTGTAACAAAATTCGGCGGCAAGGGCGTGAATGTGCCGGTCGTTACCGCGACGGCAGTCGCATACACCGCCGTCGCCGCGCGATCTGTTGGATTCGCCGCGGTGGGCACCGTTGTTACGACGTTAAACGCGGGACCGGGCGTCGCGGTGACGAATGAACGCGGGAGCGGCGTCGGTGTGCCAATCGCGCGCGCTTGCGCGGTCAATTGCGTAACAAGCGTCGCGGCGGCAAACACATCTGGCGGCGCGGGTGTATTCGTAACGACAACTGCCGGCGCGCGCACGACCGAAATGTACAGCGTTGGCTCGCCGCCGCCCGGACCGGCATCCCACACAAAAAAGTTATTGTCGCCGCTCGCCGGACCGCGCAGGCGAATCGAAACTTTGCCGGCATCAAGTTGGCGTTGAATGATCGGCAATTGCGCCGACGTAAAAATCCATCGTTTGGTCAAACCCGACGCGAGCGCGGCAGGCGTCCAATTGCCAAATGACGCGAGCGCCGCCGGTTGATTGATCGCGTTGAAATTAATTTCCGCGCCGCGCTCCACGCGCAGATCGATCAGATCGAAAAACCATTCGCCGCTCGCGCCCAGCCCTCTGCCATCGCGTCCGGTGATTTCAATCGCGGCAAACAACACGCGCGAACCGGGCGGTAAACTCTGCAGATCAAATTGAACGAGTCCCGCGAGAACCTGCCCGTTGTTAATCCCGGCTTGCAACGTACGATCGCGTGTCAACACAGAATTTTCGCGATTACCCGCCCACCCGGTTCCGTTTGGATCCGGCGGAAACGTCAAAAGTTCCGCGCCCGCCGCCAAAGTCGGAAACTGGATGGGTGCCAAAGTTGGGAGCGGCGTCGCGGTGGGGATGCTGGTCGGTGTAGGAGAACGCGTTGGTGGACTGGAAGGCGAGGGAAGCGGAGGTTGCGTTGGCTGAACGGCGGTGGGTGAAGGGGCGCTGGGCAACACCCCTGAACATCCAACCAAAGCCATAACTGCCAATGCGAAAAAAACGTTGCGGGTTAACCTCATTACAACACGATGCTTGATTTGTCTCATAGCCGAATCCTGGGATCAGAGTTTTTTATTTAGAGTCCGGAAGATGTTGCCCCAACTGACGGATCATTCGCTCCATAGATGAACGGAGCGAACCGAACAGACGATAATTTTTGCCCTCGTCCGAATAGTAATAATAATAATAGTAGGCGTTGTTGCTCGAAATGCGATTCAGCGCGACGCCGAGAATTTTGCCGCCCGCGCGGGCGAGCGTTTCTTTGGCGCGCATCGCCGAATCGCGACGCGTGTGTCCCGCGTCAACGACCAACAGGGTCGCGTCCAAATGGCGCGCCAACACCGCGGCATCAATTCTAGGCAAGATCGGCGGCGTGTCAAAGATGAGCAAATCGAATTGCGCTTTGAAGCGTTCGATCAATTCCTGCATCCGTTTCGAATCCAAAAGTTCGGCGGGGTTCGGCGGATGCGGTCCCGTGGTGAGGACGACCAGGTTTTCGGTTTCGGTCGGTTGCGTATACGTATCCAAGCGCGCTTCGGGATGCAACAACGCGTTGACCAATCCAAATTCGTTGGAGAGGTTGAAAATTTTGTGTTGTTGCGGGCGGCGCATATCCGCGTCAATCAACAAGACGCGCAAGCCGCCCAATGCCATCACCACCCCCAGATTCGCCGAGGTGATGCTCTTGCCTTCTTTCGGATTCGCGCTCGTCACCAACAATGTTTTGATTGGTTGATCCAGACTACTGACCTGGATATTGGTGCGGAGCGCGCGGTATGCTTCCGAGTGGGATGCGCGCGGATATTTTGCCGCGATCAGGCGCGCGTCCGAGCCATTGCCCCAGATCGTTCCAATCGCGCCCAGGTTCGCCAGCTCCAACGATTGCGCCACATCCTCCGGCGTTTTGATCGTATCGTCCAAGTACTCGACCAAAAACGCGCCGACGACCGCGAGCGCGGCGCCGATCAACGCGGCAAACATCACATTCGACGCGACGTTCGGGGCGATCGGGTATTGCGGCAAGCGCGCGGACTCGACAACCGATAACGAGTTCGAACCTTGCGGCGCAAGCACGGTGAGCAAGGTCGCATACGTAGTTTGCCAGGTTGTGCGCTGACTTTGCATCGCGGCAATCTGTTGTTGTTTATCCGCGATTTCTTTCGCGCTCGACGTTACCGCAATCGAGCGTTGCAGTTCGTCAATTTTAATTTGCGAATCGTCAATTTTCTTTTGAATGTCTTCGATCTGGCGTTGCACAAATTCGCGCCGCGCGATTTCGTCCGGCGCGCGCGCGGCGGGACCTTGCGCGATCACTTGCGCGGCATACGCATCCGCGATTAATTGGGCGCGGCGCGGGTCGGTATCCACCACGCGCAGTTCGATCAATTGCGTGCCGGGAATGATGCCCGCATAGATCGCGCCGCGCAATTGATCCGAACCGAACGGTAATTTCAAAGTATCTACGACGCCTTGCAAAACCGGGTCGGTGCGCGCGATTTGAATATACGTCTGCGCCAGTTGCTGACTGGTGAACAGATCGCCGGACTGGGGATTTCGTTGTTCAAGACCGGTGCCGACCAGCAACGATGTGGATGCCTGGTATATTTTGGGTTGGCGTGAATTCCAAAAGAAACTGGTAACGCCGGCAATCAGTGCCGCCAGCACAATCAACCAGGTCCATTTCCAAACCACCGTAAGATATTGCCGCAATTCCATTCGACTGCCTCGTGGCTATAACGCCTCAAGTCCGATTACCCATTTTGAGGAATCAGACTTGGACGCCTGCCGCTAATTTAGATATAACACAGATTTGCGCGTTTCGCAATCCCCTGGATCAAGAACCTCGCGCGCCGCGCGGAACGTTAAAAATTTTTCTGTGCCTTTGACTTATCCGGAGCAAAAATGCTTCCACCGCTTAGTACGCGCCGCGCGCGCGGAGCACCGCCGGGATCGTTCGCAGAATAATCATCAGGTCGAGCCAGATGCTATAGTTGCGAATGTATTGCATATCCATTCGCACGCGTTCATCGTACGAGAGATCACTGCGCCCGCTGATTTGCCACAGCCCGGTCAAACCTGGTTTCACGGTCAAGAGATTCAACCGCATCATTCCGTAATTTTCTTGCTCGGGTCGCGTGATCATCCGCGGACCGACCAAACTCATTTGCCCGACCAACACATTGAGCAATTGCGGCAGTTCGTCCAAACTGTACCGCCGCAATAACGCGCCGACGCGCGTGACGCGCGGATCGGTTTTTAGTTTTTGTTTGGCTTTGAGTTCTTCCCGCAGATCGGGGAACGCTTCCAGGATATCATTGCCGTCCACGAACATCGTGCGAAATTTCAACGCATCGAACAAACGCCCGCCCTGCCCCAGCACGTACCGGCGATGGAAAATCGGACCGGGTGAATCGAGCGCGATCATCACCGCGAGCGCGACCATCAACGGCGCGAGCATTATCAACGCGACAAGCGCGACGCTGAAATCAATGCCGCGTTTGAGAATCGCTTCCATATCACTCAAGCGCACCTTGTTGATGCTCACCAACGGCACCGTGCCCCATTCTTTTACGAACGCGCCGGTCGTAAACAATTCCAACAAGCCGGGCGAAAAGCGCAGAGTCACCGCTTCGCTCTGACTGTACATCTCATAAATTTTAACGACTTGCGGGCGCGTCAGCGCGGACATTGACAGCAAGACTTCCTCGACGCCCAGCCGCCCGACAATTTGTTGCAACGCGGCGACTGTGCCTAACACCGGCAAGCCCTCGATTTTTTCGCCGCACGGAATTTGATCATCGAGAAAACCGACGACATCCGCGCCGCAGGTTGGCGTATCGCGCAACTGGTTCGCGATCGCGCGCCCTTCCGTATCCGCGCCGACCACCAGCGTACTCGTCCGCATAAATCCTTTGACGCGCAGACCGTACGCAATGCGCCGCATCACAAAACGCGTGAGCATCAAAAAGAGCGTCGTCGTCATCCACGAAAAAACCAGCCACCCGCGCGACAAGATCACCGATTGTGTGAAAAACGTAAAGCACAGCAACAGAACAATCATCAGCGCGTTGACCTGGACGACCCGCCCATATTCCTGGGTTCCGCCAAATAGGAAATTCGAGTTGTACAATTTGAAAATGTAAAACGAGATAATCCACATTGGCGTAATCGCAATGACCAACGATTGATACAGGTAATACGCCGGATCGCCTTCGGCGATTGCCAAGCCCAAATTAAACCGCATCCAGTAGGCGACGGCGAATGCCGCGCCAAGTGTAAGCAGATCGGCAATTGCCATCGCGATCAAAAACAAATGACGTTGCGCGTGTTGCGATAGTGCGCCAACAGACTGTCGTTTGGTTAGGGCGTATTCGATGCTTGCCATGTCTTCCCCTCCGGTGATTTCAATGGGTGGATCGTTTATCACAGCGCGCTCTCCGCGTTCGTTCGATATTGCATTTCCAATTGCTCGACCACGCGCGCCCAGTCGTGATGTTGTTCGACGTACTGCCGACCGCCGCGCCCAATGCGCGCTTGCCGGTCTGGGCTATCGAGTGTCCGCAAAACCTGGGTTGCAAAATCCTGCGGTGTCGCGCCGATCAAAATGTTTGCATCGGCGCGCGTTTGCAATGCCGCAACGGCTTGCGGCGTTACCACCACCGGCGTCGCCATCGCCATCGCTTCTAAAACTTTATTCTGAATTCCCGCGCCATATTTCATCGGCGAAACCGCGACGGTCGCGTGCGCGAGATACGGACGAATGTCCGGCACCGTGCCGGTAACCGTAACCTGGTTTGGAAATCGCGCCGCGAGTTGACGAATGGATGCGGGCGGATCTTTGCCGACGATTTGCACGCGCACGCTCGGACGATGCGCCCAGATCAACGGCATAATTTCGTCAAGCAAGTACAGCGCGGCAGTTACGTTCGCGTGATAACTCATCTTGCCGCTAAATACAATCGTCGCCGCTTCGCGCGCTTGATCGCGCGGAGCGAAAAAACTTAGATCAACGCCATTCGGCACAACCTTGATCGTCGAAGCCGATCCGTTCGCGCGCAGTGCCAATTGTTCCAACGCGAGTTGATCCACCGGCGAAGTGACCACCACGCGATCAAATTGTCCGACAAGCCACCCTTCGTACCGCTGTGTGCGATTCAATTCTAAACGCGTGATCAATCGGCTGATGAGCCGGCGACTGCCGTGCGCCGCTTGCTCGAACAGATGGGAAATGCAATCCACACTGTCCCATACGAAAACCGGGCACGACGCGGATTTCAGCAATCGCGCTTTGAGCCACAGTCCATAGTGTGCGCCGCGTAAATGTTCGATATGAATTGCATCAAAGCGGTGGCTCTGGATTTGTGTTTCAAGTAATCGAATCAATTCAGGTTGCCAACAATAAACCGCTTGCAAAGGGGTCTGGGTGAGCAACGCGCGTATACTGTTCGACGCAGAACGAACCTTCGTCAAGCGGCTAGCGATGACCTGAATGCCTGTCTCCTCCAACTTGTGTAGCGCATCACGTTCCGCTTCATTCTCCCACAACGTTGCCAGCGTAAGCGTGTTACCGCGCCGAAGCAATCCGAGAATAAAATTGTACGGACGCGTGCGAATTAAATTGGGTGTGTAAGGCACCACAATCAGGATATTCATCATATAAGAGCAGAGTACTATACCAAAGAATACATAATTTTATCAAAACGGTGTCAGCGTGAGGTTAAGATTTTGTAACAAATCCCCCCTCACTTGCCATTTTTCAACGGATCGAGTCGAGGCAACGCCAAGCGCGCGACCAAACTAACCACCGTCAGCCCGGCAAAAACGATTAGCAAGGCATCGCTTGGCAGGCGATAGCGCGGCGCCGCCCACGTCGTCAGCGACAAGATCGTATCGAACGCAATGTACAAATAGAGCGGCGCGCACGCGCGCCACGCACGCGCCGAAAGCGCAAGCCCGATCAGCATAAACGGCAAATAAAAAGTGAACGAAAGCACGCGCCCCCAATTGCTCAACAGCGTCGAGTTCTCGGACGGACTGATCCAAAAATAATCTTGAACCCGGCTCAACGTGAGAAGCGCGAATCGTCCGGGCTCGGCAAAAATAAAATCTATGCCTTGCCGATACAACGCGCGATCAATCGCCGGTTCCGTCAAGCCGCGCAATTCGGCGGGGAGCGGCGCGGCAAAGTTCGGATTGAAATTCGTGCCTTGCCCGGGATGATTCGACGAAAAGAACCAGTAGCCGCCATTCGAATTCAAAAGCAAAAAATCGTGGAACGTGAAATAGTTGTAGATCGTCCACGGCAAAATGAACGCGGCAATGATCGCAATCGAAATCAAAACCGCGCGCCATTCGATGCGTCGCCGGATATTCCAGAGAATCCACACGAGCAACACCGGCGAAAAAATCAACAGCGTTTGCCGGATCACCGCCCCGATCCCAATCGCGATGCCCAACCAAATCCAACCGCGTCGCGTCGGGTTTTCGATCACATCAAGCGTAAGGTCAACGACCGCCAGCACCGCGAGAATATAAAATGTTTGCGTCATCAATGTCGCGTTGAAAAAAATAAAATACGCGTAGATCGCCGTCAACGCGGCGGCGACCAGCCCGGTTGCTTCGCCAAACAACCGGCGTCCGATGCGAAAAATGATCCAGATGTGCAAACCCGATATGCCGACCTGGATCAAACGCGCGACCAGCGGATGATGTCCGGCAAGCGCGTACACTCCCGCGAGATACAGCGTGTACACGTACGACCAATGCGCGGTCGGTTCATCGGGTAACGTGAACGGATACCAATTCGTCGGGAAACTAAATCCTTTGCCCGCCAACACGCGTTGCGCGAGCGCATCGTACGAGTACTGATCGAACGCGCCGGAAATCGGTTCGGCAGAATCGCCCAACCAAAGCGCCGTGCCAATTCGCAGTAACAGCGAAACCAGGATGATCGCGATCAACCATTGACGCGAGTTCGATGCGCGTTTGAACATTTATGCTCCACACAGCGATTGATACACCGCTTGTAATTTCGGTAGCGCGACTTGCCAATCATATTTTTCTTCGACCAAGCGTCGCCCGTTGCGCGCTAACCTTTCGCCTTCACTCGGATTTTTGAGCAAGCGCACAACCGCATCCGCGAATTGCGCGGATTCATCCGCGACGAGCAAATGCTCGCCGTTGATCGCGTCAATGCCTTCAACGCCGGTCGTCGTCGTTACGATAGGCATTCCGCGCGCCAACGCTTCGAGAATTCGCACGCGCATTCCAGAACCCGCGCGCACCGGCACGACCATCAACGCGGCGCGTGCAAAAGACGGTTGCAAATCCGGCACATAACCGGGAACGTGAATGTGATCGGGATCACGCGCGCCCAATTCAACCAGGTCGCGTGGCGGACGCGGACCGACAACTGCGACGGTTGCGTTCGGCATTTGCGCGCGCACGCGCGGCAGAACCTCGCGCAAAAACCAGCGCACGCCGTCCGCGTTCGGCGGATAAAATAATGTGCTGACCGTCAAGATATTTTGCGATGCCGCGGCGCGCGCGACCGGGGGCAATTGCGCGCAGTCCACCGCGATCGGAATGACCGCGATGGGTGCGTCACGCCCGGCGGCACTGATGAGCGCGCGCCGATCAATTTCGCTCACCGCCAACGTTTGATCGAATTGTGAAACGATGCCGCCTTCGTACTGTTCGAGTCGCCGCGCTTCGAGCGCGAGGATCGGTCGCGCAAAAAACGGCGCGGTCTGGCGCGCGCGCGCGACAATTTCGTACACCGCGTTGTGCGCGTCAAAGACCAACTTGGCGCGCGCATTGCGCGCGCGCCGGAATTGCAACGCGTATTGCGCCATATTCAGTTGATCCGCGTGGATGATGTCGAACGGCTCGCTCGCGAGTTGCGCGATGCGCGCGCGCATCGCCGGGAAATCATCGCGCGTGATCAGAAACGGCAAGCCGGTTTGCAGTCCTGCGACGTACGCGCGCAGATCGTACACGCGCGAACGTTGCAACGCGACCGGTTGAATCGCCGCGCAGAATTGCGCCAAATGCTCGAGCGCGGGCTTTTCGTGTGCGCGCACGAACGATGCGAGCGTTACCTGGTGCCCCTGTTCCGCCAGGTAGCGCAAGACGTGATACGTTTTGACTTTAGGCCCCGAATCGGGCGGGTACGGCACGATTTGAGTCAGGAATAAAATTTTCATCCAGCAATCCGATCAAGGTCTTTGGATCGCGAACAATAATTCCATTTTTGGAATCGAGCGTTGACGCGGTTGCGCGCTCCGACCGGCAACCCGCTAAAGCGTTGAATCCGGGTTGCGCGAAAAAATAATTTTGCGCGCGTAAAACGCTTCGGCGAATTGCGTGGGCGCGCGCGCCTCGACGCCGCGCAAACGCAGTAACGCGCGAAACGTGTCGGCGGTGAACCAATCCTTGCTTCGTTGCGTGCCAAAATGCTCCAGCAACAATTTTATTTTTTGTTGGATCGTCGGCTCGTCGAGCGGCACGAAAAAATTCGGCGCGCCCAGATCGCCGTCGTACTTTGGAATTTCGTATTCCAAAATCAAATGATCGCGAAACGTGTTCCAGGTCAATTCGCACAGCAAGCGATGATCCTGGTGCAGATCGTTACGATAGTGCGTCAAAATCAAATCGGGCGCGCTTGCGCGCTTGAGTTCTTCAAAGTGATCTTTGATCTGCGCGCCGGCGTACGGAAAAAACCCGTCGCGAAAATCATACACGCGAATCGCTTTCGATTCGACCGCGCGCAAAAAATCCTGCGCGCTCGCGCGCGCTTCGTCGCCGCGTGCGCCGCTCGCGCCGAAGACGATCCAATCCACCGCGAGACGCGGATACCGCGCGCTCAATTTCAACAGCGTGCCGCCGCATCCGATCTCGATATCGTCACTGTGCGCGCCGAGACACAACACGCGCAGGGGCGCGTTCGGATCAATTTTTAGATCAACGCCCAACATGCTTGTTCCACACCATCCAGGGCATTTCGCCCCGCTCAAACAGATCGTCGAACATTTTCTTTTCTTTGAACGTGTCCATACACGCCCAAAAACCAGGATTGCGATACGTCATCAATTGTCGTGCCGCGATCAACCGCTGAAACGGTTCGGCGACCAATTCTTCGCCGTCGCGAATGTAATCGAAAATTTCGCGGCGAAAAATAAAAAAGCCGCCATTGATCCAGAGGTCGCCGCGATTGATCGCTTCGATGCTCGTTACCAAGCCGCTCGCGTCAAACGCAACCTGGTGAAACGATTGCGACGGGCGCACCGCGAGAAAACTCGCGATTTTATTTTGCCGCTGAAAATGATCCAGGTATGCCGCGAGATCGAGATCGCACAACCCATCCGTATAATTCGCTAAAAAAATTTCCTGGTCGGCGAGATAACTCTCGACCGCTTGCAACCGCATACCCAAATTGCTGTGCAAGCCGGTTTCGACAAACGTGATCGTCCAATCGGCAATGTCGTTGCGCGCGAGCCGCACATCGCGCCCGCCATGCGTCATTGTAAAATCGCTGGCGAGGAATTGATAATGCAGAAAATAATTTTTGATATAGTCGCCGCGATAACCCAGGCACAAAATAAAATCCGTGTGTCCAAAGTACGCATAGTACTGCATCAGATGCCAAATGATTGGACGCGCACCGATCTCGACCATCGGCTTGGGAATCGTTTCGGAATATTCTTTGAGGCGCGTGCCCAAGCCACCGCAAAACAAAACGGCTTTCATTCCCGGTTCTCCTCGCCGCGCGCCGCGCGCAAACATTCGTTTAGTTGGCGTCCCACCGCCGCGGCGTACTCGACGGCAATGATGCGATGCGTCGTATCAAAAAAATGTTCTTCCAGTCCACCGCCGGCAAGCGGTTTCCATCCAAAGGGCGAATCACTCGGACTCGTTTCCAAACTTGCGCGCGCGCGAAAGAGTGTGATCTTGCCCGGATATACGTCGGGCAAATAATCACGGATCGCTTGCTGATGCGTTTCGCGCAAATACTCCCTCAGCAATCCATCGGGCAATCGCGCGCCGAACAATCGAAATCCTTTCACCAATGCATATGTCCCAACGCGCTGAATTCGAATCCACAGATCATGCCGAATGTACGCGAGTTGCTCACGCGGTTTCAATTTGGACAAGCGGCGCAAATGCGCCGCGAGTTTGCGTTTCGATACATTCACTTGGCGCGGGTCGGGAGTCGGCGCATGAATCGAAACGGTCTCGCTATGCTGATGAGTGACGACGGATCGAATCGCGCGCGCGGGATTGACCGTATCGAACATCACCAAAAGCGCGACGCGCGCGCCGGCGCGCGATAATTGTTGCGCGATCTCAAACGCGACCTCGCCGCCCATCGAATAGCCGCCGAGATAGTACGGTCCGCGCGGTTGCACTTTGCGAATTTCCTGCAGATACAGGGACGCCATTTCCTCAATGCGCGTCAACGCCGGTTCAACGCCGTTGATGCCTTTGGCTTGAATCGCATAGAACGGTTGATCTGCGGGAATCTGCGCGACCAGGTCGCGCCAGACCCACGCGTCCCCGTATAATCCGTGAACTCCAAAAAGTGGCGGCTGGGTTCCCGTCGCGCGAATCGGCACGAGCGGCGACCAGGAGAGCGCGGCGGGATCGCGGCGTTCGATCACTTCTGCCAACTGCGCGATAGTTGGCGCGCGAAATAACGCCGTGATCGGAAAGCGGATGCCAAGCGATTGTTCGATGCGCGTAAACATTCGGACTGCCATCAACGAATGTCCGCCCAGGTTGAAAAAATCCGCCTCCACGCTGACGCGATCGAGTTTCAACAATTCGCGCCAAATCGCCGCGAGTATTTTTTCAACCCGCGTGCGCGGCGCGATAAATGCGCGCGCATCGTCCGCGGTGGATTCCGCGATCATCATCGGAGCCGGCAGTGCGAGCCGATTCACTTTGCCGTTCGGCGTCAGCGGCAACGCGTCCAAAAAAACGAACGCGGCGGGAAGCATATAATCGGGCACGCGTTGGCGCATAAATTCGCGCAACGCGGGCGCGCCGAGAACCTGGTTGGGTTTTCGCACGATGTACGCGACGAGCATTTTATCATCGGGTTGTTCGCCGCGCGCGAGCGCGACGCACGTTGCGACACCAGGATGCGCGTTCAACACCGCTTCGACTTCGCCGAGTTCGAGGCGTTGTCCGCGAATCTTGACCTGGTAATCGCCGCGTCCGAGAAACTCGATACTGCCATCCGCGCGATAGCGCGCCAGATCGCCGGTGCGGTACATTCGCGCGCCGGGCTGAGCGCTAAACGGATTCGGCACAAATTTTTCGGCGGTCAGATCGGGACGATTGAGATACCCGCGCGCGAGGCAGGAATTGCTCACGCACAATTCGCCGGGTTGATCCGGCGCAACCGGTTGCAAATTCGCATCGAGCAAATAGAGTTGCGTTTCCGGCACGCTCGTCCCGATAGGCACGATTCCCGGCGCGATGTTTTGATCGCGCGGAATCGAATACGTTGCGACGACGCCGGTCGTTTCGGTTTGACCGAAAATGTTGACAAGCGTCGCGTTGTGTTCGAGTGTAAATGTCCACGCGTGCGGAATGTCCGACAACAACGGTTCGCCAATCGAAACGATGCGGCGCAAATGATTGTCCAACAATTCGCGCCGTTCGTCGCGCGGCAACGCGGCTAACGCTTGCACGCACGTTCGCCAAAACGATGGCACGAAATCCATCAACGCGACGCGCTGTTGTTTGATCAACGCGAACAAGCGCAGTGGATCGCGCGCTTGATCCGCGGTCGCCAACACAATCGTCGCGCCAAAGCACAGCGGAATCATCAATTGCCGGACGGACAAGGCATAACCGATGGACGCGGTGTGCAAGTACACATCGTCGGGCGTCATCGGCAATGCCGCGCCGGCGATTCGCACAAAATGCGCCAAGTTGGCGTGCGTGATCATCACGCCTTTCGGTTTGCCGGTCGAACCCGATGTGTACATCACAT
This sequence comes from Chloroflexota bacterium, assembly GCA_016223105.1. GTDB lineage: Bacteria > Chloroflexota > Anaerolineae > UBA4142 > UBA4142 > JACRPR01. The sequence goes on along the minus strand of JACRPR010000143.1, from coordinate 4,291 downwards.
ACGCCAAATTTTCCGGCGACGCGACGCGATTCACCGGCGCGTCGACGGCGCGCGCGATCTCAGCCCAATCGGTATCGAGACAAATCGTTTCGACATTTCGCTGGGGCACAACTGCCAACAAATTCGATTGGGTGATCACGATGCGCGCGCGCGCGTCATCAAGCATAAACGCGAGCCGCTCCTGGGGATAGGATGGATCGAGCGGCACGTACGCGCCGCCCGCTTTCAAAATGCCCAGAATGCCGACGACCATTTCGATGGAACGCGTCACGCAAATGCCGACCAACGTTTCCGCGCCGACGCCGCGCGCTTGCAAATGGCGCGCCAACTGATTCGCGCGCTGATCCAATTCGCGATAGGTCAATTGCGCGTCCGCGCAGATCAACGCGATCGCGTTCGGCGTGCGCGCGACCTGGTCTTGAATCAAATCGTAAATGCACCGTGCTTGTGTCACAAAATTCTCCGGGATAACATTCTCGTTATGAACTTTTCACAACATTAGCAAAGTACGCGTCTTGCTCGGCTCTTAATTGATCCGCCAGCCGACCGGCGGGCAAGCTTACATCGGCATACGTAATGGCTTGATCCCGCGCCAGATCATTTTTCACGCGGCATCCTTCGGATAAACCCATCGGCAATAAATTATCCGCGCGACAAACCCGGCTATTTTCGATTGTCCCGTAACAGGTGAATCCGCCAATCCCATCCAAAATTTCGCCGGCACGAAGATCGCGTTTCGCCAGCGTGATCACATCACACACCGGCGCGCCGAGCGGCGCGATCGTTGGATCGTGAAACAAGACCGCGCGCGCCGCGGTCAATGCGAGTTGCAAGTGCGGCAAATGATACGGCGTATAAAAAAGATACAGCGGACCATCGCCCATCTTAAAGTAACTCATATATTGTTGCAGAATGGGCTGTTCATTATAACCGACCACAAACGCGCCCGTGCCCGGCTCAGCCCCCAACGCGTAATCCACCAGCCCGCGTTCCAACAATTGGTCTGCGGAAAAAAATGTGAGCAGGTCTTTGACATGCGCGCACCGATGTCCATACATTCCGCGTTTGCCCACTTGCAAGCCGGTCGCGTTCGCTAATAGCGTCGTCTCCATCGCGAGTTTAGTGCCGTCCGCGAACGAAGTAATCATTTTCGGTTTCTGGTTGACCTTGGCGGCGAACGCTTGTTGCGTCGCCGGCGTGCGATATGGATCGATGAATCCTTTGATATTTCCGGCTAACACCGGTTGATACCCAATCGTTTTGACAAATCGAAAGAGATTCATCGCGACGCCTGGTTCATCGCCGTCGGTGTTGGTAATGACCACGCCTGCGCGATCCGCATACACTTTGAGAATGGGTCCAATCGTCGCGTCCAATTCCGCGTCCATCAAAATAATATGCTTGTGATTTTTGATCGCGTGCATCACGATCTTGCTCGCGAACTCGACCTCGCCCGTCGCTTCGATCACCGCGTCAATTCCTTCGGCTTCACACAACAACAATGGATTGTCGGTGATCGCAAACTGTCCCTGCCGAATCGCGTCTTGCAATTGCGCGACCGTTTCAACATCGCGCGGCGCCGCGATGCCGGCTTCGCGATAGGCGCGCGCGGCTTCCGCGCGCGTGCGATTCGCGATCGCGACCAGTTTCATCCCGGTCATACACGTTACGATCTGCAACGCGATCCCGCGTCCCATATAACCCGCGCCGACCAAAGCGACGCGCACCGGGTTGCCGGATTGATGGCGTTTTGCTAATGCCGTGTCAACGATGTGCATTGAAATTCTCCTTGCATTGATGAACAGTCATTCTGAGCGAAGCGAAGAAACTCTGCCCCAACCAGAGACCCTTCGCTTCGCTCAAGGTGACACGCGTGTAAACCCAATTGGATCACGCGACGAAATTTTGCCAATTGCGATCTTGATCGGAAATCAGCGTAACCGCAAGCGGCAAGGTGATGCCAAACGCGGGATCATTGTAACGCACGCCGGTCGCAAACTCGGGCGCATAGAACTGCGTGGTCTGATAATACATTTCCGTATTGTCCGCGAGCGTTTGGTACCCGTGCGCGCAACCTTCCGGCACGTACACCATTTTGTGATTCGCTTCGGTGAGTTCGACCGCGAGCCAGCGTTTGAACGTCGGCGAATCGGAACGCAGATCAATCACCACATCATAAATCGCGCCTTTGGTACAGCGCACCAGTTTGGCTTCTGCCCACGGGACTTTTTGATAATGCACCCCGCGGAGTGTGCCCTTGTGCAAGCTCAAGCCAACATTCATTTGCACCATCGCCGCATTCAAACCCAGGGCTTGAAATTCATTTTGACAAAACGCGCGACCAAAGAAACCGCGCGCGTCCTGGATTTTTTTGATTTCGATCACGTAAACACCCGGGAGTTGCGTTTCGGTAAAAATCATAGAACTGACAATCCAATTCCTTCGTATCGCGAAATTTTTTGTTTATCAAGCATCCGTCGTCCGTCCACAAACACCGGCGCGGGATGGATCTGTTGCAACAAATCGGGCACGTTATAAAATTCGTCCCAGCGCGTTACCAGCACGACGGCTTGAACATTTTGCAACGCGTCCGCCAGCGAATCACAGTACTCAATCGTCGCGCCGAAAATTTTGCGCGCCTCGGCGGTCGCGATGGGATCGTACGCTTGGATTCGCGCGCCTTCCGCGCGCAAGGCGTGGATGATCGGAATCGCCGGAGATTCGCGCATGTCGTCCGTGTCCGGCTTGAACGCGAGACCCAGGATCGCGATTTGAACTCCGCGCAACGACGCGAAATGTTTTTTGAGTAATCCAATCACCTGGCGATGTTGCTGTTGATTGATCTGGATGACCGCGTCTAACAAGCGCATCGGCGCGCCCGCGTTGTGTCCGTGCGCGATGAGCGCCTGGACATCCTTGGGCAAGCAACTGCCGCCGAATCCGCACCCGGCTTCCAGAAAACTCGTGATCGGCGCGACGACGCGCGCGCCGTCCGGCGACGCGACGCTCAGATAATTATTGATGTGAATCGCGCGCATCACATCCACAATATCAATCGCGCCGAGTTGCGCGGACAAATTGCCGATCTCATTCGCAAATGAAATCATCGTCGCAAGCAGAGCATTGGAAACGTACTTGATCATCTCCGCGGTCTGGGTATTCGTGCGGATGCGCGGCACGCCGGCGAACGGGTGATACACTTGCTCCAATTCATCGAGACTCTTTTGATCAATTCCGCCCAGCACAATTCGATCCGGCAACATGAAATCGCGCACCGCGATCCCTTCGGTCAGAAATTCTGGATTCATCCCCAGTCCGAAATCAATCCCCGCGTGTTTGCCGGATGCCTGTTCCAGAATTGGACGCACGACCTGCTCCGTCGTTCCCGGCACCACCGTACTTTTGACCACAATCAAATGATAGGTGTTTTTGTTTTGCAATGCCGCGCCGATTTGGCGCGCCGCTTCTTTGATGTACGTCAGATCAATTTGCGCGCCGTCAAACGGCGTGCCGACCGCGATCAACGTAACGTCCGTATCGCGCACCGCCTGGAACAGATCGGCGCTGGCGCGCAAATTGCGCTTGATATTTTTTGCGAGCAACTCGGGCAAACCGGGTTCGTGAATCGGCGGAATGCCGCGATTGATCTTGGCGACCTTGTCCGGATCCACTTCAACACAAACGACCTGGTGTCCCTTGTCCGCCAAGCACGCGCCGGTGACCAAACCGACATAGCCCGCCCCGATGATTGAAATGTTCATTACGCATCCTCAGCATCGCGATGATCCGAGTACCAAATCATCGCGCGGCGCAATCCCTCGTCCAGCGCAATCGAAGGGTGATAGCCCAACTCGACGCGCGCTTTGGCAATAACCGGGCAACGCCGGTTCGGATTATCAACCAGATAATCGCGCGCCGCGTTCGGCTGGGTGACCACTTGGCCCTGATAACCGACCAGGTCTGCCGCGATTTTCGCAACCCGCTTCGCTAGTTCCGCCATCGAAATTTCCGGCGACTCGACGCCGATATTATATGCTTCGCCTTTGCGCCCGCGCGCCAAAATTTTGTAATAGCCGATCACCGCATCGGCGACGTAGCAAAACGTGCGCGTCGGCGCGCCGTCCGAAAACATTACAATGTCGCGCCCGGCAAAAACATCGCGCGCAAAATCCGAGATCACGCGGCGATCCGTGATCTTTAATCCCGGTCCATAATTATTGAACGGGCGCGCGACGGTAATCGGCAGATCATACTGTTGCGCGAAATTGACGCACAACGTTTCGCCGTACCG
>JACRPR010000142.1 GCA_016223105.1 Chloroflexota bacterium | reverse complement strand
TCATTGGCAAAACGGTGCGCGAAGTCATCCACGCCATCGAATCGAATTGGATCAACATCTATGGACAAGTCGCCTTGACCGGCGCGCCGAACGCGGGATGCGCGCGATCAATCTGCCGACCGCGCCCTTCCGACTCGGCGGCGACGCGACCAGGCGCGCGATTCTCGAACGCCGCGCGATTCACATTGCCGATCTCGCCGCGCACAGCGACACGATCGTGCGCGCGCCCTTGCTCGCCGATGAAGAATTTGTGTCGTACTATGCCGTGCCGTTGATCGCGAAAGGCGTGGTGAAAGGCGTGCTGGAAATTTTCCATCGCGCGCCGCACAGCGGCGACGATGAATGGAACGGCTTTTTGCAATCGCTCGCGGAGCAAGCCGCGATTGCGTTGGACAATGCCGAACTGTTCAGCGAACTCGAACGCGCGAACGATGAATTGGTGATGGCGTACGACGCGACGATTGAGGGCTGGTCGCGCGCGCTCGATCTGCGCGACAAGGAAACCGAAGGGCACTCGCGGCGCGTGACGGAAATGACCGTGCAGTTGGCGCGCGCGATGGGCATCCCCGCTGAAAAACTCGCGCCGATCCGCCGCGGCGCGCTCCTGCACGATATTGGCAAAACGGGCATCCCCGATGCGATTCTGCTCAAACCCGGACCACTCAGTGAAAAAGAATGGGAAACGATGCGCCTGCATCCCGCGTATGCGTACGAACTCTTGTCGAGTATCAGCCACCTCAACAACGCGCTCGATATTCCGTACTGTCATCACGAAAAATGGGACGGCACCGGTTATCCGCGCGGGCTCGCCGGCGAAGCGATTCCGCTCGCCGCGCGCATCTTTGCGATTGTGGACGTGTGGGACGCGCTCAGTTCCGAGCGACCATATCGCGCGGCGTGGCCCCCCGATCGCGTGTGCGCGTATTTGCGCGAACAAGCCAGCAAACATTTCGATCCGGCAATTGTCGAACCGTTTTTGAATTTGATCCGCGAGTAACAAAACCCGAAGGGTCTTGAAGACCCTTCGGGTTTCTCGGGTTTTTGCCGCGTTGCAATCTGGCGCGGCTTGGAGTAAAATAGCGCGACTCTGTAGCATCGCCCCTTGTGGGCGATTCTTGTGGGTGGCTCCGCGCGAACATCCGCGCGAACATCCGCGCGAACATCCGCGCGAACATCCGCGCACCAGGACGCACATCAGGACGCGCACGAGGCGCTAGACTACGCGTGAAAGGATTCGATGAAATTTCCAAAACTATTCCAACCCAAAACCAATGATTTTTTGCAATTGCTCATCAGTCAAGCGGAAAAAACGCGGCAAGGGTTGGAAGCGCTCGAAGAATATTTAAAGAACGGCGATGAAGCGCAAGCCCAGCGCGTCCAAGCCATCGAAAAAGAAGCGGACGAAGTGCGTCGGATTTTGATTGACGAACTCAACCGCACGTTCGTGACGCCGATTGATCGTGAAGATTTATTCGCGCTCTCGCGCACGATTGACGACGTGCTCGATTACGGTTACACGACGCTCGACGAGTTGGTTACGTTCGGCGTCACGCCCAACTTGCATTTGCAACGGCTGGTTTCGATTCTGCGCGAAGCCGCGGAGGAATTGCATCTCGCGGTGATGCAATTAAAAGATCATCCACAGGTTGCGCTCGATCACGCGACGCGCGCCAAGTCGCTCGAGAATCGCGCCGAGAGTGTGTACCGCACCGCGGTGGCGGATTTATTCCGCGCGCCGAAAACGCTCGAAGACATTGTTGAAATTCTAAAGATGCGCGAAATTTATCGGCATCTTTCGAACGCGGCGGATCGCGGCGACGAAGCCGCGAACATTATCGGCGACATTGTGGTGAAAATGACGTAACGCGAGGTAGGGCAAATTTATAAATTTGCCGTACACTGATGAGCCAAACTCTATGAAAAAATCTCTTTCGCTTACGCCGAATGTGACGCGCACCGCGTCCGGTTTTATGCAATTGACCAAACCCTGGATCGTCGCTTTGCTGTTGGCGACGACACTCGGCGCGATGTTGATCGCGCAACGCGGCGTGCCGCCTCTGCCGATTTTATTTTTCACTCTGCTCGGCGGCGCGCTAACCGCGGGCGGTGCAAACGCGCTCAACTCGTACTTGGATCGCGATATTGATCCGTTGATGACGCGCACCGCGCGGCGACCGATTCCTTCGGGCGCGATTTCGCCACGCCAAGCGCTCGTGTTTGGATTGACCGCCGGCGCGACGGGCGTGTTGACGCTCGGCATTTTTGTCAACTGGTTGAGCGCGGCGCTGGCGTCCCTCGGATTATTTTATTACATCGTGATTTACACGCTGATCCTCAAACGCACCACGCCGCAAAACATTGTGATCGGCGGCGCGGCGGGCGCGCTTCCGCCGCTCGTCGGCTGGACCGCGATTACGAATCAATTCGATTTGCTCGCGATCTTTTTGTTTCTGATCATTTTCCAGTGGACGCCGCCGCACACCTGGGCGTTGATGCTGATGTTGACGAAGGATTACGCCCGGGTCAATATCCCGATGATGCCGACCGCGCGCGGCGAACCCTCGACGCGGCGGCAGATCGTGTACTATTCGCTTGGCTTGGTCGCGATCACGCTGTTGCCGTTCGCGTTTCAGCAACTCGGCGTCGGCTATCTCATCGCCGCGCTGATGCTGGGAAGCTGGTTTTTGTTTCTCGCGTTCAAACTGATGCGCGACGAATCGAAACCTACGGCGCGGCGGTTGTATCGGTACTCGAACTATTACCTCGCACTGCTCTTTCTCGCGATGGTGCTGGACAAGAATTTTTTGTAGCGAAAAAACCAGGAAAAAAAGAAGGCGTGCGATTAGAAATTCGCACGCCCTTTTTTTATGCGCGGTTAGCGTCCGGAAATGAATAACTTGGACTACTGCCCATTCAGAACGCTAAAGTTGATGTTCGCATAATCGCCGCCGCCCACTCCCCTATTTTTGAGTTTGATAGTCGTGGCTTGGGAAGCCCCGGCGGTCAGTTTCATCGCGAATGTCTTCGAGTCCTCTTTATCACGGGTAACACAATTGGTACCCTCGAACAGTTTCGCCTGACCGGTAACCGAAACAGTGGTATTGTCTCCTTCGAGCTGGAGAATGAAATTAAGCTCGACTCGCACTTCGTCTCCAACACAGTGCTTCATAAAGATCTCGGCACGACGGTTAGAGGGACTGAGCGTACGTGACTCGGAGATGGAGAATGTGCCCTTTTCATCTGAGAAGGGCCAGCTCTCATCATCCAAGATGAACATACTGCCACTTATGGTTACGCGGCGAGTGGTAGATGGCAGAGATGAAATTCGCAACGTTGTTGTCCAGTAGCAATTATCCAGATCAGGGCAGTCTGCGCCGGTGTGACCAAAGTTGTCGCTATTGTGAGACCAGGACTGAACAGCAATTCGAACTCCGTACTGGCGATACGGAACAGAGATCGTGTCCTTCCCCCACCCGGGGAATTGGGAGACGCTATGGGTGCATTTCCCATTGCCCCAATTCCCATAAAGTTGTCCTCCTCCGGCATAGACCCACTCATATCGAAAAAAACCGACAAGGCGACGTCCAAAAACGGCGTACGTGATGAAACTGTGCGAACAATCCCAACGGGCTTGTGCCTCTGAGCGATCGCGAGTGCTTAGCATGCGTCCGTGACTAGTGGGGGTAACCGTGAGAAAGGCGGCATCGGGTTTGCTCAACCAGGTGTAATCGGAACACCTTATCTCATCGAGGTCTTTAGGAACTTTAGTAGGAGGAAAAAACGACGCGTCATATGCCCCATTCGGGAGGACAAAATCAACCGGCAACTTTCCGTTGTTGAGCTCGTTAGCGCACGAAATTAGATCTTCTTCCTCCTTACTTCGGAAATGCGGATCGTCGGTTTGAGCGATAGCGACGTTCGAGGTAAGCATCAATGCCACGATTAAGGGGAAAATCCCAACAAGTCGCTTAAACATGTCAGACCTCCTCATGCAGAATCTAGTACCGTTATTAGCGGTAAAAGTGTCGTGATCTGTTGATCCCTCATAAACATTATTGCTTTCCTGGTAACTCCCTTCCTTTAATTTGGTGGAGCATGGTGGATACAGAAACAAAAATCGCCAGCGCCCATTTATATGGGACGCTGGCGATCTGATAATGATAGCGGCGGGACAACCATCGTCCCTTGACATTCCGAAAAGAATGGCTGGCAACACTTTGCCAGATAGCGATTTGATTATAATCTCTTTTTCCAAAAAACGCGCGTCAAGAAATCGTTAAACTTGATTCACATTTAGCAAGAAACCCGTTTTCGGCCCAAGGCGAGAAACGGGTTTCTGAATTTCAAAACTGAAAACCGGCTTGGAACGGCACGACCCGACAGGTATAGTCCGTCACAAAAGTTTTCAACTTGATCTCCATATCGCGCCACACCTCACCCTCCAGCGCGTGCGTCATTTCCGCTTGCTCCGCCACAAAGACGAGCAGACGAACCGGATAATTGCCGTACACCGTATGCCACACTCCCGCGTTTGCCAAGCCGATGGATTGCATCATCGGAACAAAGACGTTAATCATAAACCGCATATAATCGTCTTGCGTTTGCGGAACAATGTTATAGGTTAAAAGCATCGTGGAACGCACGGTTAATTTCCTCCGGGTTGATCGCCCGCGTATTATAGCGCGCCCCGCCAAATGATGCAACCCATCGTCGCGACGCACGCGGTTTTGACAGATTAGTTCGATTACGTATAATTCGATTTGTTACTATACTGTGGACGGTCACAAACTGAGGTTTTGCGCGAGACCCGGATTCGACGCTTTAGCGGGTTACCGGTCAGACAAGCATCAGCGGCTTGGAAAAGCCGCGCCACAATACGCCGCGCAAACGCGCCCGTCAAGGAACCGGCATGAAGCTAGACGCAACCGCCTTTCAACAACACGAAAAAGCGTTTCACCAATTTCTCACCGATTGGGGCGTGGCGGATCCGCGCGGATTGGAATTGATTCGCGCGCTCGCGGGCGCGGCGCGCCTGCTCGAAGTGATCGCCGATCATCACTTGCAGGAAAACGGCTTGTCTCTGCCGCGCCTGCGCTTGTTGTTGTGGTTGCACGCGGAAGAATATCACGGCAACAAGGACGGGCTTTCACCAAGTCGCCTAAGCCAGTTCCAACACATCAGCAAGAACACGGTCAGTTCTCTGCTCGACTCGCTCGAACAGCAAGGGCTGATCGAACGCGCGCTCAATCGCGAAGACAAGCGCAAGTTCAACATCCGGCTCACGCGCGCGGGACGCGAGATTATCAAAAAAACTCTGCCCCAGCACAGCGCGCGCCTCGCCGAAGCATTTACCGCGCTCACCAGCGAAGAACAAAACACGCTTTTGAAACTTTTGCGGAAACTGCGCCCGGCATTAGCCGCGCGCGCCGCCGAAAAATAATCGTGGGGCGGCTTGTCAAGCCGCCGATGCGGGCACGCGAAGCGAAGCCCGCGCCACCAATTTCAAAATACTCTCTGACGGAGATAACAGAATGTTAGCTCACTCGGCACAACCTGGCATGAGCCGCCGCCGCGACGCGCGCGCCAAAACGGATAACGCCGCGCTCGGTCGCGCGTTGCGCTATCTCTGGCGCTATCGCGGCGTCGCGGCAATCGCGTACGCGAGTTTGCTCGTTTCGACGCTCGCGCAATTGATGGTGCCGCAACTTGTGCAAGCCACGATTGACGCGATCACGCGCGGCGCGCTCGCGCACACGCTATTGCAATTGCCCGCCGCCGCGCAAGCCAGCGCGGCGCAACGCGCCGGGTTCACGCTCGAGCAACTGCGCGTCAATCAAGCGAACGCGGAAACGTGGCTGATCGCCGCGGGCATTGGCGTCGTCGGCTTTGCGCTGATGCGCGGGCTCTTTGCGTTTTCGCAAGCGTACAACGCCGAACGCGCGTCGCAAGGCGTCGCGTTCGATCTCCGCAACGCGCTGTTCGCAAAAATTCAACGGCTCTCGTTTTCGTACCACGATCAAACCCAAACCGGTCAATTGATGATTCGCGCGACCGACGACATTGAAAAAGTGCGCTTGTTCATCGGACAGGGTTTGATCCTGGGATTGCAAGCGCTCATCTTTTTGATCGGCACGCTGGCAATTTTGCTCCTCACCAATTTTCAACTCACGCTCACCGTTTTGCCGACGCTTCCGCTCGCGCTCGTGCTGTTTATGGTGTTTGGCGCGGTGAGTCAGCCGCTGTTTACGCGCGTGCAACAAAAACTTTCCGCGCTCAACACGATCTTGCAAGAAAACCTCGCCGGACTGCGCGTGGTCAAAGCGTTCGTGCGCGAAATAAGCGAGCAACAAAAATTCAATCGCGCCACCGATGAGTTGATGCAACAACACCTCGTCGTCAGTCGGATCTTTTCATTTCTCTTTCCGTTCGTGTTTCTGATCGCGAACCTGGGACAAGCCATCGTGCTGTACTTTGGCAGTCAGCAAATTCTCGGCGGCACACTCACGCTCGGCGAGTGGCAAAAATTTTCGCTCTATTTAATTTTCGTGTTTATGCCGCTCGGTCAACTCGGCATGATTATCGCGCAAATGGCGCAAGCGACCGCGTCGGCGACGCGCATCTTTGAAATTCTCGCCACGCCCAATGAGGTCGGCGACAAGCCGGACGCGCGCGCGCTCCCGCCGATTCAGGGGAACGTGGCATTTGAAAATGTAACGTTCCGCTATTTCGGAAGTACCGCCCCGGTATTAGCACAAGTGAGTTTCGACGCGCGCCCCGGTGAAACGATTGCACTGCTCGGCGCGACCGGCAGTGGCAAAACGACGATCATCAATCTCATCCCGCGCTTTTACGATGTGAGCGAAGGGCGCGTGTTGATTGACGGCAACGATGTGCGCGCGGTGAAACTCGATTCACTCCGTTCGCAGATCGGCATCGTGCTTCAAGACACGACCTTGTTTAGCGGAACCCTGCGCGACAATATCGCGTTCGGGCGTCCCGACGCGACGATGGAGCAAGTGATCGCGGCGGCGCGCGCCGCGGCGGCGCACGATTTCATTCTGGAATTTCCGCAGGGGTATGACACGCTCGTCGGCGAGCGCGGGCAAACCTTGAGCGGCGGACAAAAGCAACGCGTCGCGATCGCGCGCGCGCTCTTGCTCGATCCGCGCATTTTGATTCTTGACGATTCGACGAGCAGTGTTGATCTCGCGACTGAATATCAAATTCAAACCGCGCTCGATCAATTGATGCGCGGGCGCACGAGTTTTGTGATCGCGCAACGTATCAGCACCGTGTTGAACGCGGATCAAATCCTGGTTCTCGACAAGGGCGAAATCGTCGCGCGCGGCAAGCACGAAGAGTTGATGGAAACGAGTCCGATCTATGCGGAGATTTATCATTCGCAGTTGGTTGGAGACCTGGTTTTGTCAGTTCCCTCATTTCCTTCATTTCCCGCGGTTCCATAAAAAGGAAATGTAAGCGTTCAGCCCCATCCGTCATTGCGAGCGGTTTTCCCTGGCACTTGCGTACCCGCCAGGGCAAGTGTGCGAAGCAATCCCCGACTTGGTCGATCCGGACTTGCAACGCGGACGCTTCGCGGCTTCGTCGCAAAAACCGCTCCTTGCAATGACACCTGAACGGTTACAGGGAAATAAGGGAACTGAGGGAAATGATGGAACACCATAGGAGATTCAAACTATGATGCGTCACGATATGCGAATGATGCTCGACCGCGAAACGAGCAAACCCAAAAATGTGAGCGCGACGCTCGCGCGGTTCGGCGCGTACTTCAAACCGTACTGGCTCAATTTATTTTTCGTCGCGCTGATGATGATCGCGAGCGCGTGGATTCAAGTGACCGCGCCCGACCTGGTTGGGCAAGTCGTGGATTGTTATTTGACACCCGCGACCTCACGCGCATTGCCGATGCCCGGCGCGGACAACGCCGCGACGAATTGTTGGTACACCACCGCCAATCCAAATCGGACGACCGAAGAAACGCTCGCGGGGATGGCGGGCTTGATCGGCTTGCTCGCGGGATTGTACATCGCGGGCGCGCTCATCGGCGGGTTGACCTTCTTTACAATGATCTGGTCGGGGCAACATGTCTTGCGCCAGATTCGCATGGATGTGTTTCAACATTTGCATCGGCTCTCGCTCGGCTATTACGCGGAAAGCGAAGTCGGCAATTTGATGAGCCGCATCACGAACGACACCGACACGGTTCAACAGGCGCTCACGTTCGCGCTCGTCAACGTTGTGAGTGGCGCGCTCTTTCTCGTGTGGATCGCGTTCAATATGTTGAACAAGAGCATCGCGTACGCGCTGGTCAGTATGAGCGTGATGCCGTTGATGGTTTTCGCGACCGTGTGGTTTTCAGGGCAAGCGCGCAAAGCGTTTCGCCGCACGCGCAAAGAGATCGGCAACGTGAACGCGAACTTGCAAGAAAGCATCGCGGGCGTGCGCGAAGTGCAAGCGTTCAATCGCGAAGCCGCGAACATCGCGGACTTTGAACGCGCGAACGCCGCCAATCGCGACGCGAACATTCGCGCGGTCGCGTTCACCAGCGCGCTCGCGCCAACGCTCGAAGCGCTCGGTTATCTCGCGATCGCGCTCGTCGTGATCGTCGGCGGGATCGCTTTATTGCGCGAGCAACCGTTATTCGGCACGGCAATATCGCTCGGTTTGATCGTTACGTTTATCGGTTACGTGCAACGCGTCAATCAACCCATCGCGCAAATCGCGGTGCTGTGGACGAACATTCAGAGCGCGGTCGCGGGCGGCGAGCGCATTTTCGATTTGCTCGACACCAAACCCGATTTGACCGATGCGCCAAACGCGCGCGCGATGCCGCCGATTCACGGCGCGGTCGAATTCGTGAACGTCAGCGCGGCGTACACAAAAGATCAACTCGTTTTGCGCGACGTGAGTTTATGCGCCGAACCTGGTCAAACCATCGCGATTGTCGGACCGACCGGCGCGGGCAAAACAACCATCATCAATTTGATTCCGCGCTTTTACGATGTGATCGCGGGCGCGGTAAAAATTGATGGGCTGGATGTGCGCGCGGTAACGAGTGCATCGTTGCGCACACAGATCGGGATCGTTTTGCAAGACACATTTTTGTTTAGCGATACGGTAATGAACAACATTCGCTACGGCAAACTCGACGCGACGGACGACGACGTGATCGCCGCCGCGAAACTTGTGCATGCGGATTCGTTCATCGAACGCTTGCCGAAAAAGTACGCAACCGTGCTGGGCGAACGCGGCACCGGGTTGAGCCAGGGTCAACGGCAATTGCTCGCGATTGCGCGCGCCGCGCTCGCGGATCCGCGCATCTTGATCCTCGATGAAGCAACCTCGTCGGTGGACACGCGCACCGAGCGCTTGATTCAACAAGCGTTGGAAAAATTATTGCGCGGGCGCACGAGTTTTGTGATCGCGCATCGCTTGTCCACGATTCGCAACGCGGATCAATTGCTCGTGATCAAAGACGGCGCAATCGCCGAGCGCGGCACGCACGATGAATTGCTCGCGCGCAAAGGCGTCTATCACGATTTGTACATCAGTCAATTCCGGCGCGAAGAACAACCGAACGCGCTCCCGCAATTCGCGTTCGCGGCGAAGTAAAAACGCGAAACCTGGAAGGTCTTGAACCTTCCAGGTTTTTTATTTCCACAGCACATCCAACCCGCCTCCATCAGTTCTCCACACGCGTTGGGTAAAATGTGATTAGAAAATTGAGGAGCAAACCCAATGCCAAAGCAAACTAATCTCTCGATGCAAACGCGCGCAAACTGGCTCATTGACGCGAGCGTGTTCACGAGCGGGGTGATCGCCGCGATCACCGGGATTTATTTTTTGTTTCTGCCGACGGGCGGCTATCGCGGCGGACGCAATCCGCTGTACGGCGTCACGATTCTCGCGGATCGCCACACCTGGCAAGACTGGCACACCTGGGCGGGGATCGCGATGATCGTCGCCACGCTCATTCACCTCGTAATTCATTGGGCGTGGGTCAAGACGATGAGCAAACGCGCGCTCAACTTGCTGATCGCGAAATCGTCGCCGCTATCGAACGGCGCGAAACTCAACATCGCGATTGACCTGGTTGTCGCGATCAGTTTTACGCTCACCGCGCTGTCGGGTTTGTATTTTTTCTTCATCCCGGCGAAAACGGTTTTTGTGTTCGACGCGACGATATGGGACTTGATTCACACCTGGTCATTCGTCGTCCTCGTCGGCGGCGCGCTCGCGCATTTCGCGATTCATTGGCGGTGGATCGTCAACGTGAGTGGACGATTTTTCAAACCGTCGCGCCGCGCGCCAATCCCGCACGCGAATAAAAATAGAATTCTGGACTCGACGCTTTAGAGAATGTTTTGAAATTCGTGGGGCGGGCTTTCCAGCCCGCATCGGCGGCTTGGAAAAGCCGCACCACAGTCAATTTCAAAACACTAGCTTAGCGGGCGCGGGTGCGTCATGCGCGATTTATCGCGCTAAAGCGCGGACTATAAACGTGATTCGGAGGATCAAAATGAAAAAAATTATCTTTGCGGTTTTGGTGATTGTGGTGCTGGGCGTGATTATCGGCGGCGCGCTCGTGCGGACGAATGATCGCGTCGGCTACATCGGCGGCACGAACGGCGAAGGGCGCGGCGGCGGCTGGGGTCAGGCGCAAACGCCGATCACAGATTGGATCACCACGCAAGGCGTCGTTACGAGCGTGGACGCGATCACGCTCACGGTAAAATTAAATACCGGTGAAATTCTCACCGTCGAAAATCGTCCCTGGTCATTCGCGCTCGAACAAAAATTTTCGGCGAGCGTGGGCGATCAAATCAAAATCGTCGGATTCAATTCCGGCGGATATTGGGAGACCGCGCAGATTCACAATCTCACGACCGGGAAAACGGTTGTGTTGCGCGACTAGTTCGGTCGTCCGGGCTGGTCGGGCAAAGGACGCCGAAGCGGTGGATAAAAAATGTAGAGACGTTGCATCCTGAGCAAAGTCGAAGGAAACGTCTCTACAATTTTTTTCCATCACTCGTCTATTGCGTCTCCATAACTTGTCCACGCGCGCGCTGTAAAATTAAATCAGAAAATCAAACAGGAGTAGATCAAAATGTCAGCCACCCCTTTTTTTCTCGACGTGAAATCGAAAACGCCCGCGGGCGCGCGGCGATTCAAAATGCAATGGACGCAACGCGCGCGCCACATCATCCAATTCGCGTTCGCCGCGTACATTTTGTATATGGCGGTCGCGCACAATCTCGCGACCGAAGACGGCGCGGTCGCTTCGATTGACGCGCTTTGTCCGTTCGGCGGCATCGAAACGCTGTGGCGGGTGCAAGATTTGATGAATTGGATTCGCGCGAAATTACATCTCCGCGAAATCATTGTGCCGAATCGCCTCGACAAAATTTTGCGCTATGGTCGCTTTGTGGTGCTTGCGATGGTGTTGTATCAAACGATCTCGACGGTGAAACTCTGGTTCGCCGATTGGGATCCGTATCGCACGCTGTTCGGTCTCGGCTGGTTGTTCGAGTTCGATCTCACGACGAGTTGGTTCGCGTATGCTGTCGTGATCGTCGTCCTGGTTTCATCGCTCTTCATCGAACGCGCGTGGTGCCGGTACGCGTGTCCGCTCGGCGGCATCATCGCCCTCGTCGGCAAATTGAGTTTCATGCGAATTCGCCGGACGGAAACCGGCTGTAAAGGTTGCAATGTGTGCGAGACGCCTTGCCCGGTGAAATTGCCGGTCGCGACGGTCAAGACCGTGAGTAGCGATTGCATCGGTTGTCTCGCGTGCGTGCAAGCGTGTCCCAAGCACGACACACTCGATGTCAAACTCGCGCCGACCTGGTTGCCAAGCAAGTAAGGCAAATTTATAAATTTGCCCAACGGAGGAAACAATGCGGATCAATCCATTTTTTATGCCGATCATTTTGATCGTCGCGTTACTCGGAACGACACTGACTGCACAAGCGTTGGGAATGTGGTCGGTGAGCGGCAAGACCTCGGTGAATCTGGAAAAATTATCACCCGCCGATCTCAAAGGGTGGATGACTCTGCAACAAGTTGTGGACGGCTTGCAACTTTCCAAAGAGCAAGTGTACGCCGCCGGAAAAATTCCGGCGGATATGCCACTGACCACACCGCTCAAAGATTTGGAAGAACTCATCCCAGGATTTGAAACTTCTGTTTTGCGCGATGCGTTGACCGCGCAACTCGGCGGCACGACGACGACCGTTGCAACCCCCGCGCCCGCGATCGCGGCGACGCCGGTCGCGACACCAACGCACGCCGCCGGAACGGGAACAAGTGTTGGACCGACGCCGCTTCCTGCCGGACAAGTTTTACCGGCGAATCAAATCAAAGGCAGTATGACTTTGCGCGCGGTGAGTGAACAATGCGCGGTGCCGCTCGCGAAAATTCTCGAAGGATTGAAACTCGCGGCAGACACAAATCCCGACACCGCGATCCGCGATCTGATTTCGCAAGGCAAGTTGACCGAGGTAACGCAGGTGCAGAGTGTGGTGGCGACGTTGCAAGGCAATTAAAACGTAATGCGTGATGCGTGAGACCTGGTTTTGCGTTATCACGCATCACGTTTCACGTTTTACGGTTTTGCGTTATAATCTGACCGGCTCAATCCGAAATCTGAGATCCGAAATCAAAAAATGGCAAATCGAATTCTCGTTGTGGACGACGATAAAGAAATCGTCCGGCTGATCAAATCGTATCTCGAAAAATCCGGGTTCTCGGTGTTGACCGCGTATGACGGCGACAATGCGCTCCGTGTGATTCGCGCGGAACGTCCCGACCTGGTCGTGCTGGATTTGATGTTGCCCGGGCGCGATGGTTGGGATATAACGAAAACAATTCGCGCGGACGCGCATCTCGCGGCGACGCCGATTTTGATGTTGACCGCGCGCGTCGAAGACACGGACAAAATCCTGGGTCTCGAACTCGGCGCGGACGATTATCTCGCCAAGCCGTTCAATCCGCGCGAAGTGATCGCGCGCGTGCGCGCGATTTTACGCCGCGCCGGTGCGAGCGCGCCCGCTTCGCGCATCCTCGAAATTCGCGGCTTGCGCCTCGACGCGGATCGGCACACGGTCAGCATTAACGGCACCGCGCTCGAAACAACGCCGACCGAATTTGCGTTGTTGAAAACGTTGATGGAAAATCCAAATCACGCGTTCACGCGCGGCGAGTTGATCGAAAAATCGCTCGGCTATTCGTACGAAGGACTCGAACGCACGCTCGACAGTCACATCAAAAATCTTCGCAAAAAAATCGAAGACGATCCGACTGAACCGGAATATATCGAAACGGTGTTCGGGGTTGGTTATCGTTTGAGAGATTGAGAGAGTAAAAGATTGGACACGCGCAAAATTTTGAATGAGATTGGATTCGCGCGTTTACGCGGTACTTGCTCGGACGAACAACCCGCTAAAGCGTCGAGTCCAGGTCTTGCGCCCGCGTCCAATTCAGAGGAATTATGAATCGGTTGTGGGTGCGGCTCACACTCGCGTTCGTCGCGATCACACTCATCGGCATCGCGGTTGTCGCGCTCATCGCGGATTGGAGCGCGAACAATATCTTTCGCCAATATCTCGCGCGCCAGGAATCGCTCGCGCAGAGCGGCGTGCTGGATTCGCTCGCGACGTTTTATCAACAACGCGGAACCTGGGACGGCGTTGAAACGATGCTGGTCAATGCGAACCTGGTTGTGCCGCGCGGACGCGGGCAAGGCGCGTCGGGGCGCGGGCGTCCGCCGCTCGTGCTTGCCGATGCGAGCGGCGCGGTCGTGTTCGATGAACGCGGCACTGGGATCGGCGCGACAATCAGCGCGGAGGATCGCGCGGGCGCGTTGCAAGTTGTTGTGAGCGGCAAGCCGGTCGGTTATTTATTATTCGGTTCGCAAGGGCGCGGCGCGCTTGCGCCCGGCGAGCAAGCGTTTCTCGATCAACTGCGCGTCGGTTTTGTGATCGCCGCGCTCGTCGCGAGTGTGATCGGCATCGCGCTCGGCTTGATCATCAGTCGCGCGATTGCCGCGCCGCTCGCGCAGGTCGCGCACTCCGCGCGCGCGTTCGCCGCGCGCGATTGGCACATGCGCGCGCCGGTGCGCGGCGCGGACGAAATCGCGCAGGTCGCGCGCGAGTTTAACGCGATGGCGGACGAATTGCAACGCGCGGAAACCGTGCGGCGCAATTTGATGGCAGACATCGCGCACGAACTTCGCACGCCGCTCACCGTTTTGCAAGGCAATCTCAGCGCGATGCTCGACGAAGTATACCCGCTCAATCGTGAAGAAATCGCGACGCTGTACGACGAAACGCGCGTGCTCAATCGGTTGGTCAACGATCTGCGCGATCTATCGCTTGCCGAAGCCGGGCAACTCGTACTCGATGCGCGCAAATTTGAAATCGCCGAAATCATCGCGCCGGTCGTTTCGAACTTTGCGCTCGCGGCGGAAATGCAAAACGTCCGGCTGACGACGAACATTCAATCCGATTTGCCGCAAGTGATCGCCGACCCGGATCGGCTCGCGCAAATTTTGCGAAACCTGGTTTCGAATGCTCTGCGCCACACGCCGAGCGACGGCGCAATCACAATCGAATGTCATTCCGAAAATTCCGGTCATTCCGAGCAAAGCGAGGAATCTCCGCCACATCACGCTAGCCCCATCGCTTCGCTCAGGGTGACCGAGTATATTCGCGTGAGTGTGCGCGACACCGGCGAAGGCATCGCGCCGGACGATTTGCCGCGCGTGTTTGATCGCTTTTATCGCGGCGACAAATCGCGCGCGCGTTCGAGCGGCGGCACCGGCTTGGGTTTGGCAATCGCGAAAACCTGGGTCGAAGCGATGCGCGGAAAAATCGGCGTAACGCGTGAGCCGGGGCAAGGCACGGAATTTTGGTTCACCGTGCCGGTG
>JACRPR010000144.1 GCA_016223105.1 Chloroflexota bacterium | reverse complement strand
TCATTCCGAACGCAGTGAGGAATCTCCGCTTGGTCGCGCGCCCCCCTGCGCTTTGCTCAGGGTGACACTGCTACCGTCATTCCGAACGCAGTGAGGAATTTCCGCTTGGTCGCGCGCCCCCTGCGCTCTGCTCAAGGTGACATTGCCGGTGGGCAATGTCACAATCTTTTCCAAAAAACGAACATGTCCGTGTTGAACAATCAAACGCACTTCGCCGCGTTCACCAACCTGGCTTAACGCGCGATCAATCCGCATCAGATCAACAACCCGCAAGCGTTGTGCCGACCAGGTTTGACCGGCGCGCAACTTGGACTCGCGTCGCGCGATGCCCCACGCGCGCGCTTTTTCAATCACCCGCGCGACCGAAATCGGTTTGACGAAAATCGCGGTGTTGCGTTTGCTCCAGTTCGCGCTCGCCGGATCGTTCCGATTGATCGCGAGAATTGCCGGGGTGTCCGTGATCGCGCGGATGCGCGCGAAAAATTCCCAGTCCTCGTCCGACAGACTGCCCACATCCAAAAAGATCAGATCGGGATGCGTTTCATACATCAACCGCAAACTTTCGATCTGCTCCATCGCTTCAAAGGTCTGGCAACCGCGCTGAGCCAGTTCTTCGGCAAGCGCGCGTTGGAGCACCAGATCACGGCTAATTAAAAGCACCCGTTTCAATTGATCCATCGGTTAGGTTTTTTCCGACGCCGCGCGCGTCAACGTTTCAATTTGATGCGCGGTGAAAAGATTTGGCAAATCTAACAAGACGGTATTACCGTGCGCGGCGGACATTAGCGTTCCCGGCAAACGCTCTGCCGCGCGCGCGACTTGACCCACCGGCAATCGCAATACTCCGCCAATCTTGTCCACAATCATCGCGATTCTTACATTGCCGATCTGAATGGTGAGAATCGGCGAGTGGGCATCCAGCGGAATCTCTTTCAAGCCGCGATACCGCCGCAGATTAACGACCGGAATTTGGCGATCCTCCAACGCGATCGTTCCAACAATCGTCTCATCGGAGCTGGGGACCAGCGCGGCGAGTTCGCTGATTTTAATGACCGACTCAATCGGCACAGCGTACGATTGGTGATCCAGCCAGAACGTCACCACATACCGCCAGTTCTCCGGCGCGTTTGTTTGATCCAAAATTGTTTCCACTTTGACCTACACTATACCTTCGCCAACAGGTTTCAAACTTCCGAAATCTCGGAGATTTCGGAAGTTTGAAACGGCGATCCGGCGTTTTGGCGAAGGTATTGCCTACAATCACTGATTACTTTACGCCCGGCAAGCCGATTGTGTAAAGCGAAGCGGTACGGAATTTAGAGCGACCGGCTACGGACAAAATGCGTAGTTGTCTCACGGTTACTACGCGCGTAGAAACCGCAATCCACACAAAAAAACTCTCCCGACCGGCGTATCGCCAGTGGGAGAGTTGAATTGGTGGAGACTGTCATTCGGAATTTTCTTAATCATCAAGCAAACCGTGTTGCATAGCATACCGCGCAATTTGAATCGGGTTGGACAAACCCAGCCGACCAAACAAGTTCGAGCGATGCCCCTCAATCGTTCGCACGCTGAGGTGCAATTTTTCCGCGATCTCGCGACTCGTGTAGCCGCGCGCGACCAAGCGCAGAATGTCCGTTTCGCGCGGCGAGAGCGCGGACGCGCCGTCCCCTTTTGGTTGATCCACCAACGCCAAATTTCGCACGAGCGTCAGCGTCATCGCCGGATCAATGAACATATCGCCGTTCGCGACCGTACGAATCGCGCCAATGATCTGCGGTTCAATCGCGGATTTCAGCACATAGCCGCACGCGCCGTACTCAATCGCCTGGCGCAGATAACTCGCGTCCGCGTGCAAAGTCAAGATCAACACGCGCGCGCCCGGCAATTGCTCGATAATTTGTTGCGTCGTTTCGATGCCGTTCAATTGCGGCATATTGATATCAATGACGATCACATCCGGCGTGAGTTGCGCGGCAAGCGCGATCGCGGCGACTCCATCCATCGCTTCGCCCACCACTTGAAAATCCGGTTCCGCGCTGAGCAACGCGCGTAACCCAGCGCGCACGACCGCGTGATCGTCAACGATCAGAATTCGCACGGACATTCGGGACCTCCACACGCACTGTTGTGCCAGTGCCGATCTGACTTTCCACGGTGAATCGTCCGCCGAGCATTTCGGCGCGTTCACGCATTCCGACCAAGCCCATTCGATTTTTCAAACTTGCCGCGCCCGGCTCAAAACCGATGCCATTGTCCCAGATCAACACGCTCAACGACCCGGCGCGTTGCGTGAGGAGCACTTGGGCGGATTGGGCGCGCGCGTGACGCGCAACATTCGTGAGCGCCTCTTGCGCGATGCGGTACAACGCGATTTCCATTTCGTCGGGTAAACGCGCTTCGCCCAAACCGATCTCGTCAAATTCCACCGGCACTTCAAACTGCCGACAAAAACTTTCAATGTATTGGCGAAGCGCCGAAACCAAACCCTGATGTTCCAAACTGAGCGGACGCAAGTCGGTAACGAGTTGATGCAACCCGGCGAGCGCATTGTTCGTCAAATGTTTCGCGTCCGTCGTGCGTTCCCGGATCAATGTGGGTTCCTGAAAATGTCTTTCGATGTAATGCAGATTCACCATCAACGCGGTCAAGGTCTGTCCGATCTCGTCGTGCAATTCGCGCGCGATCCGCGCGCGTTCGATCTCTTGCGCTTCGACCAATCGCCGGGACAACATTCGCAAGCGTTCCGCTTTTTGCCGCGCCTCGGCAAAGAGTTGCGCGTTCGCCAGCGCGACGGACGCTTGATCGGTAATCGCTTTCACGCGCGCCACATGTGTTGGATTGAAAAAACCGGGGGTCGCGCTATCCATATTCAAAAATATCGGGAATGAGCAACGGTTGACCGGTTTCCGCCATTCGCAAAAAAGTGCGCCAGCTATCTATCGCGTCCAGATCCGCGCCCAGGTTCGGCGGCGCAAATTTTTCGTAACCGTGCCAGGCGAACAAACGCGGGAGTCCTTCCGCCGCCAACATCACATTCACGCCGTCGCACGGCACAAGTCGTTCGACGTTCGTCAACAGACATTTGAACACCTGGTCGGCGTCGAGCGTGTTGTTGAAAGATTCAGCCGTGTCGCGCAAAACTTCCGCGAGCAAGCGTTGAGTATGTTCCTCTTCTTCAGCGCGTTTGCGTTCGGTGATGTCGAGCCAGGTGCCCACGTATTCGGTAGGCGCGTCCTGGGTTCCGCCTTCGATGCGATCAAGAAACCAGCGATAGCCGCCGTCCGCGCATTGCCAGCGATATTCGGTGGGGGTGAGCGCGCAATGATCCAATGTATGGATGCGTTCCATTACTTGGGCGCGATCGGCGGGATGAATTCGCGAGAGCCAGAACATTGGATCCGCGTTGAACCGGTGCGGAGGAAAGCCGGTGATCTGTTCGGCGTTCGGGCTCATCCAGGTAATGTTCGATTGGGCTTCGCCCCGCCGCAACGTGTAGAGAATCACCGGCACGGAATTCAAAATGATTTTTTCGATCCTCAACCGATGGCGCAGAGAATCCTCAATTCCTTGCCGCCGCGCGACTTCGTTTTGCAATTCGTGGATCGCTTGGGTGAGTGCGCGCGTGCGTTCGCTCACGCGCGCTTCTAATTCATCGTTCGCGGCGCGGAGCGCGTCTTCCATTTGTTTGCGCTCGGTAATGTCGCGCATAATACTGCCGAGCATCAAACCATTCGCAGTGATGATCGGAAAGACACTCAGCTGAACGACACAGCGTTTTTGATCCGGGCGTTGCAAATCGAGTTCGGTGGTAGAACCGGTCCACGGACTCGCGTCCATCAAACGCGTGTGGATGCGCGCGGCAAGGTCGCGCGCCAACAGCGGATTCGCAATCAACTGCGGCACAATCATGCGATAGGTTTTGCCGAGAACCTGGGCGCGCGTTACACCGGTAATGCGTTCCATACTAGCGTTCCACTCGACGATGACGCCTTGCTCATCCACCAAACTGATGCCATCCGCCGAGTTGTCGAAAATGCCGCGCAGTTTTTGTTCGCTCTGCGAGAGCATCCCTTCCGTGCGTTTGGGCCGCGTAATATCGCGCACGACCCAGCGCAACAGCATCGTTCCATCTGTCGAACGACCGTTCGCCAAGCAGGACACATTTACCGCCGCATCAAACGGCTCGCCGGTAACCGATTGAAAGCGCATCGCCCATGCTTCGTTCGCGTGTCCGGCGCGTAACCGCTCCAGATGCAGAGTGAACTGCTCGCGTTCGATTTCATCCGCCGCGACAAATTCCCGGAGCGGTTGCGCCAACAACGCGTCGGGCGCGCGGCCCAACATTTGCGCCAACGCGTGATTCGCTTCCTGAATGATTCCATCCTGGTTGGTCAGCCCACAACCAAACGGCGCGGACTCGAACACATCGCGATAAACCTGGAGTTGCGCGCGTATTTCGGCAAGCGTCGTCGGCGTGTCCGCGATCAGCGACTCGACCAAAGTGGATTCGTGGGGAAGTGATTTCACAAATTTGTTCCTGCGCGCCAAGCGTTATCGCGCGTTTGATTCACCGTACGAATTATAGCATCGGAACATCGCAAGTCAAGCATTTTTAGGTTGAGATTTCTTAACCTTTCAACGATTTCGGTGTAAATTGAATCAGACTTTGACATTATTTTGTTGCTCACGACGAGCACGGTCAGTGCTTGGCTCCAGCGCTATCACACCGAAGGGCTGGGGACCCTGTGCCAGATGGACGCGGGGGGCAGTGCTCCGCAATTGACCGCGGCGCAGTTGCGCGAACTGACAACCGAATTGGATCAACGCCTCTTCAATACCGCCGCTCAAGTTGCCGACTGGGTCTTCAAACGGTTTGGCGTGACCTATTCCGAACGCGGCAGGCAAGCATTGCTGAACCGCTTAGATTTCACCTTTCAAAAAACGCGCGTGGTCCCTTCGCAAGCCAATGTGCAAGCGCAGGAGGATTTTTTAGGCTCTTCAGGAATTAGTGGGGTAGCATAGCCCCTTGTGGGCGTTGAAATGGAAAAGTACGCGCACAAGGCGCTATGCTACGCGACTAACCCCACCAATTCCCGGAGAACCATTTTTTAAAAGCACTACGCCACACTGAAAGACCAGTTGAAACCGACCGACCGGTACTATTTCACCGACGCCGTTCATAAAGTCCACAATGCGCTGACCGGGTATGGGTGGTCGCGGCGCGGTCAACGGCGCCGTGTGGCGAGCAACAGTGGGCGGCAATCGAGCGGCTTTGGAAGTTCATGAAAAAGCACATCAAGCGCAATCGGTTTTACGCCACCTTCGAACAGTTCGTGACCGCGATTCAAAGTTTCTTTGCAAGCCTTTCAGAGTACGCGGACGCACTTGCAACCTTGATGGTTGAGAATTTTGAAATTTTGGCGTGCGGTTAGTATAACAAGGAATCTTTTGGGTAGGTTATACAAGAGTGCGCTTTCCCCTGCGTGCTCTTTTTATTTCTGTTGGAAAATCGCTCGCGTCTTGTGTTATACTTGGCGCATGATTCTGTGGTGAGGCACAATGATTCCAGCCATCGAAACGC
>JACRPR010000009.1 GCA_016223105.1 Chloroflexota bacterium | reverse complement strand
CGCGCGGCTCGAACCGCCCGGCCGTGGCCGAATGCCACCACCGGCCGCCGATCACCACGCCCTCCGACACGATCCGCCGGTCGCCGATCAGGTGCTCGCCGACCACGTCGACATAGTCGAACCGGCCGTCCGCGACCGACAGGATGGTGACGTCGCCGACGCAGCCGGGCTTCAGGCTGCCGAGCTCCGGCCGCTTCAGCGCCATCGCGGCGTTGACGGTCGAGCGCGCGATCACCTCGGGCAGCGGCATGCCGAGGCACAGGAACTTCGACATGGTGGTGACCTGGTCGAACGCCGGGCCGTCGATGCACAGCGCATGAACGTCGGACGAGATCGTGTCGGGCGGGAAGCCGTTGGCCAGCATGGCCCGCGCGGTCTTGAACGCGAACGAGCCCTTGCCGTGACCGATGTCGAAGATCACGCCGCGCCGGCGCGCCTCCAGCACGGCCTGCTTGACGGTGCCCTGCGCGGTCGCCGGCGAGTTCGGGAACGGGCGGAGGCAGTGGGTCAGGATGTCGCCGGGGCGCAGGCGCTCCAGCACGTCCTCGTAGCTCGGCGGCGGATGGTCGATGTGGGCCATCAGCGGCATGCCGACCTCGTCGGCGACCTGCAGGGCGATGTCGAGCGGCGCGACGCCCGACGTGCCCGAAGCGTGCAGGCCGACGCGGACCTTGATGCCGACGATGACGTCGCGGTTGGCGTCGGCGACGGCCGCCGCGTCGACCGGATTCATCAGCCGCATCTCTTCGCTCTCGCCGACCATGACGCGGTGCGAGAAGCCGTAGATGCCGGCGTGCGAGACGTGCAGATAGGCGAGGATGCGCACCGCGCTCTGCGCGATCACGTGCTTGCGGAAGCCGGCGAAGTTGCCGGGCCCGGCACTGCCGGTGTCGATCGCGGTCGTCACGCCCGAGCGGCGGCAGAAGTCCTCGGCGTCGATGCCGAGCGAGGTGCCGCCCCAGTAGACGTGGGTGTGCAGGTCGATCAGGCCGGGCGAGACGACGAAACCCGAGACGTCGCGCACCTCGGTCGCCGGCCCGGCGGCGAGGCCGGCGCCGATCTTCGCCACCTTGCCGCCCGCGAAGGCGATGTCGGTGACGCTGTCGAGCTGCTGCGACGGATCGATCACCCGCCCGCCGCGGAGGATGAGGTCATAGGTCATGGGCCGGTCCTGTTGTCCTGCATCGAATGTCATGGCTCTTGGTACTCCGGATCGGCTCCGGGCGACGTCCCGGACATCCGCCCGGCGAGCGTCACTCCGGCACGATCGCGCCGCGGCGCTCGACGATCATGCGGTACTGGTCCGGCTGGCGATGCTTGTCGAAGTCGAAGGTCGTCGCCTTGTACGACCTGGTCAGATCGAGGTCGCAGCGCGCCACGATCAACTCGTCGCGCGCGTCGCGCGGATGCTCGATCTGCAAAAGCAAAAACGCGCGGCGAGCGGCGATGTCGCGCGCGCGCAGATCGAACGCGCGATCAACGTAACCGATGAACAAATTGACGCGTTGGTGTACGCGTTGTACGGACTGACACCGGAAGAAATTAAGGTGATCCAATAACAATACCTTCGCCAACAGGTTTCAAACTTCCGCAATCTCCGAGATTGCGGAAGTTTGAAACGGCGAATAACGAATCCCAATTTTTTTTTCAAGGAGGAAAAAATGTCTGCGTTTTCGCGTTCGTGGAATTTGGTTCAAGCCGCGTGGGGCGTTCTGCGCGCCGACAAAGAGTTGATCGTTTTTCCCATCGTCTCCGCCATCGCGGCGATTTTGGTAACGATCACATTCGCCGTCCCGGAATTTTTGCTCTACTCCGCCGGCGGCAACGAAGTGATCGGCTACGTGATTCTGTTTCTGTTTTATCTCGTGCAGTATACCGTAATCACATTCGCCAACTCCGCGCTCGTCGGCGCGGCGATGATCCGGTTGCGCGGCGGCGATCCAACCTTGCGCGATGGTTTGCAAATCGCGTTCAGCCGGTTTGGCGCGATTGTCGGTTACGCGCTAATCGCCGCGACGGTTGGAATGATTTTGCAAGCATTGTCTGACCGCGGCACGCTCGGAAGAATCGTGCGTTCGATTTTGGGAACCGCGTGGAATCTGATCACCTTTCTTGTCGTGCCGGTGTTGGTCGTCGAAAATGTGGGACCGATCGACGCGATCAAAAAAAGCGCGGCTTTGCTTAAACGCACCTGGGGCGAACAAGTTGTCGGCGGCGCGGGGATGGGGTTTGTGTTCTTTCTCTTCTTTTTGCTCGCGACCGTGATCGCGGGCGCGGGGATCGCGCTCGGCATTTCGATCAATTCCGTCGTCTTGATCGTCGCGTCGGTCGCGGTGGGTATTCTTTTGTACATCGCGCTCGCGCTGATCAGTTCGACGCTCGGCGGCATTTACACGGCGGCAGTGTATCGCTACGCCGCCGAAGGCGCGACCAGCAATCAATTCGCGCCCGAGTTGATCCAGAACGCGTTTCGCGCCGGACGTTGATCGTTAAATTGTTGGATGGTTGAATAGTTGCTCAACGAATCAACGATCCAACTAAGTCCTTGTCCGAAAATAACTTGAACACTTTTTCAGGCAACCGCAAAAATGACTGTTTGAATGAGAAAATGCGACGCGCAAGAGTGGGCAACATAGAGCCGCAAAAATGACTGTTTGAATGAGAAAATGCGACGCGCAAGAGTGGGCAACATAGAGTATCGTGTAGCAGAATGCTCACGCACTCAGCCAACAAATTGACGCATTTGAAGAACTGTTCAAGTTATTTTCGGTCAAACCCAAAGGGTTCGTAAAAAAATAACTTGCCGCGTACCACCGTCGCGCCGCCAAGTTGTCATTCTGAACGCAGTGAAGAATCTCCTGTTCATCGCGCGAGACCCTTCGCTTCGCTCAGAAGGACAGATCATAAAACAAGACCCGAAGGGTTTTACCCCTCGGGTCTTTTATTCGTGCTGGGCGTGTTCTGCTTCGGCGCGCGATGCGTAAACCGCAAACACGCGATCAAACCCCGCCATTTCAAAAATTTCGATCAGGCGCGGTGTAAGACAACACAACACCAAACCGCCGCCAAATTTTTGCGCGCGCTTGTGCGCGGCGAGCAGAACGCGCATTCCATTCGAACTGACATAGCGCGTTTCTTTGAGATCAACGATCAAATGGATGCGCCCGGCGGCGATGTGCGTTTTCAATTCTTCGTCAAGCGGTCGCGCGCCGGCGGCATCGAGGCGTCCGCGCGGCGCGACCAACGTGATGTCTTTTTTTGTTTCGTGCGGCATTTTATTTTTTGACTTTCTTGATCATCGTCAACCGATTGCCCTGCCCCGCCGAAAAATCAAATTCGACCTGGTCCATCATTTTTTGCATAAAGAACAAACCCAGCCCGCCAATGTTGCGTTCCGAAAGCGGCGCGCGCGTTTTCGGCAGTTTCACTTTTTGCGGATCGAACGGCTCGCCGAAATCTTGGATCGTGATCACAAATTCCTTGCCGCGACATTCGCACGCGATCTCAATCGCGCCGTCCGCTCTGCCGCGATACGCGTGCTCGATCACATTCGTTACGGCTTCGTCCACCGCCATTTGCACGTCGTACATTTGCGCGTCGTTCATCCCGCATTTGATCGCGACGTTTTCGACGAACTCGGCGACCTCGCCCAATCGTTCGACATCGCTCATTACCGTAAGAAAATGTCGTTGCCCCATTGCTCAATCCAACAAAAAAATTATTCGCGTTTCAAAATCACACTGCCACTGCGCCCGCGCGAATCTTTGAACGCGCAATTCAAAATGCCTGCAATCAGATCAACGCCGCAATCGAAATCGAACGCGCTGATGTTCGCAGTCGGCGCGGTGAGCGTTGTCGTGATCGGCGCGCTCGGTGTCGTTACAGTCGCCGGCGCGAAATCAACGTGAAACGTGATGCGGTCGCCTCTGATCGAGCCCGACATGATTTTGCCTTCGCTCTCGATGGTCGAAACTTTTAGTTCGCCCCGCACTGCCGTGCCGATCACGCGCGGCGTCAGCGCGTACTGCGCGTTCGAGACCGATCCACTCCACCGTCCCGCAAGCGGCGCGGGCGTCGGTCCCGCGGTCGCAAAGGTCGGCGCGCCGATGTACCCGGCAATCACCGGCGATTTGCCAATCTGCCGGTAAATGTCAATCGCTTGCGCGTACAAGTATACCACACCTGCGCTCGGCGGCGACCAATCGCACTGTCCGGTTTTTTGCGTCGCCGCGCGCGCATCGAGCGAACAAATCACTTGCGGGTTCGGTTGTCCGTGCGTGTAACCCCACAACTCGATGCGCTCCAATTCCGCATTGCCCTTGCCGGAAAAAATCGCGCGCACATTCTGCGCGCTCGAAAAATTATTCGCGGGTTGCGCGATTTCCGCGCTCGGCGGCGGCGGCGGTTGCGTGCGCGGCGTGATCGTCGCGCGTGGCGTGCGGACGCGCGTCGCGGTCGCGAGCGCGGCGACCGGCGCGGTTTGTCCCGCGCGCAAAATTGTGATCGTTTGCGCGGGCGCATCCTTTGCGAGATTGTGCGCGCTGATCGCGCGCGCGCTCAATTGATAATCGCCCGGGTTCGCGTTCTGCCAAACGATTTGCGCGGTCAGCGCGGTTTGTTTCGCCGGGAACGCGCTCGGAATCGCGGCGATGATTTCTTTGCCGTTCAACAATTCGACGCGCGCGATCCCGCTCGCATCGAGCGCGGTAATCGTCGCGGTGATCGGTTCGTTCGGCAGAGCGGTTGTGCGGTCGAACGCGAGCGTGAGCGTCGGCGCGCGCGTGGCGCCGACGAGCACTTTGAGCGACGGCGAGTCGGTCGTTTGATCGTGCGCGTCGCGCGCGCGCACGATCAACGTGTGCGAACCGGGCGCGAGCGCGTGCCAATAAAAAATCGTCGCGAGTTGCGCTTGTCCCGGCGCGTTCGCCGCGAGCGTGTGCGTGTACAGTTGATTGTCCACCCACAATTCGATTTGGATGACGCCGGCTTCGTCCGTCGCGATCGCGTGAATCGGCACGAGATCGCCGAGATCAATTTGCGGTGTGCCAATCGGGTACACAATCGTCGCGCTCGGTTTGCGCGCATCGGCGACGATGTTGACCGTGATCTCGTCCGCCGCGCTCGCGCGGTTTGTCAAATCATACGCAAGCGCACGCAAAACGGATGTGCCGGTTTGCGCGGGCGTCCACGGAATCATCGCGGAAAAAACTTGCGCGGATATGGATGGCGCGTGCTCGGTTTTGATCAGAACATTGTCCGCAAACAATTCGATGCGCGCGATGCCCTGATCGTCCGCGGCGTACACGACAACGTGCGCGGTTTGATTGACGCTGAGCGGCGAATTATTTTGCGGCGAAACGATCTGCGCGACCGGCGCGGTCAACGACGCGCGCGCGTCGAGCGTCATCGTCGCCGCAGGGGTGAGCGTGGGGAGCGCGGTGGGAAACGCGACGAGCGGCGGCGGCACGGTGGGCGTACTGGGCGCGCGCGTCGCGGTGAGGGTTGGGGTGGGCGTGTCGGAAAAAGAAATCGGGAGTTGATCGCACGCGGTTAGAAATGTGAGCAGTCCGATCGCGAGGACAAAACGAAAAGCGTGAGCCGTGAACATTGCGGGCATTATAACGCAGATTGAGCGCGTGGCAAATTTACGCAAAGCGTTTGCCTTACGCGGGCGCGCGCTTGGATGCTTTTTCCGCGTACATTCGCGCGTCGGCTTGTTTGAACGCGTCCGCTAACGAACCACTTAGTTCCGCCGTCGCCGCGCCGAGGGAAAGCATGATCGGCGGTTCATCTTTCGGTGCATTCAAGATCGCGAGACTGGTGCGAATTCGCGTTAAGGTGATCTCCGCCGCCGCGATATCCGCGCGCGGCAATAGCGCGGCAAATTCATCGCCGCCGATGCGCGCGACCATATCCTCCGCGCGAAAAATCGCGCGCAACGCGTGCGCCGCGCGTTGTAATAATTGATCGCCCGCCGCGTGTCCTTGTTGATCGTTGATCACTTTCAAACCGTCCACATCGGCAACCATAATGCTCACCGGAAATTGGCGGCTTCGTTCCAGACGCGCCATTTCTTCTTCAAAGAACGCGCGATTGTACAGATCGGTCAAGCCGTCGTGTATGCTCAGGTAACGCAGTCTCTCGTCCGCTTGTTTGCGCTCGGTAATATCTTCCACCAGCACAATAATTCCCCAGGGCGTCGGATAGATATGGGTTTGATAATAGCGCTCGCCCCACCATCCTTCCGCCTGTTGCGCGAATCCGGTTTCAATACATTTTAGAAATCCCGCATAAGATTTTGTTTTTTGAAACGCGGGAGACAGAGTCAAGATATTTTGTCCAACGATTTCATCGATGGGCTTGCCCACCAGTTGGGCGTAGCCGTCGTTGCAATACGAGATGGTAAGATTTTTGTAGAGCGCGAGCACCGGCGATTGGATGCTGGTCAATAAGAGCCGATGCTTTTCTTCGCTCGCGCGCGCTTGCGTAAACAGCCGCGTGCGTTCGATGGCAAGCGTGATATGTTCGCCGAGCGCGATCATTATGTTCAAATCGGATTCGGTCAAGCGCACGCCGTTCGTGCTTTCCACATTGAGCGTGCCGGCGACGCGACCTTGATCGATCAAGGGCACACACACTTCCGAAACAACTCCTTCAATCGCGCCCAAAAATGCCGGATCGGCGCGCACATCTTCGAGCAACACCGGCTTGCCGGTGCGGACGACGCGACCCATAATGCCCTGCGTGATCGGAATTTGTTCCAGCACTTGATCGTATCCGACTTGATGACACAATTTTAGGACATCATTTTGAAGCGTGTAAAGACTGATCTGGGTGTATCCAAACGCGCGCGCGATTTCTGCGATGACGACGCGAAAAATATCTTGCACGTCGAGTTCACGCGCGAGCGCGGTGCGAATGCGATGCAATAGTTCTAAATCTTGGGCTTGGCGTTGCGCCGCCGCAAAAAGCGTTTGATAGCGTTGTTCGCTCGCGCGCAGATCGCGCTCGGCGCGTTTGCGATCACTAATGTCGCGCGACACACCGACAACGCCCCAGGTTTCGCCGTTCGCGCCGCGCAGTGTAAACGCGGACAACAAACTCGTGAATACTTCGCCGTTCTTGCGCCGATTCGATATCTCGCCGATAAACTTGCCCTCGGCAAGCATCGCCGCGCGGATCGCGTGGCTTGCCTCCGCGTTAGCATAGAGCAGCCCAATCGGTTTGCCCAAAACCTCCGCGCGCGCGTAACCAAACGTCTCCTCCGCCGCGCGATTGAATTCGACGATGCGGCGTTCGTTATCCGTCGTTACGATCATATCGAGCGATTGATCAATAATCCCGCGCGCATATTGTTCGGACGCTTTGAGTTCTGCTTCCGCGCGTTTGCGTTCGGTAATGTCGCGGATCGCGACGACGCGTACGGTGCGGCTTTGATAAAGCACGGCTTTGCCGCGCACTTCAATCGGAAACTGCGCGCCATCTTTTTTTAGCGCGGTCGTTTCATACGGCTCTTCCAATCCGACAGCAATCGCATGCGCGACCATTGCGCGCGCGGCGGGCGCGACGAGATCAACCGCGAACATTCCGATCACTTGGGTCGGCGCGTAACCAAACATCACGGCAAAAGCATGATTGGCGTCTAAAATTTTTCCTTGCTCGTGAATCGCGATGCCTTCAAACGTCGCTTCGGAAAGTCGGCGAAAGCGTTCTTCACTTTCATGCAACGCTTCCTGCGCGCGGCGACGCTCGGTAATATCGCGCAAGTTGAAGAGCCGACCAGTGATGCGGTGCCGATGATCAAACAAGGCGGAAGCGCGAATTTCGACGACGCGTCGCGCTTCGCCGGGGCACTCGACAACTTCCTCGTGCGATTCTGTCACATCACGATACCGTTCGATCAACTGCGGCCAAGCGGAAAAAACTTGCGCGGCAGGTTGCCCAATGATCTCTGTCGCCGGACGACCAATCATTTGTAGCGCGGCTGGGTTCGCGTCCACCACGCGCTTTTGCGCGTCGAGCACGATCACTCCATCGTGCATACTTTCGATGATCGTATTGCGCGCGACCGGCACCAGGTTCAAAAAATTCCGGCGAAAGATGCCCCACGCGATGATGATCGCGCTCAACGTAAACGCCAGCGGGGTTAAATCGAGATGCGGAAAGGGGCTCAAACCCAAAATGTAAATCGCATTCGCGATCCAGGGAATCACTGCGCCCACGAGTAACGCGCCGGTCTGCCCGCGATAGAATTGTGGAAAGTGAATCAGGTACTCGATCAATAAAATCGTGCCGAGTAAAAGCAAGAGGTAGGAATAGCCGATGACGATCCAAAACCAAATGCCGTGGGTCAAGTCGAGCATAGCAAAACCCGCGCGGGTATCCACGCGAATCGCGCTCCAGATCAAACTGTGGTGTTCATTCGTCCAGACGAGCGCCAGCGTGATTAGCGGCAGGATGGACAATCCGATGATCACGCGACGCGTCAAGTAGGATTTGCCGCGCGCATCGCGCCGGTCGGTGTAGCCAAGCGCGAATGCGAACCACGCGACGGACGTAAAAACAATTCCCACGTATTCGATTTTTGCCCAGAAGATTTGCGCGGCTAAATTCGCGCTGGCGAGTTCAAACGTATAACCGAGCGACCATTCGGCAATCGCAAACGCGAGCGTGGCAAAGCACAGCGCGCCGGGGACGGTGCGGCGATGCAATGCCAGGATCGCGACGACAAACGCAACGATGGCGGCAATGCCGGAAGGTAGGAGATACGGAGAATACTGCCACTGCATAATGATCTGCTCCGGCGCAAGAGCCGAAACCCTTGTACGCGCGAGCAATCCTATTGTACAGAAAGCAGACGCGTTTGCAAATATCCTAGACTCTATCCCCGGCAGTGCCTCCCATAATTCCGCCTTCCGTCATTTTTCGCGCATCCAAAATTTTGTCGAGTTCTTCGGCGGTGAGATAGCCCTTTTCGAGAACGACCTGGCGAATCGGCGCGTTGCGGGTCAGCGCTTCTTTGGAAACCTCTGCCGCCTTGAGATACCCGATCGCCGGGTTGAGCGCGGTGACCAGGACGGTTGATTGCGCGAGCCACGCTTCCGCCTTTTCGCGATTCGCGCGAATGTCTACAACACATTTCAGCGTGAACGCATTGAGCGCATTGATCAGAATGTCCATCGTTTGAAACAGATTGTGCGCGAGGATCGGCATCATCACGTTGAGTTCGAGTTGCCCGGCGGACGCGGCGAGCATCACCGTTTGATGATTCCCCATCACTTGATAGCACGCCATATTCAACATTTCCGCCATTACCGGATTCACCTTGCCCGGCATAATCGAAGAACCCGGTTGAACGGCAGGCAAACGAATCTCGTCGAGTCCGGTCG
This sequence comes from Chloroflexota bacterium, assembly GCA_016223105.1. Classification (GTDB taxonomy): domain Bacteria; phylum Chloroflexota; class Anaerolineae; order UBA4142; family UBA4142; genus JACRPR01. The sequence continues at coordinate 59,652 of JACRPR010000009.1, read as the reverse complement.
TCGGACCAGAAGCGAGCAAACGAAAATCGTTCGCGATGCGCGTGAGCGTAAGCGCGAGCGTATGCATTGCCGCCGAAAAATCCGCCGCGTCGGCGAGTGATTGCATTGACTCGAACAAGTTGCCCGAACTGCGAACATTCAAATCGGTCAATGTGTTGATGCGCTCGATCATTCGCCGGTGATACGCCGGGTGCGCGTTCAACCCGGTGCCGGTCGCCGTGCCGCCGATGCCCAGCCGACGCAATCGCGCGCCGGCGGTTGCGATGCGTTCGCGATCATTGCGCGTGGCGTGCGCGTACGCGCCGAACTCCTGTCCCAGTCGCACCGGCACCGCGTCTTGCAAATGCGTGCGCCCGGATTTCACCACGTCGTCAAACTCGCGCGCCTTGACAGCGAGCGCGTCCGCGAGCGCGTCCAACGCGCGCAAGAGTTCGGCGAGCCGCCACAAACAACCTAGCCGAATCGCGGTTGGAATCGTGTCGTTCGTGGATTGCGCCATGTTGACGTGATCGTTCGGATGCACCGGTTTTTTCAGATCATCGAGCGCATAGCCGAGCAATTGGTTCGCGCGATTTGCGATCACCTCGTTGACGTTCATATGGTGCGATGTGCCTGCGCCGGCTTGGATCGGATCGACGACGAATTGCGCCGACCATCGGTCGTCCATCACCTCTTGCGCGCTCGTTACAATCGCGTCCGCGATCGGTGCGTCGAGCAAAGCCAGCTCGCGATTGACTTCCGCCGCCGCGCGTTTGATTAACGCCATTGACCACACGAACGCGCGATAGGGTTTCAATCCGCTAATCGGAAAATTTTCGATCGCGCGTTGCGTCTGCGCGCCCCAGAGCGCATCGGCGGGCACATTCACCGCGCCGAGCGAGTCTTGTTCAATTCGGTATTCCATCGCAAGTTCCTCCGTTCAAAAAAAACGCGTAAGCGTTCAGCCCCATCCGTCATTGCGAGCGGTTTTTGCGAAGCAATCCCCGACTTGTCGATCCGGACTTGCAACGCGGAGATTGCTTCGTCGCAAAAAACGCTCCTCGCAATGACACCTGAACGCTTACAAAAATGCGGACAAACGCAGATCAAGGCAATCAGAGAGCCGAGAAATTCGCGTTCGTCCGCACTTGTCTGCGTAACCAAAATACAATTCGAAATTTCCGGTTACACCAGATATTTGCGAAACCACGCGAGCGCGCGCGCCCACGCATCGCGCGCGGCGATGGGATTGTAAACGTGCGGACGCGTCTCGTTAAAAAACGCGTGTTGCGCGTTCGGGTAAATGTGAATTTCGTGCGGCACATTCCAGCGGCGGAGTTCAGCGCGAAACGCGCGCGCCCCCTCCACCAGAATGCCTTCATCGAGTTCGCCGTACAAACCCAGGACGGGCACGCGCAATTTCGCGGTGTCGTTCGCGTCGAGCGGTCTGCCGTAAAACGCGATTGCCGCGCCAATCTCAATGTGTTCCGCCGCGGTTGAGAGCGCAAGTCCGCCGCCCATACACCAACCGATCACGCCGATTTTTTTCGGCGCGACGGCATCGAGCGATTGCAGATACTGCGCGGCGGAAAAAATTTCGGCGACCGCGCGCGCGCGTTCCAATGCCATCGCGAGTTTACGCGCTTCGTCCGGCTCGGTCGTCGTTTGCCCGTGATACAAATCCGGCGCGAGCGCGATAAACCCTTCGCGCGCAAATCGCTCCGCGACATCTTTGATGTGCGGCACCAAGCCCCACCATTCTTGAATGATGATGATCCCCGGATGCGGCGCGTCATCCGCTGGCTGAACCAGGTAGCCCGGCGTCGTTCCGCCATTCGCCGGAAATTCGATCATTTGTTTTTTGAGATGCATATTTTTTTCACCCCACCAACAAATTCACCGGATTCTCCAACAGGATTTTCAAATCCCGCATCATTTGCGCGGCTTGCGCGCCATCGGCGACGCGATGATCCACCGACAGCGTCGCCTTCAGCATTTGCGCGATCTGAACCTGGTCGTTGACGACAATCGGCTTTTTGATCACCGCGCTCACCGCGAGGATCGCGGCTTCGGGCGGATTGATGATCGCGGAAAATTCTTCGACGCCGAACATTCCCAGGTTGCTGATCGTAAATGTACCGCCGGTCAAATCTTCGGGACGCACGCGAAGCGTGTTCGCGCGCGTTCGTTCCGCGAGCGCGCGTGATGCACGCGCGAGTTCTTTCAGCGATTTTTTGTCCGCGTCGTGCAAAACCGGCGTGATCAAGCCATCCTCGCGCGCAACCGCGATGCCGATGTTGATCGCGGCGTGCAGTTCGAGTTTGTCGCCGCGCAACGACGCGTTGAACATGCGCCATTTCGTCAACGTGCGCGCGACCGCCGCGACGATGAGATCGTTCACCGAAATTTTTTCGTCGTCTTTAGCGAGCGCGTTCAACTGCTCGCGCATCCGCAGGGCTTCGGTCATGTTGATCTCGAACGTAACATAGAAATGCGGAATCGTCGTTTTGCTTTCGGTCATTCGCCGCGCAATCGCCTGGCGAATGCGCGTGAGCGCGATCGGTTCGCCCTCCTGAGCGGAGCGAAGCGCAGTCGAAGGAGGCGTTGGCGATGCGCGCCGCGCGAGAAATTCCTTCACATCTTTTTCGACGATGCGCCCACCCGGTCCCGTGCCAACAATCTCCGCGAGATTTACATTTTCAACTTGTGCGATTTTACGCGCGACCGGCGATGCCTTGATCCAGCCATCGCCTTTTTGTTCGCGCGCTTTTTCCTCGACCGGGTTTGTGGCTGAACTAGTTGCCGCGACCGTTTGCATCGCCGGAACATTCACCACTTCGCCCGCCGCGCCGATGATTGCGATCACCGTACCGACCGGCACATTCTGTCCGGGTTGCGCGAGAATTTTTTGCAGAATGCCGCTCGCGAACGATTGAATTTCGACCGTCGCTTTTTCCGTGTCCACTTCGGCAATCGCTTCGCCCGCGTTAACCAGGTCGCCTTCACGCTTCAACCAGCGCGCGACCGCACCGCTCGTCATATCAAATCCCAGGGCGGGAAGAAGTACATTAGTTGCCATCATTCCTCTTTTACGCATTACATTTTACGTTTTACGTCAGCATCTCTTTCACGCGCGCGATGATATGTTTTTCTTCCGGCAACGCGAGCGCTTCGAGCGGTTTCGAGTACGGCATCGGCACTTCAATCGCGCCGAGCCGTTCGACCGGCGCATCGAGATAATCGAACGCGTCCTTGCCGATGCGCGCCGCGATCTCTGCGCCCATTCCGCACGTCACCCAATCTTCTTCGACAATCAACGCGCGATGCGTTTGCTTCACCGACTCGATCACCGGCGCGAGATCGAGCGGGCGCAGTGTTCGCAGATCGATCACGGTCGCTTCGATATTTTCCTGCGCGAGTTTGTTCGCCGCCGCGAGCGCGACGTGCAACATGCGCGAGTACGATACGATGGTCACATCGCGCCCCGCGCGTTTGATCTCGGACACGCCGAACGGAATCGTGTAATCGCCGTCCGGCACCTCGCCCACCACATTATATAAACGCGCGTGTTCGATGAACATCACCGGATTATTTGAGCGCAACGCGCGCTTCAACAATCCTTTCGCATCGCGCGGCGTCGCCGGCATCGCGACGATCAAGCCGGGCAAACTCGCGTACCACGCTTCAAAACTTTGCGAGTGCGTCGCGGCGAGTTGTCCCCAACCGGCGGGCGTGCGAATCACGACCGGGCAACTAAATTGTCCGCCGAACATATAGAACATTTTCGATGCGTTGTTCACGATTTGATCCATCGCGACAAGCGAAAAATTGATCGTCATCAATTCCGCGACCGGGCGCAAGCCGCCCATTGCCGCGCCAATCGCCGCGCCGACGATCACCGATTCGGCAATCGGCGTGTCGCGCACGCGTTTCGCACCGAACTCGTCGTACAGTCCGCGCGTGACCGCGTACGTGCCGCCCCACACGCCGACCTCTTCGCCCAAAATAAACACGCGTTCATCGCGGCGCATTTCTTCACGCAACGCGTCCTTGATCGCGTCGCGATAACTTTGCTCAGCCATTCGTTACCTCCGGTGCGAACACATCGGTATACAACTCCGCCGGATCCGGGAAGGGACTCGTCTCGGCAAATTCGATTGCCTCTGCCGCGACACGCTCGACTTCGGCGCGCCCGCGCGCGAAATCATCCTGGGTTGCGCGCGCGTATTCGAGCAAACGATTTTCAAAGCGCGCAATCGGATCGCGCGTTTTCATTTTTTCAACTTCATCTTTTGAACGATAGCGTTGCGGATCGCCCATCGAGTGTCCGCGCCAGCGATAGGTGTGCGCTTCGATAAATTGCGGACCTTCACCACGACGCGCATTTTGCGCGGCGTTCAGCATCACCTCGCGCATCGCGAGCACATCATTGCCATCCACCTGGATCGCCGGGATGTTGTACGCCAACGCTTTCGTGATCATATCCGGCACGGCGGACGCGCGCTGAACGGCGGTGCCCATTCCGTACTGATTGTTCTCGACGAGAATGATCAGCGGCACGTTCCACACTTTTGCCATATTCAACGATTCGTGAAACATTCCGATGTTCGTCGCGCCGTCGCCGAAAATCGCGACCGCGACGCGCGGTTGATTTTGATATTGCGCGGCGAACGCGAGTCCGACCGCGAGCGGAATGTGTCCGCCGACAATCGCGTACCCGCCCCAAAAATGTTTCCTGGGATCGGCAAAGTGCATCGAGCCGCCCTTGCCTTTGCACACGCCGGTCGCTTTGCCGTACAATTCCGCCATCAACGCGTTCGGCGCGAGATCGCGCGCGAGCGCGTAGCCGTGATCGCGATAGTGCGTTACCACGTCATCGTCCGGATTCAGTCCCGCGAGCGCGCCGACGGCAATCGCTTCCTCGCCGATGTAGAGATGCATAAAGCCGCCGATCTTACCCTCGGTGTATGCTTGCTCCGCGCGCTCTTCAAAACGCCGGATCAAGACCATTTGCCGCCACAATTCCAAACCCTGTTCGCGCGTAACCGATAATGTCGCGTCGCGCGTCGCGGGTTGAATGTTCGCGACCGTTGCTGTGTTGATCATTCTATCCTTTCGATTTTTTTATATTCCGTGAAAAAACAGAAACCACCGCGACGATTGGTCGGCATTGCCCAATTCATCGCGGCGGTTGCGTCAACCGGTTTAATTTCTGCAAATGATTTTATACAAATTCGACCGAAATGCAAGTGGGGTTTAGGCGCGATGGATCAGCGTAGCAAGCGCGGCGGTGATCTTTGCCGGTTCAGGGTGTTGCCAAATGTTGCGCCCAATCGCGACGCCGCGCGCGCCGGCATCGAGCGCGCCGCGTACGCTTTGCAAAACTTGATCGTCGTGCGGCGCGCGTTCGCCGCCGAGCACGATGATCGGAATCGCGCAGTACGCGATCACTTGACGAAACGAATCCGCGTCGCCGGTGTAAAATGTTTTGATCACATCCGCGCCGGCTTCCATCGCAACGCGCGCACCGGCGGCGATCTTTTTCGGCGCGCGCATTTCCGCGCCGGCGAGAAATCCGCCGGGGATCACTTCCGCCATCAACGGCATGCCCCATTGGCTACACGCGCTCGCGAGCGCGGCAAAATTCGCGACGCTGTTCGGGCGTTCGTCCCAAAACGGATAGACCAAACATTTGATTCCGTCCGCGCCGATCCGCAACGCGGTCGCGACAATGTGATCGAGAAAGGGCGGCTCCGCGTCCACGCTCAACCACACGCCCGCGCGCCCGAGCGCATCCGCGCAGTGCATCGCGCTTCCCAGCGTCAACAAAAACGCGTCCGCGCCGGCACGCGCCACTGCGCGAATTGTTTCGGCGGGGCGTTCCAAGCCGGCAAGCGGCTTGTCCACAAATCCCGCGTGATCCATCGCGACGACGAGACATTTGCCGTCGGGCGCGAACAGATGCGCGAGCCGTTTGGTTTTGAAATTCATCGGTTGCTCCTTGACACGCGTTTTAATCTGTGCGATAATCTGAACAAATGTATTTTACATCTGTTCACAATTGAGCGCAAGATGAGCACTCCAATCGAACAACAATTGATGTTGCAAGCCGCGCGGCTATACTATCAGGACAATCGCACGCAAGAACAAATCGCGCGCGCGCTCAAAACTTCGCGCCCAACCGTGTCGCGCCTGTTGCAACAAGCGCGCGGCGAAGGCATCGTGCAAATCAAGATCATCGATCCCCGCGCGACGCATCACCCCCTCGAAGAACAACTCTGCCAAAAATTCCATCTCACCGAAGCCATCGTCATCGCCACCGAAAACGACGCGCACGACGTTACGCGGCGGCGCATCGGACAAGCGACCGCGCGCTATCTCGAACGCGTTTTGCAAAGCGGCGACACGGTCGGCGTTGGTTGGGGGCGCACGCTGTACGAAGTCGTCAACGCGCTCGCGCCCAAACGCGTCGCGCGCCTCAACGTCGTGCCGCTCATCGGCGGACTCGGACAAATCGCGCCGGTGTTTCAAGTGCACGATCTCGCGCGCGCCCTCGCGGACAAATTCGGCGGCGCGTGGCAAAATTTTTACGTCCCCGCGCTCGTCGAATCGGACACGGTCGCCGCGAGTCTTTTGCGCTCGACGGATGTGAAAACCGTCGCCGCGCAGTGGCACACGCTCGATGTCGCGCTCGTCGGCATCGGTAACCTCGCGTTCGAAGCCGAAATGCAAATGCTCTTTGTAAATTATTTGAGCGCAGAAACGCAAACGCGTTTGCGCGATGCGCGTGCGGTCGGCGATATTTGCGTGCGCTTTTTCGACGCGCACGGCAAGCCCTGCCCCGACACGGTGCGCGGCGTCGTCGGCATCGAACTGAAACAATTGAAACGCGCGCGCCGCGTCATCGGCGTCGCGGGCGGCGCGTCGAAAGCCGAAGCGATCCTGGGCGCGTTGCGCGGACGCTTCATCAACGCGCTCGTAACCGATGAAACTGCGGCGCGGCGCGTGCTCGAATTGGAGAACGCGCCGCGATGAAGTTGGAACGCGTTGGGCTGATCGTCAATCCGCGCGCGGGGCGCGGCGATGCCGGCGTGATCGCGCGTGACGCGATCCGCGCGATCGCACCACGCGAAAGCCTGGTCGGCGCGGGCGAGATGGGCGCGGACGCGTTGCGCGATCAATCGCCGCGCGTGTTCGCTTGGTCGGCGCACACCGGCAAAGCGCGCAGGAAATTTCTCGCGCAAAAATTCGCGGACGAAAATGTGGATGCGCTCGTCGTGATCGGCGGCGATGGCACGCTCGCCGATGTCGCGCTCGCGATCATCCCGCGCCCGATTCCATTGTTGGGCATCGGCGCGGGCTCGGCGAACGTCGGACCGTTGATGACGTGCGCGCATGTCGCGCGACTCGAAAATGCGCGATTGACGACGCGCGCGGTGGATGGCTTGATCGCCGGTGTAAATGACGTTGACCTGGGATTGGGATTCAACGATGTCGTGCTTGATTTCACTGTGCTGGCAACCGTGAATGATCAAATCGTGAACGTGGACGCCGCGCAAAAAATGATCGGCGCGAACAGTCCGCGCGATCCCGAACCGGTGTGGACGAGTGACACGCGCATCATCAAAAAATTTGCGCGCGGCGAAACGCTCGTCGCGTGCGGCGACCAGGTCGCGACGATGATCGTCGGTTTGCCGGACGAACGCTTTTACGGCAAAGCGATCGCGGGCGGCGCGATTCTTTCATCGTTCATCGGCGACATTGCCGGCTGTTTGGTGTGCAATCATTTGCTCGTAACGACGCGGCTCGACGCGGACGCGGTGCATCGCGCAGAACCGATTATCTCGCGTTACGTTGGCTTGAATGAAAGTGATCGCATCGAGGCAACCGGCTTGCGTGACGGCGTCGCGTTGTGCGCGGACGGCAATCCGCTCAAAATTTTGTGCGCGGCTGATCGCGTGCACGTTCGCGCGCAACGCGCGTTAGCAACCGCGATTCAGATTGAGGAGTCAGCGTGAAAGTTTTGAAATACATCGAACCGCGCAAAATGGAAATCGCGGAAATGCCGCGCCCCGAAATCGCGGCGGGCGAAGTGTTGGTGCAAACGCGCGCGTGCGGTGTGTGCGCGACCGACGTGAAAACATTTATGCGCGGGCATCCGCTCATTCAAGCCGGCACAGTACTGGGACACGAGACGAGTGGCGTCATCGTCGAATCCAAAAACCAGGATTGGCGCGCGGGTGATCGCGTCGTCGTCGCGCCGTACGCGCCGTGCGGCGCGTGCGAATTTTGCCAACGCGGACAATTCACCTTGTGCGCGCATTTGTGGGACGCGGCAATCGCGCCGGGCGGGTTCAGTGAATTTATTCGCGTGCCAGGTCGCGTCGTTCAGCAAGCAATGTTTCGCCTGCCCGATGCGATTGATTTCGTCACCGCATCGCTCGTCGAGCCGCTCGCGTGTTGCTTTCACGGTCTCGACGCGTTGCAATTGAAATGCGGCGATTCGCTTTTGATCATCGGCGATGGTCCGATGGGCTTGATGCAAACGATGCTCGCGCGCGCGTTGGGCGCGACGCCGATCATTCTCGCCGGGATGACGCCGGAACGTTTGACCTGGGGCGCGCGCCACGCGGATCGGGTGATCAATGTCGCGGAACAAAACTTGAGCGACGTCGTTGGCGCGGGGATGAACAAGGTGATGGTCTCGGTCGGTGATCCCAGGGTCGCGGAGCAAGCGCTGGCATTTGTCGGACGCGGCGGCGCGATCAATTTTTTCGCGGGCTTGCCGCGCGATTCGCGCGTAACGCTCGATCCGAATCGAATTCATTACGAGCAAATCACGCTGGTCGGCACGTTCGGATTCGCACCGAGTCATTTCAAACGCGCGATGGACGCGCTCGCGACGCTCGATCTCGCCGGGTTTATCACGCGCACGGTCGCGCTGAATGAATTGGAAAACGCGTTCGCGGACAGCGCGGCGTTTCGCGGAATTAAAACAGTCGCGGTGTTCGAGGGGAATTAGTAAGTGGTAAGTAGTAATTCAAAAGCGCACGGATGTTTGGCGGGCGTCGCGCTCGGCGACGCGCTGGGGCGCGCGACCGAGTTTATGACGCGCGATCACATTCGCGAAAAATTTGGCTGGCTCGATCATTTCGCCGCGCCGTTCGACGCGCATCCTGGTTTCGCGGATCCGCTCGGCGTTGTCACCGACGACACGGAGCAAACATTGATGATCGCGCGCTTGCTCGCGACCGGCGAACCGCTCACGCCGGAGCGCGTCGCGCACGCGCTGGTCGAATCCGCACGCGATCATCCGAGTCCGTACATCGGACCCAGCACGCGGCGCGCGCTCGCGCGCTTGATAGAAGGCGCGTCGCCGTATGAAACCGGGACGCAAGGCACGACGAACGGCGCGGCGATGCGCGTCGCGCCCATCGGCATCGTTCATGCCGGCGACTCTTCGACTTTGCTCAAGGTGAATTTTGAAAATGTGTTGCGCGACGCGGTCGCCGCAAGTATTCCGACGCACAACACGCACAACGCGATGGCAAGCGCAGGCGCGGTCGCGTGCGCGATTGCCAATGCAATGACGCGCGACGCGACCATCGAAACGATTATCGCGTCCGCGCAAGAGGGCGCGCAACGCGGGCGCGCGTTCGGCGCGTGGAGTTGGGCGACGCAACTCGAAAAAAGAATCGAACTCGCGGTACGGCTCGCGCGCGAATCGAAAAATCTGGACGACGCGTTAAAATCACTTTACGATTACGTCGGCGTCGGACTCGATCCGGCAGAATCAGTCGCATCCGCGTTCGGCGTGATCGTCGCGGCGCGCGGCGATCCGATGACCGCAATTTTCGCCGGCGTCAACCTCGGCGGCGACACAGACACGATTGCCGGGATCGCCGGCGGAATTTGCGGCGCACTGCGCGGGATTGAAGCGTTAGATCAAAAATTATTGCGCGAGGTCGAGCGCGTGAATGGATTAGATTTTGCAAGCATCGCGGCAAAGTTAGTGATGCGTGATCCAATTTCCAACATCCAACATCCAACTTCCAATTTCCAAAATGATTGAACTCGGTTTTGCTCTCCACCCCAAGTGGGTCGAACAACCAGGACGCGAAAATTTTCTCGCGCCGTTAAAAGCGAACGGGATGCGCGTGTTGGAATTTACACTGCATCCCGAAGGCGACGAGTGGGAACCGATGCGCGCGCTCGCGGCAGAATGTGTGCGCGCTGGGTATCGCTGTTATTTTCACGCGCCGTACAAAGACCCGTTCAATCCCGATGGTTTTGCGTCGGCGCGACGCGCGGAACTCGAATCACGTTATGCTCTGCCGATTGAATTCGCGGAACAAATGGCGCGCCTCGGCAATTACGATCCCGCGCTCGTCATTCACGGCGCGCACGGTAAAACGGCGCTCGCGGAATTGACCGAGGATACGCGCGCATTTCTTGCCTGGGTAATTGCGCGCACGGAACGCGCGCGGCTAATGCTCGAAATTCTGCCGCCGAAACCGGGTTACGTTCGGGTGGGCGAAACGTACGAGCAAGTTGTGAACCTGGTGCGCGAGCTCAATCACCCGCGCCTCAACATTTGTTGGGATTTCGGACACACGGTTTTGCAAAACCTGGGATTGCCGCCCGCCGATTTTTTGAGCGCGACGCGCCACGTTCACATTCACGATCTCAACGATGCGTTCGAGGATCACTTTCCACTGATCTATGGCAACGTGCCCTGGCAAGCTGATCTGCGCGCGTTGATGCAAGCCGGTTTCGCGGGCGCGGTGGTGATGGAGATCAACGGGTATCGCGCGGCGAGCGTTGAAAATTTACCCGCGCGTTTGGCGGAAAGTTTTGCGTTGATGACGGCGGTGATTGGTAATTCGTAATTCGTAATTCGTAATTCGTAATTCAAAATTTCACGCATCACGCATCACGTTTCACGTTTTGGGTAAACGATCAAAATGACGACTCGACAAATCAAAAAACGCGAACTCAAAGATTGGTTGCAAGGGTACGCGTTTCTCGCGCCCAGTTTTATTTTTCTTGCCGTATTCACCTACTTTCCGGTGCTGTACGCGTTCGTCTTGTCGTTCTGGCGGTGGCGCGTGATGCGCGGCGAACCCACGTTCATCGGACTCGGCAATTACGAATTTCTGTTCACATCGGAAGATTTTTGGCAAGCGATGTGGAACACATTTTATTTCGCCGGCGGATCGATTCCGACCGGGATGGCAATCGCGCTCGTGATCGCGCTGATGTTGAATCGTCCCTTGCGCGGACTCGCGATCTATCGCACCGCGTATTTTCTGCCGACGATCACTTCGCTCGTCGCGGTGTCGGTCGTGTGGTTGTGGATTTATCATCCCGACGTTGGACTCGCGAATTATTTGCTCAACCTGGTTGGCTTGCCGAGTGTGCGTTGGCTGAACGAGCCGCGTTCCGCGATGCCCGCGCTGATCATTCTCGGCATTTGGCGCGGCTTGGGTTACAACGTGATCATTTATCTCGCGGGCTTGCAAAACATTCCGCAACATTTGTACGAAGCCGCAAAGATTGACGGCGCGAATCGCTGGCAATTATTTCGCCACGTTACCTGGCCCCTGCTCACGCCCACCTCGTTTTTCATTTTGATCATCGCGGTCATTAACTCGTTCCAATCGTTCACGCAAATTCATGTCATGACCCAGGGTGGGCCGATCGGCTCGACGACCGTGATCGTGTACTATTTGTATCAACAAGCGTTTCAACAATTCACGATGGGCTATGGCTCGGCAATCGCGATGGTTTTGTTCGCAATGATCCTGGTGCTCACGATAATTCAGATGAAAGTGTTGGGACCGCGCGTGCATTATCAGTGAACAGTGAACAGTGAACAGTAGACTGTTGACTGTTCACTGCATACTTGCAACAAACTATGCTCAAAAAAATTTCAAACCTGCCCATCCATCTCATCCTCGTCATCGGCGCGCTCGCAATGGTGATGCCGTACGTGTGGATGATTGCGACATCGCTCAAGTCGCAAAGCCAAATGCTCACGTATCCGCCGCAATGGTTGCCGACGGAATTTGTGTGGCAAAATTACGCGCGCGCGTGGCAAGCCGCGCCGTTCGCGAAATACTTTTTCAACAGCATCGTTGTTGCGCTCGCGGTAACGCTCGGCGATCTGATCACCGGCGCGCTCGCGGCGTATGCGTTTGCGCGGATCAAGTTTCCGGGACGCGACGCGTTCTTTGCGCTGTATCTTGCGAGCATGATGATCCCGCATCAGATGACGATCATTCCATCTTACCTGGTCTTGGCAAAATTCGGCGAGTGGAATAAAGCGTTCGGGCTCGACACGTACTTTGCATTGATCGCGCCGTTTCTCGCGAGCGCGTTCGGCGTGTTTTTGTTGCGCCAATCGTTTTTGCAAATTCCGAACGAGCTCGAAGACGCGGCGACGCTCGATGGATGCGGGCGCCTGGGATTTTTGTGGCGCATTGTCGTACCGCTCTCGCGTCCTGCGCTTGCGACACTTGCGCTCTTTGCGTTTATGGGCAATTGGAACGGCTATTTGTGGCCCCTCATCGTAACGAACAGCAACGAAATGCGAACGGTGCAAATCGGTTTGCGTTATTTCGTCGGACAAGAAGGCGCGAGTCAATGGGGCTTGCTGATGGCGGCGGCGGTGTTTGTTTCACTGCCGGTCGTGATTTTATATTTGATCGTGCAAAAACAATTCGTGCAAGGCATCGCGGCAACCGGGATCAAACAGTAAAGGAGGCGCGTGCGAACAAATCGTAAATCGTAATTCGTAATTCGTAATTCGTAATTCGTAATTCGCAATTCCGAGAAGGAGAAGAGAAGATGAAAAAAATTCAAATCGCCGTATTCGTGTTGATCGCGTTAGCCGTTTTGTCCGCGTGCGCCGCGCCGACGCCCGAACCGACGAAAGCACCGCCGACTGCCGCGCCGCAACCAACCAAACCGGTCGAAGCAACCAAGCCCCCGGTAACGTCGCCCGTGCCGCCGCCGCCCGCCGCGACCGTCGCGCCGACGCAACCGCCCGCCGCCGCGCAACCGGTGAAACTGACCTTTTGGTACGCGCTCTCCGGCGCGCAAGGTCAGTACGTCGAAGCGCAAGTGAAAAAATTCAACGCCGCGCAAAAGAACATCACGGTTGATGTAATCTTTCAAGGCAGTTACGCGGACATCGCGCAAAAGTTGACCGCGGCAGTAACCGCGAAAACTTTGCCCGACATCGCGCAAATGGGCGGCGCGCCGACGATGGGCGATTCGGGTGTGATTGTGCCGATCGCGGATTTGATGAGCCCGGCAGATCGCGCGGACATTCACGAGGGATTCTGGGATTACAACAAATTCCAGGACAAGATCGTTTCGATGCCGTACAACAACAGCGTCCCGATGTTGTACTACAACAAAGATTTGTTCGTCGCCGCCGGTCTCGATCCGAACAAACCGCCGACGACCTGGGACGAGTTGCTCAAAGCCGCGCAAACATTGACGAAACCAGGTCAATGGGGCTTCAACACGCACACGGATACGCATTGGTATCTCAGCGCGATGATTATGCAGAACGGTGGAAAAATTTTCGACGGCAAGAAGGTCGTCTACAACAGTCCCGAAGGGATCGAGGCGTTGACCTTCTGGGGCGACCTGGTCACGAAACACAAAGTGATGCCGCCGAATCAACACGCGAACGCGGGCGCGGATTTTATCGCGGGCAAAGTGGGCATGTTGATGCGCTCGTCCTCGACGCTCGTAACAATTGAAAAAGACGCCAAGTTCAAAGTCGGCGTTGCGCCTCTGCCATGCAAGAAAACCTGCTCCGAACCGCTCGGCGGCGCGAGTTTCCTCGTTTTCAAGACGACGGCGGAAAAACAAAAAGCCGCGTGGGAATTTGCCAAGTGGATGACGAGCGCGGAAAATTCGGTGGATCTGTTTTTGCAAACCGGCTATGTGCCGATTCGCAAATCGGTCTCGAATGTTCCGGCGTTGAAAGAGTATTATCAAAAATCGCCGAACGCGGAAATGGTGATCAAAGCCGTCGCCAGTTCGAGCGCGATCCCGGTCTTTACTGAACTCGGCAACAGCGATGAACAACTCCGCAAAGCGATTGAAAAGATCGAGCTCGGCACGGCGTCCGCGAAGGATGCGCTCGATGTTGCCGCGGCGTTTATCAACAAGGCGTTGGGCGGACCATAACCAAGCATCGTTCGACTACGCTTCGCTCCGCTCACGATGCGATGAAAGAGATTGTCGCGTCAACGAAAATAAAACTGCGGCCGGAAAATTTTCCAGCCGCAGTTTTTATTTTTTAGAATCCACGATGCTGTTGAGCAACGTCATCACCGGTTGAATTTCATTCACCAAACGCGTGTCCGATGTGCGATACGCTTTGCCTTGATAGGTGATCACGTACGATAATTCATCTGGCACGAGCAAACGCGACGCAGGTTCTTGCAAGGTTGTGAATTTGGCAAGGTCAAACACCGATTGAATTTGTTTGATTTGTTCCGGCGTGATCGTAAATTCAAAATTGCCGATGCGCCGCGTCAACGTTGTTTTGCCATCCGCGTTGATGCTGAGATGATCGTTAAACCCGGCAATCCCGCCGGTGCGTTTGTATTCGACGAGGACGCCGGTCGGCGCGGGCGATTGGGGCGTTGGTGTGCTGGCGCATCCGATCATCACCCCGGCGATCAGCGCAACGATCGCGCAGTGCAAAATGGTTTTCGTGTACATTTTCGTTTCCTCTCGCAGATTTGTGCGAATGGTATCACGAAACACAAATCTGCGCGAGTGCCGCGCGTCATTGATCGCGAGTGACGAATTTCCCTAGACTGGATTCGACGCTTTAGCGGGTTGCTGGTCAGAGTAGAAACCGCGTAACCGCTCGACTCCAGTTTTTGCCGGTCAGTCGCTATTTCGTAATTATCTGATCGAGCGCGGCGACAATCGCTTGCGCTTCTGCCGCGAGCGTTGGCGCGAGATCGTACAGCACCAAGCCGTTGCGATCCGCTTCGAGCACAGCCGGATCAGCGGAAATGAATCCGAGCACGTTCAACCCCGGCGAATTTTTTTGGATGAATTCGCGATCACTCTCATCGCGCACTTTACTGCCGACGAGAAACAGTCGCGTGATCTTGATGTCGCCGGCGAGATCGCGAATCTGCGCCGCGGTGCCGAGCGAACGCGCGGTTGGCTCGGCGACGATCAACATCGCGTCCACCGAATCCGCCGTCGCGCGACCCAGATGCTCGACGCCGGCGTACATATCCATCAGCACAACCTCGTTGCGCGCGAGCAAAATGTTCGTAACGAGCGATTTGAGCAAAACGCTTTCGGGACAGATACATCCCGATCCGCCAGTGTCCACCGAACCGAGTTGCAACAATTTAATGTCGCGATTCAGCGCGGAAAAACGATCGGGGATGTCATCCACGCGCGGGTTGATTTTGAAATAGCCGCCGTACTGTCCTTTTTGCGCGCCGGTGCGTTCGAGAATTAATTCTTCCATTTCCGCGATGGGCTGAATGCCGCGCAGAGTCTCTTTGGAAAAACCAAGTGCGTCGCCCAAGCACGGCGACGGGTCCGCGTCAATCGCAAGCACTTTGCGACCTTGCGCGGCGTATGCGTAAGCAAGCAAACCGGTCAGCGTCGTTTTGCCGACGCCGCCTTTGCCGGTGATGGCGAGTTTCATTCGTTCTCCATTTCAAATTTCAAATTTCAGATTTCAGATTTGGCGCGACAATACGAGGATATTTGCGCGTCTTCATTTTGATCGCAACAGAAATTTCGCGCCACGCTTCGGGGTAATCTTCCGTGTCGTGAGTTTCCCAGAATTTGGTAAACGCCTCAATGGTTTTGAAGCGCGCCGGAAGTGCATCGCGCTTGAGTGAATTTCGTTTTGTTTTCACGTTTTACGCATCACGCATCACGCTTCGCGTCTTCTTCCACCATCGCCGCGATTTCTTGTCCGAGTAGCACCGAATAATTCGTGCCGCGATCTTCGGGATAAATCTGGGTCGTGTTTGCCAAATACAAGTTGCGAAGCGGCGTGCGATGTTCGGGAATCATTTTCGAATAGTTGAGCGGCATAATCGGTTGCGCGGCGGCTTCTTTGAAATGCCAGGTCTCTTCGACCCAACCCGGCGAAAAACCAGGATTGAGTTTCTGCAGGTGCGGCAAGTACGCGTTGAACAATTCGTCGCGCGACATTTGAAAGTACGGACTCGCGGCGTCGAGATAGTTGGACACGTACAGCACGCGCTTGCCGTTGTAAATGTCCGGCGCAAGAAAATTTGTTTGCTCGATGGTCGCGACAAACGGAATCGAACGGTCGGCAATGTTCATCCAATAGATGCGCGTCAGCGGCTGTTTCAGTTTCAGCACAAGCAAAACCGCCGCCATATATTTCGCCGCGTTCATTTTCGCGACATACTCGCGCGGAAATTCGGAAATGATTTTCAACGCGGCGAACGACGGTGCGGTGCAAATGATTTTGTCGAATTGTGCGTTGCCCAATTGCTTTTGCGCGGCTTGCGATGTTTCATCATCCGCAAATTGCAAGCCAGTCGCGATTCCATTTTCGATGACGACGCGTTTCACCGTCGCGCCGCAAAAAATTTTGCCGCCCTGTTTGCGAATCGCGTTTTCAAGCGCGTCAATCAACACCTGGTATGAGCCGCGCGGATAACCGAGCTCCTCTTTGCTCACACCGCGCCGCGAGCCGATCCGCAAAACGATCTTGTACCAAATATATACCATCGAAATATGTTCGGCTTCCGCGCCAAACTTGCCGCGAAACATCGGACTCCACACCTTGTCCCACACCGCGTTGCCGCCGTACTTTTTCCACCACTCCAGCGCGGTAATTTTTTCGTACTTGGCAAGATTATTTTTCGACGCTTGCAAATACGTGAGATACGCGACCGCAAAGCCCAAGCGCAAACGATCCACAAATGGAATTGTGCCGAGCCGCAGAACATCGAGCGGCGTAACCATATTCCAGATTTTGCCGTTCTCGAACCACCCGGTTTTCGAGGGAATCCATTGCACGCGATCACCCAGCCCCAGCTCGTGCATCTGCGCGATGATGTGCGTGTCGCTCGTGAACCAGTGATGATAGCCGCGTTCGAGCCGCGTCCCTTCAATCGGAAATGTACTCGCGAGTCCGCCGAGTTCCGACGCGCGTTCGAACAAAAAAGTTTGATAGCCGAGTTTGCCGAGTTCGTACGCGGCGGTCATGCCGGCAAATCCGCCGCCGATGATGGCGATGCGTTTGGAATTGGAAGTTGGAAGTTGGAGGTTGGACATTGGATTTTCTGTTATTGGTGGATGGCTTCGCCCATCGCATCGAGCGCGGCTTCGGCGATCACTTCGGTGAGCGTCGGGTGCGCGTGAACCGCGTGCGCGAGTTCGGCGGGCGTGAGTTCCATTGATTTCGCGAGCGACAATTCGCCGGTGAGATCGGTTACTTCCGGTCCCACCAAATGCGCGCCGAGAATCTCGCCGTACTTTTTATCCACGACAAGTTTTACAAATCCTTCGTACTCGTTGATGCCCAATGCTTTGCCGTTCGCTCGAAAATTGAATTTGCCGATTTTCACTTCGTGCCCGGCGTCTTGCGCTTGTTGTTCGGTCAAGCCGAGCGACGCGACCTGGGGCGTGCAGTACGTGCAACGCGGCACGTTGTTTAGATCGAGCGCGCGCGGATTTTTGCCGGCAATCGCTTCGGCGGCAATGACGCCCTGGTGCGATGCGACATGCGCGAGCGGCAGTTTCATCGTGACGTCGCCAATCGCGTAAATGCCCGGCACGTTCGTTTGCATTTGATCGTTCACATCAATCGCGCCCCGCGTCATTGTCACGCCAAGCGCTTCGAGACCCAGGTTTTCGCTGTTCGGTTTCACCGAAATCGCGACCAACACTTTTTGCGCTTGAATCGTTTCGGTCTTGCCGTCGCTTGACACCTTGAGCAGAACTTTGCCGTTCGCTTTTTCCGCGCTTTCGACTTTGGTGTTGACGCGGAAATTGATCCCCATTTTGCCGACTTGTTTCTCAATGACCGCGCTCACTTCGGGGTCTTCGCGCGGCAAGAGGTGCGGCAACATTTCGACGACGGTCACGTCCGCGCCGTACGCGCGATAGATGTACGCAAACTCCATCCCGATCGGTCCCGCGCCGACGATGATGATGGGCGAAGGCAGTTCGCGCAATTCCAACGCTTCGCGCGATGTGATCACATCCGTGCCGTCGAGCGGCAAACCGGGGATCGTGATCGCGCGCGCGCCGGTCGCCACGATGATATTTTTTGCGGTCAGCCCGCGTCCATCCGGTTTGATCTCGACACGATTCGCGGCAGTCAACACCGCTTCGCCTTTGATCACTTCGATTTTATTTTTCTTCATCAAGAACTCGACGCCCTTGACCAAACGATTCGAGACGACGCGACTGCGCGCAATCGCCGCGCCAAAATCGGCGGAAAATTTTTCGATCTGGATGCCAAAGTCGTTCGCGTGCCGGATCGTTTCGACAACGTTCGCGTTTTTGAGCAGAGCTTTGGTCGGAACGCATCCCCAATTCAAACAAATGCCGCCCAGGTTATCGCGTTCGATGAGCGCGACCTTTATTCCAAGTTGCGCCGCGCGAATCGCGGCGACGTAACCGCCCGGTCCGCCGCCGATGACGATTAGATCAAATTGTGTGTCTGCCATTCGTATCCTCTTGGGTGAATTGAAATCGTGTGGCAGTTTATCACCGCGCGTTCGTTTGGTCAAATCACTTTGCAAAAAATATGGCAAGCATCTAATTTCAAACGGGGGCTAAAGGATGCGATAATGGCGCAATTGCTGGGGCATCGCGATCCAGCCGTTACGACGCGTTTCTATGGACGTTTTGCGGATCATGAATTGCGCCAAGCGCACGCGCGCGATTTCTGGTTGCGCTAATTTGCCAAGACCGCCAAGCCGTGATAAAATGCGCGTCGTCCGTTCAGGACACCTCTTTTCGCCGACGTAGCTCAGTGGTAGAGCAGGGGACTCATAAGCCCTTGGTCAGTAGTCCGACTCTACTCGTCGGCACTCGAAAAACCCTTGAAAACAAGGGTTTTTTTGTTGCCCGAAATTTGACCGCGTGCGTGAACTGACTCACTTTTTCAAATGACCATCGAGAGTTGAATAACGCCGATGCGCGTCTTGTAATTTCCGAGTTCGACCGCAATCCCGACGTGCACGTCGACAACACCACCGTTGTGTCGCGCGCACGATCACGTACACATTCGATGTGGTAGGCAATCGTTTGATGCAGTATAACAATGGCGCGCTGACGAATTATGTGTACGACAACGTATCGCGCGCGGACTTGACATCCAAAACGTTTTGGAAGATAATGGGAATATCATCCGAAACGTTTTGGAGAAAAATGGCTGTCACCATTCGCGACGTTGCCAAACGTCTCCACCTCTCAATTACCACTGTCTCGCGCGCGCTCGACGGCTATGCTGATGTCGCCGCCAAAACGCGCGCGCGCGTGATCCACACTGCGCGCGTAATGGGCTACGTGCCCAGCCGCGCCGCGCGTCAACTGCGCCGCCAACGCACTGACGCGATTGGCTATATTCTCCCGGCGCAACCGCCGTACTTTACCGATCCCTTTTCCTCAACATTCATCGCCGGTTTGGGCGATGCCGCCGCCGCGCACAATCTCGACCTCTTGATTTCGACTGCCGCGCCCGACTCGGACGCCGAACAACACATTTACACGCGCTGGACGCAAAGCCGCCCGGTGGATGGCATCATCCTGAACCGCTTGCGTTTGAAAGATTGGCGCGTGAAATATCTCGCGCAAAATGATTTTCCATTCGTCGCGCACGGGCACGCGCGGATGCGGCTCGATTTTCCGTACATCGAAATGGATTCGCGCGCCGGGTTTGTGCAACTCGTCCAGCATCTTATCGCGCAAGGACACCGGCGCATCGCGTACATCGGTGCGCCCGCGAAGTTCACTCTGCAAACCGAACGCTTCGCCGGTTATCAAGATGGACTCGCCGCGGGCAATCTTCCCTTCGACGCGCGCCTCGTCGGCGAAAGCGATCTCACACGCACCGGCGGCTATCAAGCCGCGCAACGTTTGCTCGCACAGACCAATCCATTGCCGACCGCGATCATTTGCGTCAATGATCTCACCGCGATTGGCGCGATGCGCGCGGCGCGCGAACGCGGGCTAGTGATCGGACGCGATCTTGCCATCGCCGGGTACGATGGCACTGAAGACGCGGAACATACCGAGCCGCCGCTCACCACGCTCAAGCAACCGATCTACAATACCGCGCGCCAATTGGTCGAGATGTTGCTTCAACGCATCGCCGGTGAGCCGATTTCCGAGCCGCACATCGTGATCCAACCCGAACTCATCCTTCGCGAATCCACCGCGTTTCAAATTTCATCCCGCGTAAAAAATTCTGTTGCAAGGAGGTGATGGCGCGCCCGTAACCAAAACCAGGATCGTCGCATCAAGCGAATGTTTTTTCTCACGGAGGAGATTCTGATGAACAAGCGTATCTATCGTATTGCGATGCTCGCAATGCTTCTGACTTTGCTCGCGGCGTGCGCGCCCGCGCCAACCCCGGCGCCAACCGCCGCGCCGCCAACCGCCGCGCCGACTGTCGCCGCGCCGCAAGCTTTGCTCTTTTCCTCGACCCAGTTCAACCCCGTCGAAGAACAGGAAAAAATGCGGACGGTGATCCTCAAAGATTTCACGGCGGCAAAAGTTGATTTCGTCGTGGATCCCACTGAAGCGCCGTTTATGGATCGCATCATCGCCGAACAAAAAACCGGCAAGATCACCGTCGGTGTGATCGGCGCGTTGCACGGCACGTTCCCCAACCTGGTGCAAGCCAACGCGCTCGAAGACCTCACCGCGCTCGCCGCGAAATTGCAAAGCCGCTCCATCGTCAAAGAATTTATGACGCTGGGAAAACTGGGTTCCGACAAACAGTACTACATCCCCTGGATGCAAGCCACCTACATTATGGTCTACAACAAAAAAGCGTTGCCCTACTTGCCTGCCGGCGCGAACGTGGACGCGTTGACCTACGCGCAATTTGCCGAGTGGGGCAAGAATATCACCACCGCAACCAAAGAAAAGAAATTGGGTTTACCGGCGGGTCCGACCGGGTTGATGCATCGCTTAACCCAGGGCTACTTGTATCCATCGTACACCGGCGGATTGGTCACGACGTACAAGAGTGATGACGCGGTCAAGATGTGGACTGATGTCAAAGCGATCTGGGAGCAGACCAATCCCCAATCCACCACGTACAACAATATGCAAGACGCGTTGCTCTCCGAAGAAGTTTGGGTGACGATTGATCACACTGCGCGCGTCGTGAACGCGTTCAAAAACAAACCGAACGATTTTCTCGCCGCGCCCGCGCCCGCCGGTCCGAAAGGTCGTTACTATATGAGCGTGCTTGCCGGTCTCGGCATTATGAAAGGCACGCCGAACAAAGCCGGCGCGGAAGCGTTGATTGACTATCTCACCCAACCGGTGCAACAAGCCGCGACCACGCGCGAAGTAAATTTCTATCCGGTGTTGGAAACCGGTTTGCCCGCCGATGTGCCCGCGCATGTGAAACTCGAATTGGACGGTGTGGTGAAACAATCCAAAGCGTCCGATGCCAAAGTCGCGCTCTTGCCGATCGGTCTCGGCGGCAAAGCCGGCGATTTCAACAAAATTCAACAAGACACGTTGACGCGCATCGTCCTCAAAGGCGAAGACATTAAAAAAGTTTTGGACGAAGAAGGCGCGAAGCTCAACGCGCTGATGGCTGAACTAAAAGCCGCATGTTGGTCGCCCGATCCCAGTAGCGGCGACAAGCCGTGCCAGGTCAAGTGAGTCGTGGTTCAGACCTGGAAGGTTTGCAAAAACCTTCCAGGTCTTGCGAGGTTCCGATGCGCGTTCGAACCGAATCCATTCTGCCGTACAGTTTACTTGCGCCTACGCTCATCTTCATCACGCTGTTGATCGTGGTGCCAATCTTTCAAGCATTCCTGCTCGCGTTCCAAACTGCCGACGGCGAATTTACGCTCACGCAATTTGAAAAAATGATCGCGGACACGAGTTTCGCGGACGCGTTGAAATTTACTTTTCTCTTGCTCATCTTCATCGTTCCGGCGCAAGTCGTCCTGGCATTGGTGATGGCGCTACTCATCCACACGCGCTTCAAAGGGCACACTTTTTTTCTGTACATCTACGCGTTGCCGCTCGCGATTTCCGATCTTGCCGCGGGCATCGTGTGGCTCGCGATTTTCACCGAACGCGGTTTCCTCAATTCCGGCTTATTCCAACTCGGTTTGCTTGAACGACCGTTCTTGTTTCTCTCGTACCAAAATTTACCGGCGTTGTTCAGCACGCTCATCATCGCGGAATCGTGGCGCGCGACCGCGATCGTGATGGTGATTTTGCTCGCCGGACTGCAAGTGATCCCGCGCGATTATTTTGAAGCCGCCGATGTGTTTGGCGCGAACACGCTCAAGCGCACCTTGTTCGTCGTTCTCCCGCTCTTGCGACCCAGTTTGCAAAACGCGCTGATCATCCGTACGATTTTCGCGTTCCAAACTTTCGCGGTTGTGCTTGCGCTCGCCGGACGCGTCATCCCGGTTCTCACCGGTGAAGCGTACAACTGGTACGCGCTCAATCGCAACGCGAACATCGCCGCGGCGTATTCAACGCTCGTCCTCATCTTTACCGTGATCGCGACCGTTGTGTACTTTCGACTTTTGCGGACGAGTACTGCGGAAGCCGGGTTCGATTGATTTCAGATTTCAGATTAAAATTCTGAAATCTGAAATCTGAAATGGGGTTCTATGCCGTCTTCGCGATTTATCTTGAATCGAATTTTTTTGTACGCCGTCGCGATTGCGCTCGCGGTGTGGACACTCGCGCCGTTGTACTTGATCGCGCTCGCCGCGTTCAGCACCAAGGAAGCGGTCTTTCAGTGGCCCAAACTTTTTTTGCCCACCGCGTTTTCAACTGAAACGATGGCGTTCTTTGTCGGTTCGACCGGCGTGCTCGATTCAGTCAAGAACAGTATCATCGTCGCGCTCGTTACCGTCGTTGCGAGTTTGATCCTGGGCGCGCCCGGCGGTTACGCGCTCGCGCGCTTTCGCTTTCGCGGCAAGGACGCGATTCAACTCGGTTTTCTGATCAGCAAAATGTTTCCCACCGCGATTCTCTCCGTCCCGCTCGCAATCGCGTTTCTGCAAATGGATTTGTATGATACGCTTTGGGGCGTCGCGTTGATGCACACCGCGATGGCTCTGCCATTTGTCATCATTGTAACTGCCGGCATTTTCGTCGGCGTGCCGCGCGATTTGGAAGAAGCCGCGCAAACCCTGGGATGCAATCGCTTGCAAGCGTTCTGGCGCGTCGTGATGCCGCTCACGATCCCAGGTCTCGCCGCCGCGGCGATTTTCACTTTCGTGCTGTCGTGGAACGAAGTGTTCGCGGCGACGATTCTCACGCTCCGCAACCGCACGCTCCCCGCACAAGTGTTGAGCGGCTTGAGCGGCTCGCCGTTGTACTATCGTTACGCCGGCGGCTTTTTTATGATTCTGCCCGCGGTAGTTTTCATTTTCGCCATCCGCAAATATTTACTGAATATGTGGGGCAACATCGTGCGATAATTTCAGATTTCAAATTTCAGATTGAAATTCTGAAATCAGAAATCAGAAATCAGAAATGGAGTCGCAATGGCTGGCATTCAATTTCAATCCATCCGCAAAATTTTTGGCAAGACGCTTGCCGCGAACGATGTCAGTTTGGAAATCAAGGACGGCGAGTTTATGGTGTTGTTGGGTCCGAGCGGTTGCGGCAAAACGACGTTACTGCGCTGTCTCGCCGGACTCGAACGTGTGGATGGCGGACGCGTGCTCATCGGCGCGCGCGATGTAACCGAGCTCGCGCCGCGCGACCGGAAAATCGCGATGGTCTTTCAAAGCTACGCGGTCTTTCCGCATCTCACCGTGTTCGATAACATCGCGTTCGGTTTGCAAATGCAAAGCCGCCCGCGCGATGAAATCAAACGTCGCGTCGAAGACGGCGCGCGCTTGTTGGAATTGAGCGATTATCTCGCGCGTTATCCGGCGCAATTGTCCGGCGGACAACGCCAACGCGTCGCGGTCGCGCGCGCGATTGTGATGCAAGCCGCGGTGTTGTTGATGGACGAACCGCTGTCGAATCTCGACGCGCTGTTGCGATTGCAAATGCGCGCCGAACTGAAACGCTTGCATCAAGAAATCAAAGCGACGACGATCTACGTAACGCACGACCAGGTCGAAGCATTGTCGCTCGGCGACCGCATCGCGGTGATGCAAAACGGGCGCATTGTGCAGTGCGACGCGCCGATGAACATTTACGATTATCCCGCGAATAAATTCGTCGGCGGATTTATCGGCACGCCGCCGATGAATTTTTTGCCCGGCGTCGTGCGCGTGAACGAGGGCAAACCGATCGCGGCGGTCGGCGAATCGCACATCGCGCCATCGGTCGCGCTCGCGTCCGCACTCATCGAGAAAAACGGTCAACCGATTTTGCTCGGCATCCGCCCGGAAAATCTCGCGCTCGCATCCGCGCAACACGCGAACACGATTCGCGCGCGCGTCCTTGTCGTCGAGCCGCTCGGCTCGCACAAATTGTTGACCGTCCAAGTCGGCGCGGAAATTTCCAAAGTGAGCGTCGCGCCCGACCAACGCGTCGCGCCGAACGATGATGTGTGGCTTCATTTTGATCCGGAAAAAATTCGTTGGATGGATGCGGCAACTGGCGACGCGATTCATCCGGGGTAAGCTGAGACCCCGGCAAGAAAAATGTCAGCCATTTCCATTGGAGAAAAAACAATGAACAATCGTGTGCTCGTTTGCTATGCTAGCCGCGCCGGATCCACCGCCGGGGTCGCAGAATCTATCGGCAAAACTCTCGCTGAAAACGGCGCGCAAGTGGATGTGCTTTCAATGCAAGACGTGAAAGACCTGACGCCCTATCAAGCAGTGATTGCCGGCAGTGCGATTCGCAAATCGAAATGGTTGCCGGAAGCGATGCAATTCATCCAGACACATCGCGCCGATCGCGCGCGCAAACCGTTTGCGACATTTACCGTGTGCATCACGTTGGCGATGTCGAACGATGCGAAATATCGCGCGGTGGTCGCGGAATGGATCGCGCCGGTGCGCGCATTGATTCAACCGGTGAGCGAAGGTCTCTTTGCCGGGAAGTTGGATTTTTCCAAACTGCCGGTTAACCTGGATACTTTGCTTTTGCGCGCGACGGTTGCCGCCGGAATTTTTCCGCGCGGCGACCGCCGGGATTGGAACGCGATTCGCGCGTGGGCGGATCACACGCGCCCCTTATTGCTCGCGTGAAAATGAAACGCGGAAAAAATTTTCGCCGCGTCCAGTATTATTTCTTCCCCTGACCGAGAAAGGCACACGGACAAGAAAAAACAACCAATGTCCGTGTTTTCTTCCGTCAGTGGAAAAACGATTTGATTCTGCAATGCTTGATGATAATTTCATTGCGCGCGCGCGCGCGGTTCTCCGGCTCAACGACACCGGCGAATTTACCAAACCCTCGCCGCGCCAATATCCGCATCAGTGGAACTGGGATTCTGCATTCATCGCGCTCGGACTCGCGCAGTTCGATTTGCCGCGCGCGTTCGCCGAAGTGCGCGCGTTGTTGCGGGCGCAATGGCGCGATGGAATGGTACCGCACATTATTTATCCGACCGGCGCATCCGATTATTTTCCGCCGCCGGAATTTTGGCAAACCGAAAATTTAGCGCGTGCCGGCGACATCCCTTCCTCCGCGCTGACCCAACCGCCAATTTTATCTACCATTGTTCGGATGATTCAAAACAATTCGCAATTCGCAATTCACAATTCTGAATTACGAACGCTTCGCGCGAATTACGAATTTTCCCAACTCCTCGCCTGGCATCGCTGGTTGCACACCGCGCGCGACGCCGACGGCACCGGCTTGCCGTGCCTCATTCATCCCTGGGAATCCGGGATGGACAATTCGCCGTTGTGGGCGGACGCGCTCGACCGCATCACGCCGGAAAATTTGCCGCCGTTTCAACGTCGCGATACGATTCACGTCGCCGCCGACGAACGCCCGCGCGCGCCGGATTACGAACGCTTTGTGTATTTGATTGATTGCGGTCGGCGTTTGCATTGGGAGCCGCGCGCGTTGTTGGAGCAAATGCCGTTTCTCGTTCAAGATGTTTTGTTCTGTTCGATTCTCCATCGCGCCGATGAAGATTTGTGCGCGCTCGCGCGCGAACTCGGCGAAGACACGCGCGAGATTGATGGTTGGCTTGCGCGCACGCGCGAAATTTTTGACGCGCGATTCTGGGATGACGCGCGCGGGTTGTATCTTGATTACGATGTGCGCGCGCAATCGCCGATTCGCGTCAACGCGAACGCGACGTTCGCGCCGCTCTTTGCTGGACTCGCTTCGCCAGACCAAGCCGCGCGTTTGGTCGCGGAACATTTCGAAAATCCGCGCGAGTACGCGCCGGGCGCGGATTCAAAATTTTATTTGCCGAGCGTCGCGAAAAATGAACCGGGTTATGCGCCGCGCCGGTATTGGTGCGGTCCGGTGTGGATTCAGATGAATTGGATCATCGCCGAAGGTTTGCGCCGCTATGGTTTTATCAAGCAAGCCGATGCAGTGGTACACGATTCGCTCGCGCTCGTCGCGCAAAATGATTTCCGCGAATACTATGATCCGCGCGACGGTTCCGGTTGCGGCGCGGTTGATTTTTCTTGGTCTGCCGCGCTGACGCTGGAAATGATTGCGAGCGAAAATTTAGCCGCGAATGACGCGAATGAACGCGCATAAAAATAGAGTAAATGATGCAAGAAAAAATTCTCACCCCGCGCGAACGTTTCATCGCCGCGCTCGACCGCAAACCGCTCGCCGGACGCGCGCCGCATTTCGAACTCGTTTTTTTCTTGACGATGGAAATGTTCGGCAAGGTGCATCCGTCGCATCGCAATTACGAACAATGGGGGCAGATGCGCGAACACGAACGCGCATTGCATCGCAACGAAATGGCGGACATTTTTATCGCGACCGCGGAACGATTCGAGCATAGCGCGATTTTCATCCATCCCAACCCGGACACGGAAGAAGAACGCTGGCGGATGGTTGATCTCGTTCGCGAAAAAATCGGCGCGAAATATTTCTTGATGATGCACGGCGACGCGACCTGGGGCATTGCCAAGTTAAACGAGGTCGCGTATCGAATGGCGGACGAGCCGGACAAGTTGAAAGCCGAAGCGCAAGCCAAAGTAAACGCCGCGCTCGAACGCGCCGAACGCCAAATGCAACGCGGCGGACTCGACGGGTACGCGCTTTGCACCGATTATTGTTTCAACACGGGACCGTATATGCGTCCCAGTAAATTCGCCGAGTTCGTTACGCCGTACCTCGCGCAATTGATTCGCGGTTATCGCGACCTGGGTTTCTACACGATCAAACACACCGACGGCAACATTATGCCGATTCTCGATCAACTCGTCGCGTGCAATCCGCACGCGCTCCACTCGCTCGATCCGCAAGGCGGCGTGGACATTGCACAAGTGAAACGGCGGTACGGCGACCAGGTCTGTTTGATCGGCAACGTGAATTGCGGCTTGCTCGACACCGGCACGGATGATGAAGTGATCGCATCCGCGCAGTACGCGTTGACGCACGGCGCGCCCGGCGGCGGATATATTTTTTCGACGAGCAATTGTGTTTATCCGGGGATGCGTTTGGAACGGTACGAACTGATGTTGAACGTGTGGAAAAATTTTGATTATTTGTCATTGCGAGGAGCGCATTTGGCGACGAAGCAATCTCCGAGTGATTTGGGGATTGCTTCGCTTCGCTCGCAATGACACAGGGAAACCATAATGACTTTCACTCCTGCATCGCCTTTTCTTCAACAACTGCGCGGGCGCATCACGCTCGAAGAGAGCGCGCCGGAAAAACTCGATCCGCGTTTTCAACTTTCATCCGCCGATCAGCAACGGATTCCGTTCAGCGGCATTCCATTCAGTGAACGCGGCTCGCGTATCCTGGTTTTTCGCCGCGGATCGCAATTGTTTTTTCGCCTCGCGGAACGTTGGATGAAATGGGCAGACCAGGTCGGCGATTACCGGCATCGCGCGCCGGTGCTGGACGATTTTGTTCTGACCGACGCGCACGGCGCGCCGCTCGATTTCGAATTGACGTCGTACCCGCACGCGCTCGGCTTGGAAACGCGCGTCGGAAATTATTGGCTTGCGTTCGCGGACGCGGAAACGTTGTATTTAAAGTTGCCCGCCGGGAAAAGTGGAATTTCATTTCGCGCGTTCGCCGCGCACGGGCGCGCGGATCGGCGCGGCGGCGAATTCAAAGGCGATCCCGAACATCGCACCACGCCGCGCAACATCGCGTACACCACGAACGCGCGCGTCATTGCGAACGAAATCGTCCCCGATGCGAACGGCTATCTGCGCGTGAATCTGCAAATCGAAGCGACGACCGAATCGGCGTTTCTGCTCAATATCACCCCGCGCCTGGGATTCAATCGCAGTGTCGCGCGCGCGGACGATGTGATGCGCGACGCCGAAGCGCGCTGGCACAAATGGTTCGCCGCCGCGCCCGCGATGCGCGAAGAATACGCCGAGCAGTACTATCACGCGTGGTGGATTCTGCGAATGGGTTTGCTCAGTCCGCGTTTTCACTTGACGCGCGAGGCAATGATGCCATCGGCGATTCATTATATCGGCGTGTGGCAGTGGGACGCGTTTTTTCACGCGCTCGCGTATCAGTATGTAGATCAAAAACTCGCGGAGAATCAACTGCGTGTTGTGCTCGATCATCAACGCGACGATGGAATGATTCCCGACGCGGTGCACGATGAAGGCGTGGTGCATCGTTGGAAATTGCCCGGCATCGAAGGCGAATCCGATGTAACCAAGCCGCCGTTGATCGCGTGGGCGGCGTTGAAACTTTATGCGACCAGTCACAATCGCGATTTCCTCGATGAGATTTACGAGCCGTTGTGCCGATGGAATCATTGGTGGTTTGAAAAAAACGATGACGATCACGATGGCATCGCGCAATACAATCACGGTTTTTCATCGGGGCTCGATGATAGTCCGTTGTGGGATGAAGGCGTGCCGGTCGAATCGCCGGAACTCAACACGTACCTGGTGATGCAAATGGACGCGCTCGCGCGCATCGCGGAAATTCTCGAATTACGCGACGATGCGGTGATGTGGCGCGCACGCGCGGAAGAACTCGCGCAAAAAATGATCGCGCATTTTTGGGATGAAGCCGCCGGTGTTTTTTGGGCAACGCGCGATCACCAACCGATTCGCGTGCTCACGCCGTTCAACTTGTATCCGTTGTTGACCGGGCGAATGCCGCGCGCGATCAATGATCGCCTCGTCGCGCATCTGACGAATCCCGATGAGTTTTGGGCAGAGTACCCCATCCCGACTGTCGCGCGCAACGATCCGAAATATGATCCGAACAAAATGTGGCGCGGTCCGACCTGGGTCAATATCAATTATTTGTTCATCGAAGGATTGGCGCGCAGTGGCTATCCCGATCTCGCGCGCGACCTGCGCGACAAGACGCTCGCGTTGTTAAATCGGCACGCGGATATTTTCGAGTACTATAATCCCGACACCGGCGAACCGCCGCCGCACGCGGCATCCGTCTTTGGTTGGTCGAGCGCGGTGTTTGTGGATTTAGCGATCAAAGCATCGCGCGGAGAAATTATTTAATCGGAGCAACAATGGGCAGAGCATTGGTCGTTGCCGGACCTCGGCAACTCGCGTACGAAGATTATCCGGATCCCGTGCTCAAGCCGGACGAAGTACGCATTCAAACACTTTTATCCGGCATCAGCGCGGGCACGGAGATGACCCAGTATCGCGGCACGAATCCGTATATGAACAAACGCTGGGACGACGCGACGCGTTTGTATGTCGCGAGTGACACACCGAGTTGGACGTACCCGGTGCCGAACATTGGTTACGAAGAAGTGGGCAAGGTCGTCGAAGTTGGATCGGCGGTGAATGATCTCGCGCCGGGCACGCGCGTGTTCGGTCCGTGGTGGCATCGCACGCATTACGTCGCGCCGATTGATTGGGTGCGCCAACGCATAATCCCGCCCGGCGCGGATCCGCGCATCGGAATTTTTTCGCACATTGGCGCGGTCGGGTTGAACGGCGTACACGATGGGCGCGTTCGCATCGGCGAAACGGTTGCGGTGTTCGGATTGGGGACGCCGGGGCAAATCGTCGCGCAAGCGGCGCGCGCATCCGGCGCGCGCGTCATCGCGGTTGATCTGTTGGACGCGCGATTGGAAATGGCAAAACAACTCGGCGCGCACATCACGCTGAATCCGCGCCGCGTCCCGGTCGCGGAAGAGATCAAACGACTCACCGACAATCGCGGCGCGGATGTGGTGTTCGAAGTTGCCGGGTCGAGCGTCGCGTTGAACGAAGCGATTCGCGCGGCGGCGTACTCGGGGCGCGTCGTCGCGATGGGCGCGTTGCAAAACGAGGCGCGCGGCTTGTATCTCAGCGAAGAGTTTCATCACAATCGCGTGAACATTGTTTGTTCGCAAATCAGCGGCGTTGATCCCGAACTGAAATATCGCTGGGACAAATTGCGTTTGCAACAATCTGCGGTGCGTTTGCAGATCGACGGCACATTGAATTTGATTCCGCTCATCACGCATCGCGCGCCATTTGATCGCGCCATCGAATTATTCGAACTGATTGATCGCGCGCCGGAAAGTGTGGTGCAGGCGGTGATTGAATTTGGAGATTAGCGATTGGACGTTGGAGGTTAGAAGTTGGATGCCACGCGCAATCCAACTTCCAATTTCCAATTTCCAACATCCAGAAACACAATGAACAAACTACGAACCGGAATTTTGGGCTGTGGCGGCATCGCGCAGAAACACGCGCAAACCATCGCGCAATTGAATGATGAAATCGAACTCGTCGCGGTGTGCGATCACACCGAAGCGAAAGCGCGCGCGTTCGCGGAACAATTCACGGCGGGGCGCGCGGCGACGTTCACCGATTATCGCGCGATGTTCGACCACGCGCATCTTGACCTGGCATTGATCTGCTTACCACCGTTCGCGCATAACGACGAAGTTGAGCGCGCCGCTGAACGCGGCATCCATATGCTCGTCGAAAAACCGATCGCATTGAATTCGGAACTCGCGTGGCGAATGGTGGACGCGGCAGAACGCGTCGGGATCAAAACCCAGGTCGGGTTTATGTACCGCTTTGGCGCGGCGATTCAAGAATTCAAAGCGCGCGTGGGCGCGGGCGCGTGCGGCGCGGCGGGCTTGTTCAGTGCGCGCTATTTTTGCAACTCGGCGCACGCGGATTGGAAACGCGCGCGCGAACAATCGGGCGGGCAGTTGGTCGAACAAGTCATTCATTTGTTCGACGCGATGCGCGTGTTGATGGGCGAGCCGGTCAACGTGTTTAGCCGCCAAACAAATTTCTTTCATCGCGATCTGGACGGCTACACGTCGGACGATGTGAGCGCGACCGTGTTTGGTTTTGCAAGTGGCGCGCTCGGCGTGATTTACGCGACGAATGGCGCGATCCCGAACAAGTGGATCAAGGAGTGGCGCGTCGTTTCGCAAAATCTGCTTGCGGAATTTACCGACTGGAATCACGCGACGTTCACGCCGACCGATGCGCCGAATCGCGCGCCGGAAATCATTGCGTCGGAACAAGATGTTTTTGTTTTGCAACTGCGCGACCTGGTCAACGCGATTCGCACGAACGGCGCGACGCACACGCCTCTGCGCGAGGGCGCGCGCACGCTCGACCTGGCACTTGCCGCCGCGCGTTCGGCGGAACTGCGGGCGGAAATCCAACTGTAAAAAATTTGATTTATGCAATTCATTCTAACTTCCGAATATTCACTCACCATCGAATCCGACCTGGTTTCTCTGCGCGATCTGCGCCCCGTCCTCAACGGCGGCGCGCTCGACGACGCGCGCGCGGAGATCATCGCGAATGACGCGACGCGGATCGAATTGCAATTCACCGCGCCCGCGCTCGGCGAGGCAACGTTTGGCGTTGAACTCGCGCGTGAAAATGAAACGCGCGCGTGGTTGCGTTATTGGATCGCCGGCTTGAATGACGCACCCGATTCATTCGGCGTAGGTTTTCAGCGCGTCGAAAATTTGCGCGCGTATTTGCGAAACGGCTACACGAGTTGGGACGGCAGTTTCTACGTCGAGCCGGAAGCACTGCGCGATTTTCAAGAGTACGAAGCGCGTCCCGAAACCGGGTTTGCGATGACCCAACTCTTGCCGCGCGATAAAACCGGGAGTGTCGTCATCGGCTTTGATCGGCACGACCGGTTTCAACACACCTTCACGATCAGACCCGAAGGGTTTTCGAAAACCCTTCGGGTCTCGATCCAAACTTTGTGGGATCGCAAACCGCACGCGGGGCGTTGCGAATCCGAACGCCTCGTCCTTTTCGAGCATTCCGAAATCGAAGACGCGTTGCGCGAATGGGCGCAGATCGTCGCGCGGGCATCGCGCATGCTGAGCGGAGTCGAAGCGCCACTGCGACAATCCGAACCGATCATCGGTTGGTGTTCGTGGTACAATCTGTACGGTTCCGCGAATGAAGCAAATATCCTCGAGCATTTGCGCGGCGTAGAAAAAATCGCGCGGCAAGAAAATTTGCCGATGCGCGTGTTTCAAATTGACGATGGCATCGCGCCAGAGATGGGCGATTGGCTCGATGTCAAGCCACAATTTCCGCGCGGTGTGAAACCGCTCCTCGATGGCGCGACGCGCCGCTCGCACAGTGGAAATTTTACGGCGAGTTTCGTTGGCACAAACGGAGCGAAGAGTATTACATTCTCGACGCGACGCATCCCGACGCGTTCGAATATCTGCGCCGCGTGTTTCGAACGTGGCGACACGAGTGGGTTTGCGAATATTTCAAAACCGATTTCATGTTCTGGGGCGCGGAGCACGGACCCGATCGCGCGTGCTGGCACACGGAAGGAATGACGCGCATCGAAATTTGGCGGCGCGTCGCGGAAATGATTCGCGCGGAAATCGGCGACGCGACCTGGCTCGGTTGTGGCTGTCCATTGTGGGCGGCGGTCGGTTTGGTGGATGCCGTTCGCATCGGAAGCGATGTCGGCGTCGAGTGGCGCGGACATTTGTCCGCGCAATCGCTCTTGCGCGATCAAGCGACGCGCAATTTTACGAACGGCATTTTGTGGCAGACGGATCCCGATTGCATTTTACTGCGCGAACGTTTTCATCATCTTACCGAATCCGAAATTCGTTCGCTCGCGATGTACGCGGCGATGACCGGCGGCGTTACGATGACAAGCGACGCGCTCGATGAATTATCGCCAGAACGGTTGCGCTTGTGGAAATTACTGCTCAATCCAAATTCCGCGACGTGTCGGTTTCCATTCCTGGGTCAATCGCCGATCACGTACGAACGCTTGCCCGCCGATTTGTATTCTCACCGCGTTCGTCATCAAGCGGTTGCCGATTCGGTGTTGGTACAGGTGCGCGTACCGTCTGTCATTCTGAGCGGAGCGAACGCAGAGCGTCTCCGCGCAACAAGCGAGACCCTTCGCTCCGCTCAGGGTGACGATCAGGTGGCAATTTTTATTTTCAACACCGGCGATGCGCCGGTGCAACGCACGTACGCGCTCGATGCGCTCGGCATCGCGAACGCGCGATTTGGGTACGATTGGATCAATCAACAGACCTTCCAGGTCGCTGGCGCGGAAACCGCGAAGGTCTCGGTTACGCTCGCGCCGCACGATGGCGCGCTGTTGTTCGTCAGCGCGGCACCGTTTGATGTCGCGCCGGAGCGATTGCCGTGAACGCGATGCTCGATCATCTCAGCGCACTGTACGACGACGACGTTGGTCGCGCGACCTTTGCGCGTTTGCGCGCGCTGATCGAAACCGCGCGCGCGCAAATCCCGGCGCGCGCGCCCACGCGCGTGACCCAGCGCGACGCGATTCTTCGTCAGCGCGATTCATATTTTGCCGTTTTATCCGTACTCGTCCGATGACGGTTTTTCAGTGATTGATTATCGCGCGATCAATCCCGCGCTCGGCACCTGGGATGATGTCGCGCGCGTCGGCGAAAATTTTCGATTGATGTTCGATGCGGTCGTCAACCACATCTCCGCGCAGAGCGCGTGGTTTCAAGGATTTCTGCGCGACGATCCCCGTTATCGCGATTACTTTGTCGTCGTTCCCGACGGCGCGGATGTGGCGCGCGTGATTCGCCCGCGCGCACTTCCATTGACGACGCGATTCGAAACGCCGCGCGGTACGCAAAATGTGTGGACGACCTTTAGCGCGGATCAGGTTGATTTGAATTTTCGCAACCCAGACGTTCTGCTCGACATCATCGCGACATTGTTGTTTTACGTCACGCGCGGCGCGGAACTGATTCGACTCGATGCGATCGCGTTTTTGTGGAAAGCGTTTGGCACAACGTGTTTGCATTTGCCGCAAACGCATCGCGTCATTCAAGTGTTCCGCGCGGTGATGGAGGAGGTCGCGCCGGGCGTGATCCTGGTTACCGAGACGAATGTGCCGCACGCGGATAACCTTTCGTACTTTGGCGACGGCGCGAACGAAGCGCAAATGGTGTACAATTTCGCGCTTCCGCCGCTAACGTTGCACACGTTTCACACCGGCGATGCGCGCCCCCTATCGCGCTGGGCGAGCGAATTGACCTTGCCATCGAAGCGAGTTACCTTTTTCAACTTTCTCGCGTCGCACGATGGCATTGGGTTGAATCCCGCCCGCGGCATTTTGCGTGATGCTGAAATTGATGTGCTGGTGGAACGCGCGTTTGCACACGGCGGTTCGGCATCGCACAAAAATAACCCCGACGGCACGACGAGTCCGTACGAACTCAACATCAATTATTTCGACGCGCTCAACGATCCAAACGCGACTGAATCACTCGACACTCAGGTTGATCGTTTTGTTTGCGCGCATGCAATCATGTTGTCGCTCGTCGGCGTGCCGGGAATTTACTTTCACAGTTTGTTCGGCTCGCGGAGCTGGCGCGCGGGCGTCGCGCAGACCGGACAGAATCGGACGATCAATCGCGAAAAATTGGAACGCGGCGCGCTTGAACACACGTTGCGCGATCCGGCGTCGCGGCAAAATCGCGTGTTCACGCGGCTCGCGCAGTTGCTCCGCGCGCGCGCCGCGCATCTCGCGTTCGATCCGTTCGGCGCACAACGCGTGCTCGATCTCGATCCATCCGTGTTCGCGATTTTGCGCGGCGACGCGGTGTTGTGTTTGCACAATGTCGCCGCGTACACGCGCGCGGTTGAATTGAGTCGCGCGGAATTTGGCACGACAAAATGGTGGAGCGATTTACTCACCGGCGAAATGATTGACGCGACGCGCGCGGTGATCTTGGCTCCCTATCAAACACGCTGGCTTGGTTACGCAGTCGAAACGAAATAATGTTGCCGCCCAATAAATGGATGGCAAAGCATTGAATCTCGCCAAATCGTTTTTGGACTTGCGCTATATGTGATATACTGTACTTGCGCGCTTATCTTTGACCCCGCCAATTGACGCTACCTTCCATCCTGACCAAATGAGGCGCAGGTTGATTCGTCGTAACCGTTCAGGTGTCATTGCGAGGAGCGGTTTTTGCGACGAAGCAATCTCCGCGTTGCAAGTCCGGATCGACCAAGTCGGGGATTGCTTCGCAAAAACCGCTCGCAATGACGGATGGGGCTGAACGCTTACGATTCGTCATGGCTTGTTCGTCAAAGTATGGGATTCACGAAACACGCTACGTCGGCACGCGCTCCGCGCCGGCACCGGGTGTTTTTTGTTTGCAATTTGGGTCTAGCAAGGATGTATACTGCTCTCGGTCACTGATTGCGCTTTTGGAGTCGAGCGTTTACGCGGTAGTTTGTCTGACCGGTAACCCGCTAAAGCGTCGAATCCGGGTCTCGCGCAAAACCTCAGTTTGTGACCGTGCACGGTATACTTTGGGCTAACACTAAAAAATCGGCAGTGGTAAAATCACCGCGGATAGTGTAAAATCGGCGATAGGATTCGCGCCAAACGTCACCACTGAATCGCGTTGCTCCGGGTGACTAGAAAGTTATGTTCTATCAGAAAGGAAGCGCATGAAAACATTGATTGTCAATCAATCCGCGGTCGCGCAATTGTTGCCGATGCGCGAATGTATCGCGGTGATGGAGCAAACACTGACCGCGCTCGCGCGCGGCGACGCGGTTCAGCCGTTACGTTCGGTCTTGCGCTTGCCCGGCGATGGCAACGTGCTTGGCATGATGCCCGCGTATCTCGCGCATCCGGCGGCGGCGGGGATCAAAGTCATCACGGTTTTTCCCGGCAATCAAAGCGCCGGGT
This sequence comes from Chloroflexota bacterium, assembly GCA_016223105.1. Classification (GTDB taxonomy): domain Bacteria; phylum Chloroflexota; class Anaerolineae; order UBA4142; family UBA4142; genus JACRPR01. Next base: position 23,175 of record JACRPR010000009.1, on the reverse strand, counting down.
ACGAATCGCATCAAGGCGCGGTGCTCCTGTTTGAAATGCAAAACGGACGCCTGCTTTCGATCAACGACGCGAGCGCGATCACCGCGATTCGCACATCGGCGGTCAGCGCGGTCGCGACGAAATTGCTCGCGCGCCCCGATGCCGGCGATTTGGCGATCCTGGGATCGGGCACGCAAGCGCACGGTCATCTCGAAGCGATGTTGATCGCGCGATCGATTCGGCGCGTGCGCGTGTGGAGTCGCACGCTCGATCACGCGCGCGCGTTCGCGGCGCACGCATCGCGCCAGCACGCGATCGCCGTCGAGGTGATGGAGACCGCGCAACAAGCCGCCGCGGGCGCGGACATTATTTGCACCGTTACCGCCGCGCGCGAACCGATTTTGCGCGGCGAGTGGATCGCGCCGGGCGCGCACATCAACGCAGTCGGGTCGAGCATCCGCGCGACGCGCGAACTCGACACGCGCGCGGTCGTCCAGTCGCGCTTGTTTGTGGATCGGCGCGAATCTACAGTGAACGAAGCCGGCGATTTTCTGTTTCCGAAACAAGAAGGCGCGCTGGGCGACGAGCACATTCGCGGCGAGATCGGCGAAATTCTCGCGGGGCGCATCGCCGGGCGCGTGGCGTCGGACGAAATCACGTTGTTCAAATCGCTCGGGCTCGCGGTTGAAGATGTCGCGTCGGCGCACCACATTTTTTTGCGCGCGCAAGAACGCGGCTTGGGCGATTGGGTTGAATTTGGCGGCGCGCGGGATTCCGCCGGCTAATGCGTAAACCAATTTTTTTCCACCGGGCGCGGTTGGATTTTTGGGCGTCGCGATCATGTTGCCGCCGATGGGGTTATTGCTCCGGCTCAAAGAACTGCGTCCTGGGATATACGGGCACGCGCCGGTGTAAAATTTCATAGAGCGAAGCGAGAAATCTCCGACGATGCACACACGATTTTTTATTAGCGCGTTTTTGCTCGCGCTCGCGGCTTGCACGAGCGCGGCGCCGGGCGAACCGATTGAATCAGCGCCGACGCCGCTCATTTTTTGGCACGCCGCGCGCGAGGCGGACGCGGAAACACTCAACGCGCTGATCGCCGATTTCAACAAAACTCAGCCAACACTTCGCGTGCGCGCGGAAGCCAAATCGAGCGAGAACGAATTATTGCGGCAAACCGTCGCGGCAATCGCGTTGAATCAACCGCCCGATTTTATTCTCGCGAGTTCGCGCACGCTGGCGGAATTCGCGCGCGCGGATGCGCTCGTCGCGCTCGACGCGTTCATCGCCGATCCTGGGATCGGTTTACTCGAAAGCGAACGCGGCGATTTTCTGCCCGGCAGTTTGGACGCGGGACGCGTGCGCGATCAATTCGTCGCGTTTCCGTTCGATACGCGCGCGGTCGCGCTGTACTACAACGCCGATTTGCTCAAAGCCGCGCGCGCCGATGCGCCGCCGCGCACCTGGGACGCGTTCAGCAGTGCCGCGCGCGCGACGACGAAGGGCAACGCGCACGGCTGGGCAATGTCCGCGAATGCGTTCACGTTTTACGCGATGCTCTACAGTCGCGGCGGCAATGGCGCGAGCGAAACGCACGCGCAGTTCGGCGATGATGCCGGGATCAAAACATTGCAAATGCTTGCCGCGCTCGCGCGCGGCGGCGCGGCATATCTCGCGGACAATTCCGAAATCGGGCGAAGCGATTTCGCGCACGGCAACGTCGCGCTCTGGTTCGACACGACCGATCACCTCGCGGCGATCACCGAAGCGATGACGCGCGCGGGCGCGCATTTTCAGTGGAGCATCGCGCCGGTGCCGCAAAACGATCCGAGCAAACCGGTCGTGGCACTGCTGGGATCGAGCATCGCGATTTTCAAAACGCGCGATGAACGCGCGCGCGCGGCGTGGCAATGCGCGCGCTGGCTCGCGCAGGCGGAACAAATCGCGCGGTGGGCGCGCGCGACCAATTCGATCCCGACGCGTCTCTCCGCGCGCGCGTTGCTCGCGCCGCACCTCGCGACGAATCCGAATCTGCAACGACTGAATGATGGATTTGGAAACCCAGCACCAATCGGTCGCGCGCTTCCCAGCATCAAGCACGCCGCGCAAATTGATCTGGCGATTGCGGAAATGTGGCGCGCGGTCGCAACCGGCGCGGACATCACCACCGCGCTCAACACCGCGACGACGCGTGTGAATCGCTTGCTCGGACAAATACCCTAAATAGTTGGATAGTTGTTTGGTAAACTATTCAACTAACCAACTATCGAACTATCCAACAAAGGAACCTGAATGACTCAACGTTATGAACTTGCAATTCGCGCGGCGCGCGCGGCGGGAAAAGTTTTGCGCGCGAAATTTTACGGGACGCGCGCGGTCAAATCGAAAGGCAAACGCGACATTGTTACCGACGCGGATTTTGCGGCGGATCACACCTTGCGCGAAATCATTCACGCGCGTTTTCCGCGCGATCATTTCTTGTCGGAAGAAGACCCTGCGGCGACGCGCGAAAAATTGTGGGACAAGGCGCGCGGCGCGAACGGCGATTATCTTTGGATCGCCGATCCGCTCGACGGTACGACGAATTACGCGCGCCGCGTCCCGGTCTTTTGCACATCGCTCGCGCTGTATCACGCGGGCGCGGTGCACGTCGGCGCGGTGTACGATCCACTGCTCGATGAATTGTACTCGGCGGAGCGCGGGCGCGGCGCGTTTCTCAACGGCAAGCCGATTCGCGCGAGCGCGACGCGCAAATTTATTGATGCCGTGATCGGCGCGGAATGGTCGCGCGATGAAACGCTTCGCGCGCGCACCGCGAAAATTTTTAGCGCAATGTTGATGGACGCAATGACCGGGCGTGCGCTCGGCTCGGCGGCGCTGACGTTGTGTTACGTCGCCGCCGGACGCGTAGATGGTTACGTGCATCTCTCGCTCGCGCCCTGGGATGTCGCCGCCGCCGCGCTGATCGTCGAAGAAGCGGGCGGCAAAATTACGACGCCGACCGGCGCGCGCTGGGATGTCCATTCGCGCGCGTACGTCGCGAGTAATGGAATTTTTCATTCCCGGCTACTGCGGTTTTGCAAATCGTGATGAACCATCGCGAACGCGTTTTCAAAACTCTGCGCGGCGAGCCGATTGACCGCGGCGCGCGCGGCGAATTTTTTATCGCGGATGAATTTGTCCGCGATTTTTTCGCGTTGCGCGCGGATGCGCCCATCGAATTTGAACATCATCACGCAATCATCACGCAACTCGATCTCGATCTCGCGTGCGTGTCGGTGAGCGCGGGCTGGGGCGCGCTCGCACAACCGGACGAACCGCGCGCGTTCGAAATGCTCGCGCGCTGGCGCGCGGAAAGCGATCGGTTTGTGGGCGCGTTAATGGACGGCGCGTTCAGCGCGGCGGTCCAAGCGCGCGGATTCAATGCATTGATGCACGCGATTCGCGGCGCGCCGGAACGCGCGCGCGATTGGTTTCAGCGCGGTGCGGACGCGGCGCGCGCCATCGCGCACGCCGCGCGCGATGCCGGTGCGGACGGCATCATTCTCGGCGAAGATATCGCGTACGGCAAGCAGACGTACATCGCGCCGGACGATTTGCGCGCGTTATATTTTCCGGCATTGCGCGAACTCGTGCGCGAAATTCGCGCGCGCGGGCTGGTCGTTTTTTTTCACGCGGACGGAAATTTGAACGCGGTGCTGGGCGACCTGGTCGCATGCGAATTCGACGGTTTGCAGGGCTTGGAACCGGACGCGGGAATGACATTGCGCGGCACGCGCGCGCGCGTCGGCGATGCGATCACATTGTGGGGTAATTCGAATTTCGATTTTCTCAGCGCGCCGCGCACGGATGACGAAATCGCGCACGCGACACGCGCGGTGATCGAAGCGAACGGGCGCGTGATTTTCGGATCATGCGGCGGACTTGTCGCGGGAATGAATTTGGAAACGGTGCGGCGCGGGCAGCGGGAGGGGCGCAGCATTTTTTCGACGGAACTACCGTCTAAAAAATGCTCCGCCCCTACCGCGCCCCCAAAAGAGGGGGGATTGACGCGACAATTCATCGCGAATAGAATTGCGCGCACGAAAGGAGGAGCGATGAATCCGGTAATGGTTGAAGTGATCGCGCACGCGCCGACACAATATTTTCAGTGTAAACATTGCGAAGTCTTGATGAATCAAGCCGAGAGCGAGGGCATCAAACAATTTCATGCGGACGCGCTCGAGACATCGTTACCGACAGAGTTGCTTGCCGACTATCGCACCTTGTCCGCGTGGATCACGAACGCGGTCGAACGATTTGGCGGACGCGTCGTCTTCAAAGTGATTGACGCCGCGTCGTTGGAAGGCGTGTACAAATCATTGCGCTACGGCGCGCGCAAATATCCGGCGGTGATCGTCAACGGCAAAGACAAATACATCGGCGCGGATTTCGCGCAAGCCGAAACGTTGATCGCGCGCGCATTGTGATCGCGCGCGCATTGTGATCGCGCGCCCAATCATTCTTTTTTACGGCGCGCTTTGATCACAAATTCCGAATCACAAGGAGGTGATTGCGGCACCAGCGGTTTTGTTTTTGCGCTCGGCTTTATCTGGATTTTATTCGACACGGACAAGCAGGGCTGGCACGACAAGATTGCCGGCACCTACGTCGTCAAAGCGTAAAAAATCTCCCACCGATTCAAAGGAACACGGATATATAAAAAATGTCCGTGTTCTTTTTTATCCGTGGGAAAAATTCCGGCGGCATTGGAGATTGGAGCTGGCAAAAGTATTGGTTTTGATTTTGTGGTATAATATCGCCGGAGGCAAGTTTGAACACGGAACACACAATGACTGACGATCTTGATTTGTTGTTGAATGTTTTACCGCCGCATGTGCAAATGCACTTGCGCCAAATCAGTCGCAACGACGATTTGCTCGAAGTGATTTTGGATTTGGGGCGCGTGCCCGAAGCGCGCTTTGTCGGCGAAACGCGCGCGCTCAACTCGCGCGATGTGAATCACGACGATTTGGATTTTGTCGTTTCGCGCATCGGCGAATTTACCGCGGATAATCGCGCGGGCATCCCGCGCACCTTGCATCGCATTTCGTGTATTCGCAATCGTCAAGCGCGCATCGTCGGCTTGACCTGTCGCGTCGGACGCGCGGTGTACGGCACGATTGAAATCATTCGCGATATTGTCGAATCCGGCAAAAGCGTTTTATTGCTGGGGCGTCCCGGCGTCGGCAAGACGACGATGTTGCGCGAAGCCGCGCGCGTGCTCGCCGATTTGAAACGCGTTGTGATCGTGGACACATCAAACGAGATCGGCGGCGATGGGGACATTCCGCATCCGGCGATTGGCAAAGCGCGGCGGATGCAAGTCGCGATGCCAACACTTCAGCACGAAGTGATGATCGAAGCGGTCGAGAATCACATGCCCGAAGTGATCGTGATTGACGAGATCGGGCGCGAGCTTGAAGCCGAAGCCGCGCGCACGATTGCCGAACGCGGCGTGCAATTGATCGCGACCGCGCACGGGCGTTCGCTCGACAACTTGATGATGAATCCGACGCTCGCGGATTTGATCGGCGGGATTCAATCGGTTACATTATCCGATGAAGAAGCGCGCCGGCGCGGCACGCAAAAATCTATCCTCGAACGCCAAGCCCCGCCAACGTTTAGCGTGTTGATCGAAATTCAAGAACGCAATCGGCTCGCGGTGCATCACGATGTCGCGCTTGCGGTGGATGTCTTGTTGCGCGGTCGCCCGATACCGCCGGAAATTCGCACGCGCGGCGAAGACGGTCAAGTGCAAATTGAAAAACCGGTGACCGCGCGCGTCGGCATTTTGCGCGAACCCTCTGCAACGCGCCCCGCGCCGGAACAAGTCAAGCGCGCAGAACCGGAACCTCTGCGCCCGATGCGTTTGTATCCGTACGGTTTGAGCCAGGATCGTTTGGAAGAAGCCGCGAAAACATTGAGCTTGCCAATTCAAATTGTCGGGGATGTGAGCGGCGCGGACGCGGTGTTGACGTTGAAAAATTATTATCGCAAACGTCCACCGATTGTTACCGATGCGGAACGGCGCGGCGTGCCGGTGTACGTTTTGCGCGCGAACACGCTCGCGCAAATGGAAGGCGTGTTGGAAGATTTGTTCGGCGTGGACGGGCGCACCGATCCCGCGACGGACGCGCTACGCGAAACCCAAACCGCGATTCAACAAGTGATGAACGGCGCGCACTCGGTCGAGCTTACGCCGCAGACCGCGTACATTCGCCGGCAACAACACGAGTTGATCAAACGCGCGAATTTATTTTCGCGCTCGCTCGGCAAAGAACCGAAACGCCGCGTGCGGATTTACGGAAGCGAAGTTGGATAGTTCGATAGTGCGTTAGTTGAATAGTTATTCAACCATTCAACTATCAGACCATTCAACTAACAAACTATGTTTATTACCTTTGAAGGTCCCGACGGATCGGGCAAGACGACACAGGCGCGCTTGTGCGCCGCGGATTTGCAAGCGCGCGGACACCTGGTCGAATTTACGCGCGAGCCGGGCGGCACCGCGATCAGCGAACAAATTCGCCAAGTGGTTTTGGCGAAACGCAATCTCGCGATGCAGAGTGAAACCGAGGCATTGCTTTTTTCCGCGGCGCGCGCACAGATCGTCGCGGAACTGATTCGCCCCGCGCTTGCCGCCGGAAAAATCGTCATCTGTGATCGCTACGCGGATTCGACGCTGGCGTATCAGGGGTACGGACTGGGACTTGATCTCGACGCGTTGCGCGCGATCACACGATTCGCGACTGGCGGACTCGTGCCCGATCTCACGGTTTACGTGGATGTGCCGGTCGAGGTCGGACTCGCGCGGCGGCATCGCGGCGAAACGAATCGGCTCGATCACAAAGCATTAGAATATCACGCGCGCGTGCGCGCCGGTTATTTGGAGCTGATTCAGCGCGAACCCGCGCGCTGGATCGTGATCGATGGCGCGCGCGAAATTGAAATGGTGCAAGCCGACATTCGCGCACAGATCGAACGCAGAGGAATATAGAATTGCAGATTTCAGAGTGTAAATCGCAAGCCGGTCAAATCTGAAATTTGAAATCCACTAGGGGGTGCGTATGAAATCAGTAGTTGCCGTCGTTCAACGCGATGACGCGGACGGTTTGCTCGACGCGCTTCGCCAAAACAATTTTCAAGCGACGATGACGAGTTCAACCGGCGGATTCTTGCGCGAGGGCAACGCGACGATCTTTATCGGCATTGAAGATGAACGTGTCGATCAAGTGCTTGCGGTGATCAAAGAAAATTGTACGACGCGCACGCAATTCGTCAACCCGATGCCGCCCGTGATGGAGCCGGGCGAATTGTATCTCGCGCAACCGGTCGAAGTGCAGGTCGGCGGCGCGACCGTGTTCGTGCTCGCCGTCGAGCGGTTTGAGAAATTTTAATTTGGAAATTGGACGTTGGAAGTTGGACGTTGGAACGCGTGTTTCCAACATCCAACTTCTAACTTCCAACATCTAACCCTCCCATCTCACCTTCCCCACCCAATCCCGGCATCGTCTTTTCAATTTCCTCCGGATTTTCACCGGCTTCGAGGCGGTCCACCATTTCGCCAAATTCCGGCCCCAAATCTTCGCCGCCCATTTGATCGCCCATCTTTCGCATAAAGCGCGCCATACTTTTGGGATCGTTTTCATCCACGTCGCCAAACGCGGACGGATCGCTCATCGCTTCGAGCCGCGCGTCTTCGGATTTGATCGTCGCGACGCGCGAAACCAATCGCGTCAAACTCGCGCCATTACAATTCGGACAATGTGGCGATTGATTCGTGTCGGCAAAGGATCGAAAGAAAACACTGACGCGGTGTTTGCAATCGCCGCAACGATATTCATAAATTGGCATTGGGTTCTCCTGGTCGCGCAAATTTACAAATTTGCGGTACGTGTTTGGATTATAGCGAATTCAAAATTATTGACAAGCCGCAACCCGCGTCATATAATCGAATCAGGATGCGCCGTCGGTACCGCAGTGCGGTGCGAACGGCGTTTTTATTTTGATTGTGGCGCGGGCTTTCCTGCCCGCATTAGCGGCTTGGAAAAGCCGCGCCACAAATTTCAAAGTGTTCTCTGAGGTGGCAATGTCCCGGCGCGATGAATTGCTTGCTCTGCTCGTAAATCTTTCCGATAACGATCTGCGACGCGTGGGCGCGTTTGTCGAATCGTTGCAACGCGATCCCGCGCGCGCGGCGTGGGCGTACGATTTCATCGCGCATTTCGAGCACGCGGCAAAAACCGCATCGCGCGACGCGGCAGGAATGGAAATCAAAATCGGCGACGCGATTTGCGATGGCATCGCGCGCGCGGCATTGTGGGAACATCCGCCGGTGAGCGGCTCGGCAAGCGTGAGTTATCTCGTGCCGATTCCACATGGCTTGCGCGGCGCACAATTAAAATTCGCGATTGGCATTCGCGATGGATCGGAATTACCGGCAGATCGCTTTATCGCGTTTCGCGTGTTGGTCAACGATTGGAAATTGTGGAGCGCGGTCAAAAGTTCGCGCGCATGGCAAGACCATTCGGTCGCGATGCCGCAACTCGGCAGTGATGTCGCGCGCATCGAATTTGTTACCGATGGCTTGGGCGATAATCGCTGGAACTGGGCGGTGTGGGGTGAGCCGCGACTGATCGGGCAAATTGGAAATTTGCCCAACACCTTCAAAGGAGATGAGGAGTAATGGATTTTCAATTGAGTGAAGAACAACGCGCGATTCAAGAGATGGTGCGCGATTTCGCGGAAAAAGAAATCGCGCCGCGCGCGCGCGCGATTGACCAGACCGATGAATTTCCCGCCGACATTTTTCGCAAGATGGGCGAACAAGGTTTGCTCGGCTTGCCCTTCCCGGAACAGTACGGCGGCGGCGGCGCGGATATGACCGCGCAAGCGCTCGCGGTTGAAGAGGTCGCGCGCGCGTCCGGCTCGGTCGGCTTGACGTACGCGGCGCACCTCTCGCTCGGTTGCGCGCCGATTTACAATTTCGGATCCGAAGAACAAAAACAAAAATGGCTGACGCCGCTCGCGAAAGGCGAGTCGCTCGGCGCGCTCGCGTTGACTGAAGCAAAAGGCGGCAGTGATCTCGCGGGCTCGTTGACAACAACTGCCGTGTTGAAAGGCGACGAGTGGATCATCAACGGATCGAAAATGTACGTAACCTCCGGCGCGGTTGCGCGTTCGATCAATACCTTGTGCATCACCGACAAAGCGAAAGGACATCGCGGCTTGAGCATTATCATCATTCCGCGCGATGCGCCCGGCTTGGTGATCGGTAAAGTCGAAGAAAAAATGGGCTTGCACGGATCGTTGACGACCCAGGTTTTTTTTGAAGATTGTCGCGTGCCGAAAGAAAATTTGCTCGGCGCGGAGGGCGCGGGCTTCAAGCAAGCGATGATCACGCTCGACGGTGGACGCATCGGCATCGGCGCGATGGCGGTGGGGCTGGGTCGCGCCGCGCTCGAAGCATCGATCAAGTACGCGCAAGAGCGCACCGCGTTTGGCAAACCGATCGCGGATTTTCAAGCGATTCAATGGATGATCGCGGACAGTTCGATGGAACTAGAAGCCGCGCGGCTGATGGTTCTGCAAGCCGCGTTCCTCAAGGACACCCAGCAAGCATTTTCGCATCAAGCCGCGATGGCAAAACTCTTCGCGTCCGAAGCCGCGGATCGCGCGTGCTGGAAAGCGATCCAGGTTCACGGCGGCGCGGGCTACTTGCGCGATTTTCCAGTCGAACGATTTTATCGCGACAACCGGCTCACGTTGATCGGCGAAGGCACGAGCGAAATTTTGCGGATGGTGATCGCGCGGAACATTTTGCGCGACGGCGCGTAATTGACGCGCGGGGGAGAGGGGGAGAATGGGAGAGGGGGAGATACGTTCACCCGCTCTCCCCCTCGCCTGCTCTTCCCCTCTTTTTTTTGCGCGCGATTCTTTCTTCGATCACCGGCGGATGATCGAGCGCGGCGAGGCGCGCGTTGGCAATCGCGCAGTACTCGTCCGAAATTTCGTAACCGATGAAATGTCTCTGCGTCATTTTCGCGGCGAGCGCGGTGGTGCCGCTCCCCATAAATGGATCAAGCACAATATCGCCGATGTTTGTGTACAGCAGAATCAAACGCAGAGGCAGATCGAGCGGAAACGGCGCGGGATGCGCGTTCATCCCGAGCGCAGTCGAGGGATGACGGCGTTTACTCTGTGTATCAAATTGCCAAATGGATTTTTGCGAATCCTCGACCTGGTCTTGCGGACTCTTCCACACGCTTTTCGTCCACTCGACAAATTCCAAATTTTCGATCCCGCTCTCTTTGCCGTGCGTTTCTTCCAATTTGTACGCGTCTTTGCAAAAAACCAGGATGTATTCATGCACGTCGCGCAAAGTTGGATTCGACGCGCGCGCGAAACTGCCCCACGCGGTTGAAATTCCCGCAGACGCGCCCTTGTCCCAGATGATCTCGCCGCGCATCAACAAACCCAGGTCAATCAGTTGTCGCGCGATGTACGTGTTGAGCGGCAAGTACGGTTTGCGCCAGGTGTTCGCGACATTCACCGCGAGCCGACCGCCTTTGCACAGAACGCGCGCGCACTCTTGCCACACCGAATTGAGAAACGCGAGGTACGCGTCGAGTTCCATCGTGTCGTGATGGTGCGCGTAATCTTTGCCCACGTTGTACGGCGGCGAGGTAACGATCAACTGCACCGAGTTGTCCGGCACCTCACGCATCGCGCGACTGTCCGCGCAAAAAATCTGGTCGAGTTCCACGTCGCGCATTGTAGCATAACCGCGCGCGCAGAGCAAACCGCTTCGCCGGCTTTAATGCGTTTGGAATTTTTCCCACCGATATAAAAGAACACGGACAATTTTTTATCCGTGTTCCTTTGCATCCGCAGGAAATTTTTCGCGCGCGCAAAAATTGGCGGAGATTGATTTTATGGCAGACGATTGAACCAGAACAGCGACAAGGTCCCGCCGATCAATAACAACGCAATCGCGCCCGCGGTAAAGAACGACGTGATCTCGGTGCGTTGCGTTCGCAAAATCAATTGCGTGTCGAGATTCTGATAAATGCGAATCAGCGCGTCTTCATCGCTCGCGTGAAAATATTCCGCGTCGGTCATCTCCGCAACGGCTTTGAGTGTTTTCTCATCGAGTACTGCGCGAAAGCCGCCGCCACCGCCGGGCGGTCCACCACCCGGGCCACCTTGACCGCCAAAGCCGCCTTGCATCGTAACGCCTTGCAGTGTGCCCACGCCAATCGTGTACACGCGCACGCCGCGCTCGACCGCTTTTTGCGCGGCAACAATCGGCAAAGTGCCGGTCGTGTTTTGTCCGTCAGTCAATAAAACGATAATTGCCGGGACGTGATAACCGGGCGGCACTGGCGTCGGCGTCGGCAAAACCTGGGTCGGCGCGGTGGGCGCGACCGGCGTGATGACCGATTGCGCCGCGACCGGCGGCGCGTCCGGCAATTCAAAAATCGCGTCGAGCGCGGTGAGGATACCGTACCCGATCCCGGTCGCGCGTTGCAACGAGAGCCGATCCACCGCGGCGAGCGCGGCATCGCGATCAACCGTCGGCGCTTGCACGAGCGACGCCGTGCCAGAAAACGCGACGATGCCGATGCGCGTGGTCGGGTCTTGTTTTTCGATGAACGCCTTTGCCGCGGCTTTGGCGGCTTCGATGCGACTCGGTTTGAGATCGTTCGCGCGCATACTGCCCGACACATCAATCGCGAGAATGACCATGCCTTCTTGCTTCGGCAGAGTTACAATCGAAACCGGGCGCGCGAGCGCGAACAACATCGCGGTCAAGCCGAGCAAAAATAAAAATGGCGGAATGTGGCGACGCCACTTGCTCTGCTTGTCCAGCGCGTCTTTGACCAGCGAGAGCGACGAATAACGAATCGCGAATTTCGAGCGACGGCGTTGAATCCACACATAGTACGCGATGAGGAATGGAACGACTATTAAAACTGGGAGCGCCCAGTACCAGAGGAAAATCATTTGAACTCCGTTTCTAGCGAACGCAAACGTAGCGCAATTGTACTTGTACGATGCGAATGGTCAAGGGGGGTATTGCGCGCATTGTCATTGCGAGCGAAGCGAAGCAATCCCCACGATTGGAAGTTGGAAATTGGATATTGGAGGTTAGATCGCTCCAACTTCCAACCTCCAACTTCTAATTTCCAATTTGTGGTAAAATGCCCAACGTGAAACGATTTTTGCTCGCGATTATTTTTCTCGCGCTCGCGCTGACCGCGTTCATCGCGCGCGATTCAATTCAGCAAACCTTGTCCGATTGGACCGGCGAAGAAGAATTCGAATTTCAATTGCGCGCACTCGGCTATCTCGCGGTGTCGCTCACGCAACCGACGCGCGACCTCGCGCCGTTCGCGCCGATGAAATACGCGGATGTGAATCCGTTCGGCATCAACACCTTTCTCGAGCAAGAAGTCGAGGAAGTGAAAATTCGCCAGTCGCTACAAATGATCCGTGATGCCGGGTTCGTTTGGATTCGCCAGGAATTTCCGTGGGAAGATATCGAAAAGCCGCTCAAGGGTCAGTACTATGATGTGATGTACAAAAAAGTTACGTGGGAAAAGTACGATCGCATCGTTGACCTGGCGCGCGAGTACGGCATCGAGGTCATCGCGCGATTGGATCATCCGCCCGCGTGGACGCGGCACGATGGGCGCGCGCGCGGCGATTTCGCGCCGCCGGATAATTTCGACGATTACGGCGATTTTGTCGCGACCGTCGTTTCGCGCTATCGCGGAAAAATCCGGTTCTATCAATTGTGGAACGAGCCGAACATTTACCCGGAATGGGGCGAGCAAGAAGTGAACGCGCGCGATTTCACGCGCCTGCTCAAAATCGGTTACACAAGAGCAAAAGCCGCCGACCCGGATTGCGTGATCATCAGCGCGGGACTCGCGCAAACGGTGGACGAGTCCGGCAAAAATATGAGCGAGCTGATTTTTTTGCAAGAGATGTACGACGCCGGCGCGCGCGGCTATTTCGATATTCTCGCGGTGCAGGATTACGGCTTGTGGTCGGGTCCGGGGGATCGCCGCGTCGAGTACGATCAGATCAATTTCTCGCGTCCGATTATGGTGCGCGAAATTATGGTGAAGAATGGTGACGCGCGCACGCCGATCTGGGCGATGGAAACCGGCTGGAACGCTCAACCGCGTGAATTCAAGGACGCGCCGTTCGGTCGCGTGAGCGAAGCGCGCCAGGCGTTGTATGCGCCGAAAGGATACGCACGCGCGAAAAATGAATGGCCCTGGATGGGTTCGTTGATGTATTGGTTTTGGAAACGCGCGACCGATCTCGAAAAGAATCAATCGTTTTACTATTTCCGAATGAGCGAACCGGATTTTACGACTCTGCCGGTGTACGACTCGATGCGCGAGTACATTCCAACCGCGCGCTATGTGCCGATCGGTTTTCGCTCGACGAATCACTGGGCGATGGATTGGCGCGGCGCGTGGGAAACCGTGCGCGATGCGCGCGCGTATTTTGGGGAATATCGAATCGGGAAACAGGGAAATGAGGGAAATAAAGGAACTGGGAAACAGGACGATGAGGTTAGTTTTATTTTTCGCGGAACTGATCTCGACCTGGTCGCGTTGCAAAATCCGTACGGCGGCACGGTGCGCGTGCAGATTGATGACGAATCTCCGCGCGAAATCGAATTGTGGCGCACCGATCGCGGCGTGAGCGGACGCATCGCGCTCGCGCGCGATTTGGACGACGGCGCGCATCGCGTTACGATCACGGTTACGCGCGCGCCGGTCGCGATCAATGGGTTTGTGGTGGAACGCGGGTGGATGTGGGTTTTTAATAAAGTTGGGATAGTTGGATTGTTGGTTAGTTGTATAGTTGTGGGAGTTGTGTTGGTGCGGAAACGAACGCGGTAGATGACGGACGCCGTTCCGTCAATTGTTCGACATTCGCGCGTCCGTTTAATCCGCACTTTCCGGTGTAATCGGTAGGATGACAACGGACATCCTTCGACTGCGCTCAGGATTGGATTGAACGGACAAACCAGGTCTGCTTTGCTTGAATCGAAATGGGAGGCAAATATGATGACGCAAACCCAAGTGTCGCTCGACGCGAATCTGGTCGAATCGCTTCGCCAGGTCGCGGCGGAAAAAGGCAAGACGTTGGATCAAGTATTCGGCGATCTCGCACAACAATTTCTTCGCGCAGAGCGAGAAGCGCGATTGCAACGCGAACAAGAAGCGTATCGAACCCTGCACCCAGAACTCAAAACCAAGTATCTGGGGCAGTCGGTCGCGATTTACAACGGTGAAATGATCGATCACGACGCGGACGTGATGACTCTCGTGCGCCGTGTTCGTGAACGATTTGGGCGCGCCCCGATCCTGTTTTGCGAGGTTGAAGAAGAGCCGGAAAGAGAATACGCCATCCGCAGTCCGCGGTTGGAGAAAGTGGAATGACCACGCCATACAACAAAACCTACCTGCCGCCTTTTCCAACTTTGCGCGTGGTCTTGGGCGAAGGAACAGCGCGGCAAGGCCCTTTGCCGGCACTACTTGATTCGGGCGCGGATGTCTCGATTGTGCCAACGCGTCTCCTTGCCCAGATCGGCGCGGCAGAAGGCAAATCGGTCACCATTCGCAGTCATTTTGGCGAACGTCAAACAGCGCGAATGTATGCGATCTCTCTCGTGGTAGAAGGAATTTCCTTGCCAGGTGTTTTTGTAGTTGGCGATAAGGGGAACGAAATTATCCTGGGGCGCAACGTCCTCAACAAACTCGCGCTCTTTCTCGATGGTCCCGCGCAACAAACCGATGTGCTGGATGATGCAACCGTCAAGCGCTTGCGCGCGCGGCAAGGATGACAACGGACGACAATGGATTGAACTGACGAAACAAAATCCGCGTCCAATCAACGATCGTGAATAAATTTTTTCAAACCCACACACCGCCTATCGCGCGGCTTGTGGCGAAAATAAAATCGGGAGCAAGGCGATTGGAAGATTCGCAATGCTCCGAGGTAAAAGATGAATCAAAAATCTCTTGTGACAACGGCGGCAGAACTTGCCGGCATTATAGGCGTGATCCTGGCTTATCTCGCGTTTGCAAATCAAATGGGCTGGGCGCCTTTTGATCCCAGGTCAACACCGACGCCAATTTTTTCCGCGAGTGCGTCAACGCCAATCGCGGTTGCAACTCTCGCGCCCACTGTAGCTACGACACCAACAAATACTTTGGCTCCAACTGCGCCGATCACATCCCAGCCCACCGACACGCCGCGTCCAATCGCGACCAGCACGCCCCAGCCAACCGACATGCCGCGCCCGACCGCGACCATCACACCCAGACCAACCGACACACCGCGTCCAACCGCGACGCCCACGCTCGGGATTGGATCAACCCAGGTTACGCCGATTGATGGCGCGCCGATGGTGTACGTGCCGGCAGGTGAATTCGTAATGGGGAGCAATGATCACGACGATGAAAAACCGCCGCACACCGTTTACCTCGATGCGTTTTGGATGGACAAGTTTGAGGTGACCAACGCGCTCTATAAAAAATGTGTGGATGCCGGAAAATGTTTCGCCCCCTCCGAACGCAAGTCGAGCATACGCGCAACGTACTATGGCACCGCGCCCTTCGAGAATTTTCCGGTGATTTATGTTTCGTGGAACGATGCGCGCGCGTTTTGCGCGTGGGCGGGCAAGCGTCTGCCGACCGAAGCCGAGTGGGAAAAATCCGCGCGCGGTCCGGCGACCAGTTCCGGCGACCGGCGAATTTATCCGTGGGGTAATCCGTTTGACAAAAATCTGCTCAACTCAGCGGAGGGCGGCAAAGGCGATACGACCGCCGTGGGCAGTTACCCCACAGGCGCGAGTCTGTACGGCGCGGTGGATTTGGCGGGCAATGTGTGGGAATGGACGGCGGATTGGTACGACGCCGCCTATTACAAAAATTCACCGACGCGTAATCCCAGGAATGATACCGCGGGAGCGTATCGTGTTTTGCGTGGCGGGTCGTGGTACGATCTGCAAAGTTTTGTGCGCGCCGCGTCACGCATCAGCTATCTGCCGGATCAACGCTACCCCGATGTTGGTTTTCGGTGCGCGCAATAAAAAATCGTGATTAACTTTTTTCTCCAACACAAAAACCGCATCTGGCTTTTCATCGCGCTCCTTATCGCGTTCGCTCTGCGCGCGTACAAACTCGACGCGCAAAGTTTGTGGAACGACGAAGGCACGAGCATCGCGCTCGCCTCGTTGAGCATTGACGCGATCATCAACGGCGCGGCGCGCGACATTCATCCGCCGCTGTACTATTTGCTGTTGCATAATTGGTTAGTGGTTAGCGGTAATTCCGAATTTGCCGTGCGCTTTTTTTCTGTCATCGCCGGCGTGCTGACTGTGGCGTTCACGTTTCGACTCGCGCGTTTTTTCTTCGACGAAGAGATTGCGCTGATCGCCGCGTTCTTTGCCGCGTTCGCGCCGTTTGCGATTTACTATTCGCAAGAAACGCGGATGTATGTGTGGGCGCTGTTGTGGGCGGCGATGTCGGTGTATGCGCTGGCGCAAATTCTTAATTCTAAATTCGCAATTCAGAATTACGAATTACGAATTTGGCTTCTCTACCTCACCGCAACCATCGCCGCGCTGTACACGCATTATTTCGCCGTGACGATCATCGTTTTTGAAAATATCATTTTCGCGATTTGGTGGCTCACCGCAATTCGCAATTCGCAATTCGCAATTCGCCGATTGGCGCATTGGCTCATTGGGCAGTTGATCATTGGCGCATTGTTTTTACCCTGGGTTCTTTTCGCCGGCAATCAACTCGCCGCGTGGCCCTCGATCAGCGAGCCGTTCGATTTGCAAACACTGCTCTGGCGCGTGGTGAATGTGTTCAGTGTTGGAATAAAACCGGACGCGGACTCGGCGAGCGCGGTCGCGATTGCATTCGCGATTTTGTTCGTGATCGGTTTACTGCCGATGCGCGCCGCGCGATCTGGGATCGTCACATTCGCGTTATGGGCGATTGTCCCGGTCGGCGTGATGTATGTTGTGTCGCTCGCGCGCCCGGCGTACAATCCAAAATTTTTATTGCTCGCACTCCCGGCATTTCACATTCTCGCGGCACGCGGACTCGCGCGGATTTATCCTGGCTTGTTTCTCGCGCAACGCCGCCGCTTTAATCCGAGTCCACTGCGCTGGATTTATTTCGTAATTGCCGTGATCGCCGCCGTCGGGTTTATGCCGTCGCTCCAAAATTATTACGATAACCCGCGCGCCGCGCGCGACGATTATCGCGCGGTCGTGCAATTCATTGACGCGCACGCGCGCGCGGGCGACGCGCTTTTGATCGACGCGCCCGGGCAGATTGATGTCATTCGTTATTATCATCGCGGACAACAACAACTATTTCTCTTGCCGCGCATGCGCCCGCCCGATCCCATCGCGACGCGCGCGGACGTGGACACGCTGATCGCACAAGCGCAACGCGTCTTTGCGATTTTTTACGCGACCGAGCAGAGCGATCCACAAAACATCATCGGCGCGCGCTTGGCGGAACGCGCGTTTCAAGCGCGCGATGAGTGGCACGGCGACATTCGGCTCGCGATCTATGGCATCGCGCCGAATCCGCGCGGACGTGTGGAATCGCTCGACGCGCAACTTGGCGATGAGATCGCGCTCGCAAGTTTGCAACTCGATCATCGCGCCGCGCGCGCGGGCGATGTGTTGACGCTGACGCTGAATTGGCGCGCGGAGCAAACGCCGACCGCGCGCTACAAAGTGTTCGCGCAATTGCTCAACGCGGAAAACCAGGTCGTCGCGCAACGCGACGCGGAACCGATGAACAATTTGAAATTGACGACGCAATGGCGCGCGGGGGAAACCATCGCGGACAATCTCGGAATTTTCATCGAACCCGGGATGCCGCCCGGCGATTATCGCGTCATCGTCGGAATGTATCGCGCGGACACTGGCGCGCGCTTACACATTGGCGCGAGCGATCATTTGCTTTTGGGAACAATAAACGTGTGGTAATGATTTCCCTTATTTCCTTTATTTCCTTTTTTCCAAATGGAAATAAGGGAAATGATGGAAATGACGGAACTCGTTGGGGTGAACTATGCCCGTAGATTTATACATCGGTCCGAAAAAACGCGGTGCGCCGTGGTGGCAAGGTTGTTTGCTTTCGGTATTGATTTTGATCATCGGCGCGTACGCGATTGTGTTATTGCTCGCGTCGCGCGGCGTGTACGTCGCGGAAAACATTCCACTGCCCGAACAACTTCAACCGACCGCGACGCCAACGCCCACGCCGACCGAAATGCCGGGAACGCGCCTGCAACGCGCGGACGCGCTCTACAACGATGGACAATTCGAAGCCGCGTTGGTCGAGTACCAAGCCGTCGCCGGAATGGAGCCGCTCAACGATGTCGTGTACGCGAAAATGGTCAAGCCGTTTTTGTTGACGCGCAAAACGGAAGAGGCGGTGCAAGCCGCGCGGCGTGCGTTGCAACTCAACGATCAGCGCGCGGAAAATTTAACATTGCTGGCGGAGGCGTTGGATTGGCAAGCGAACTACGTCGAGGCGCTCGATTTCGCGTTGCGCGCGACCGAACTCGATCCGAACAGTTCGCTCGGCTGGGCAATCGTCGCCGAGGTGTACGCCGATTTGAACAATCCGACGCGTGCGCTCCAAGCCGCGCAAAAAGCCGTGCAGTTGGACGACAAGAATGCGGACGCGCATCGCAATCTCGCGTACGCGTACGAATCGCGCGGGAGTTATCGCACGGCAACCGCGTCGTATCAACGCGCGCTCGAACTGCGTCCGAAATTCGCGTACCTCTACATCGGACTCGCGCGCAATTATCGCATCCTCAACAATTTCAAAGATTCGATTGCGACTTTGCAACAGGCGTTGAAAATCGCGCCGAAAGATCCGCAAGTGTACGACGAACTGGGTTGGACGTACTCGCTCTCCGGCGATTCGGGGCGCGCGATCGCGCAATTGAAAAAAGCAATCGAAGTGGAGCCGAATTACGAGGTCGCGTACGGACATCTGGGACACGTTTATTTCGTGCAACAAGATTGGCAAGGCACGGTCAATCAACTCGAAAAAGCAATTCAGATCGGCGGCACGCGGTTGGAGTACTACTACAAACTGGGAATCGCGTACATCAATTTGAAAGATTGCGCGCGCGGCAAACAATGGATTGACAAAGCGATCACGGTCAACTCGCAAGACCAGGCGGTGCTCGGCGCGTACTCCTGGTATCAACAACATTGCGAAGTCGCGCCGACGCCGCGGAAAAAATGACGAGACCCGAAGGGTTTCTAAAAACCCTTCGGGTCTACGATTTTAAACGGATTGAAATCCGTATCGTAATCGTAGTAATCCTCGTGTTCAACGCGCTTCAAGTAATTCACAATCGCGTATGTGAACGGCGTCGCCAATGCCTCGTATGCTGATTTGAGCAACCACTCGGTGATCGTAATGTTCACCATTTCGCCCGATCCCAGGACGCCGGTGAATGCGATGATCGTGAACACAATCGTGTCGAATCCTTGCCCGACGAGCGTACTGCTGATCGTGCGCGACCAGAGCCAGCGCCCGCGCGTTACGATTTTCAACTTGGCAAGCACGAACGAGTTGATGAATTCGCCGGCAAGAAACGCGATGAGCGACGCGAGTAGTAAGCGCGGCGTCGTGCCGAGGATCGTTTGATACGCGTCCTGCCCGGTCCAGAATTCAGCAGGCGGCAGCACGCCGCCGATTTGCATCGCGATCACCGCGAGCGCGTTGCACGCGAAACCGATCCAGATAATTTGCCGCGCCTTGGCGTACCCGTACACTTCGGTGAGAATGTCGCCAAAAATATAACTGATCGGAAAAATCACAATCGCCGCCGACATGATGATGCCGTTCACTGAAACGATTTTCGCGGCGATGATGTTCGAGACGATCAGACAGGTAACAAAAACGCCTGTGACGAGATTCAGGTAGCGATACTTCATCGCTCTGCCCCCCACTCTACATTCAACTCGCGCAAGCGCGCGCGCGTCGGCGCGCCGGTTTCATCCCAGCCCATCAACCGATAATATTCCTGGGTCGCGGCGGACAGTGCGTCTTGCGAAACCGCGGTGCCCGCGAGCGGTCCGCTCGTGAACGCGTTGAAAAATCGTTTCGGCAAAACATCATCGCGCGCGTCCCAGCCCTCGCGCAAATTGTACACGCGCGCGAGCGTCGCCGCGCGTTCGCCGATGCGCGCGTACCCGGGCGCATCGAGCTCCCAGCCCAGCACATCGTTGAGCAAGGTCGTTACTTGCGGTTTCGAGTACGGCAAAAACATACACATCACCGCGCTGTCGTACAAGTGCATCCAGTTCGATTCCGCGACCACCATCCGCGCCTTGTCCGCGCTGAGTTCATTCGCGGGCAAGGGGCGAATCGCCGGATCGAGCAAACGCAAACCGTCCACCGACGCGCCTTCTTTGGTGTAGCCGGTGTCGTGAATGTTGTGATTGTGATCCGCGCCGGTCGGCGAGATCGCGTAACCGAGACCCAGCCCCATTTTCAAACGCGGCTCGTGCATCGGAATTTCTTGACCGTGCACTTGCATCGCAAATTCCTCCGCGCCGCGTCCGATGATCTGCGCCGCGCGCGCGACGCCTTCCGCGAGCACGTTTCCAAATCCTTCGCGATACGCGATCTTGCGGAGCATCTGCAACATTCCGCGCGCGTTGCCGAATCGTAATTCGATCCCGTCGGTTTCTTTTGTTGTGATGATCCCGCGCTCGAAACATTCCATCGCGAACGCGATCGTTACGCCGGGCGAAATCGTATCGAGTCCGTACGCCGCGCACAACTCGTTCGCTTTCGCGACCGCGATCAAATCGTCAATGCCGTTCATCGAGCCGAACGCGCCAATCGTTTCGTATTCGGGTCCACCGTAGAGCGGATCAATCGAACCGTGTTCGCTCTCTTTCACTTCAACGACGCGTTTACAGCGTACCGCGCACGCAAAGCACGTTTCTTGTTTGACCAAAATCGTTGCGCTCATCGTGCGCCCGTCAATTTTTTCGTGCGCGTCGAATTGTCCGTCGCGAAAATTGTACGTCGGCAGTCCGCCCGATTTGTGAAGCGAGCGCAAAAATCCGGCAGTGCCGTGATCGTGCAAGCCCGCGACGCGATCCAGGTTCGCGCCCATCCATTTCGCGAGCGCCTGCACGCCCGCCGGATTTGCGATTTGCATTTGCGATTTTCCCGGCGCGGCGCGCACGACAATCCCTTTCAAGTTTTTCGATCCCATCACCGCGCCGAGTCCGTTGCGCCCGGCGTAATGCGTGCGATCATTCGCGATGCCGGCAAAGCGCACGCGATTTTCCCCGGCAGGTCCGATCAGCGCGGTGCGAATCGCCCCTGAGCTTGTCGAAGGGTCGCCAAGTTCCGCGCGCAACGCGTCTTCAGTTTCGCCGACGAGTTTGCCCCAGAGATGCACTGCGTCGCGAAATTCGACCGCGCCATCGTGAAGCCAAACGTACGCCGGTTTTTCCGCGCGTCCGGTGACGATGATGCCGTCATAGCCGGCGCGTTTCAGTTCCGCGCCCCAATAGCCGCCGCCCTCCGCGTTGCCGAATCCGTTCGTCAGCGGCGATTTCGCGCCGATGCCGTTGCGTCCCTGTCCCGACACCGCCGCGCCGGTCAATGGTCCCGCGGCAAAAACCAGGACGTTGCGCGGATCGAACGCGTCAATGCCGCGCGGAATTTCTTGCAACAAATAATGCGCGATCATTCCGCGCCCGCCGAGGTACGCGCGATAAAACGCGTCATCCTGGTTTTCGATTTCAGATTTTCGATTCGTCAAATCAATTCGCAAAATTTTGCCGGTGTAGCCGTAGGGCATTTAGAATCTCCTCTCGTGTCATTGCGAGCGAAGCGAAGCAATCCCCAACTTGGCGCCCGGAGATTGCTTCGCTTCGCTCGCAATGACGGATTATTTCACAATTTCTTTTTCGATCTCGTTCACCACCGCCGCGAGATCATCGCCTTCGCGCAAACGATAATGCGCGATGGTGATCGCGTTTTGTTCGACGAACACTTGATACGCGCGTCCCGCGCGCGATTGGCGTTTCTCGCCGCGCGTGTCGCCGACCATGCGCGTCAACGTGAAGCGAATTTGTCCGCTCACGTCCACCGTGATATGCGCGGCGTTCTGCGCGTCGTACTCTTTGATCGCTTGCAGAGGTTCGCGCCGCGTGATGTCAAAGCGCGAACTTTCGAGTTGCTGAATCCACAGATCGAGATTGTTCATTATTTGTACACGATCACAATCACGTCCGGTTTGTTGATGATAATTTCCGGCGCGCCCTGGTATTCGACCACTTTGCCGGTCACGCGAATCGTTTTGCCCATAAACAACACATCGGGGCGTTGCGGAAATTTTCCCCAGTCCGATGGGAAAATTACGACCTTCATATCGGTCTGATAATCTTCGCTGAACTGCAACCACATCACGCGCCCGCTGTTGTAAATTTTTACAATCTTGCCTTCGATGGTCACTTCGCGATTGTAATACCGCGCGGCGTCTTTCCAATTGACGATGCCGCTCGCGGGAATTACCGTGTCTGATACCAGGAACGGTTCGCTATGCGCGAGTACATTCCAATCGTACTCGAACGTGCGTTGCACGACGGCAACCGCGTCGGCTTGATCGAAAATGATGCCGAGTTCGCGATTGTTGTTGAGCGAATTATCGGACACATTTTCCGAGCCGATGAACGCGCGCTTGCCGTCAATCAAAAACATTTTCGCGTGAATGTACGGTTGATTGATGTACTTGACCTGCGCGCCGGCGCGGCGAATGTAATCGCGTTGCGCTTCTTCGCCGTCCAACTCGATTGGATCACGCGGCGAAAAAATCGCGCGTACCTTGATGCCGCGTCGCGCCGCCGCCGCGACGCGCTCGACAATCTCCGGCGCAGACCACGAATTTTGTTCGAGGTCAATGCTCGTTTGCGCGCCGTCAATCAACTCGATCCATTTCTGGCGCGCGTTGATCGGGCTCCACACCAATTTCGCGTCGCGCAAATCGGGTTGAATCTTTTCCCAATCGGCTTCTTACACCTTGACGATTTCGCTC
>JACRPR010000130.1 GCA_016223105.1 Chloroflexota bacterium | reverse complement strand
TTTCCGCGCCGGTCCCACCGATTCCGGCGGCAACGCGCGCATCCTCCGCGCTCGCGACGCGTCCGACCAGCCGCACCGGAAAATTCGCCTTGAGCAATGTGCCAACGACGTTCGCCGCCGGTTTTTGCGTGCACGCGATCACCGAGATTCCCGCGCTCCGCCCGCGTTGCACGAGCCGGGTCAAGGGATCGCCCAACTCGCGTCCGCATGTTTGTAACGCGTCCGCGAGTTCATCTATCGCGATCACAATGCGCGGGCGCGCGTTGAATTGGGCATCGCGCTCGCGGCGTTCCATCTCGGCAGTGAGATAACTCATGCGCGCGATCATTTCCGCCGGGTCGCGAGCAATCGGAAAAAGCAAATGCGGCAAATGCGCGAACGGCTCCAAGCCGCGCAGTTTCGGATCGAACAACGCGAGCAAAAGATCGCGCGGTTTTTGATGCTGGGTGAGCGACGCGAGGATCGTGCGCGCGAGTTCGGTTTTGCCACTGCCGGTTGTGCCCGCGATCAAAACATGCGCGACATCTGGCGAAGACAAGCGCAACAAGAGCGGCACACATTCCGCATCGAGCCCCGGGATCGCGGTGCCGGGTAGACTCAATGCGCGGCGCGTCGTTTCGTCGCGCGAAGCGTGGAGTTGGCGATCCAAATCGGCGAGCGAAACAAAACGCGAATCAGTGCGCGGCACTTCGACCGAGAGCGTGCCATCTGTGCGCGTCAAGCGCGCGGTGCGCGCGCCGAGCGCGAGCGCGATCTCTTCGGTCAAACTTTCCAAGCGCGCGAGTTTGGTCGTTGCCGCGGGCGCGATGTGAAATTGGATCGTGCGCGGCGTGAGGCGACCGCCCCACACGCGCGCAGTTGCCTTGTGCGCGGACAAGACCATTTCGATTCGGTCGGCTTGGAAGTTGAGCAATCGCTTTTCCATGTTCGTTGAACAGTTGAATAGTTGAATAGTTCGATAGTTGATCGCCAACTATGCAACGATGCAACTATTCAACTCGGAACTAATCCGTCCAGCCCGCGCGTTTTTCTTCGCGTACGCGCATCGGGCGCGCTTGGGCAACGGCAATTGGTCGCACGGTGTCTTCATCGTCGTCGAGCGGCTTGATCGTTTTTTGTTTGGCGAGCCACTCTTGCAGTTGAATAATTTTTTGATGCACAACCGTCGAACGCGCGTCGGGCGTGGGCTGAATCGTCGCGACCGGTTGCGCGATCGGTTGTGGCGGCGCGACCGGCATCGGTGCGATGACGCGCGGTTGGCGTCGCGCGATTGCCGGCGCGCGTGCGGTGGTTGCGGCTTGCGCGGATTCGGCGATCACGAGTGGTTGACGTAACGCACAACCCGCGCAATCGCGCGGCGAATGGATCGGCACAACTTTGGTCGCGCACGCGGCTTGGCGCAATGCAATCGCCGGCGCGACGTTATCCCACACTTCGCTTCTGCCATTGCCATAGCGCACGGTGATCGGCGGACGCGTTTGATGATCGAGCGCGGCGCGCAATTGCCCGCAATTGATCGCGGCAATCGGACACACGCGACACGTCTCCAGCGAAATCGCGCGGTCGCCGGTTTTGATCTTGTCGCACAAGATATGTCCCTCGTTATCCACGAGGCGATACGGACAGGATTTCAGGTTGGACATTCGATCACACGAGATATTTGCCAGACCAGGATTTTACGCTTTAGCGGGTGGCTTGTCGGAGCAAGAACCGCGTAAACGCGCGATTCCAAAATCTCAATTGGGTTGCACGGAATTTCCATTCACGAGACTGATGACGCAAAACACCTTGCCTTGAATTTCGACATCGTTCGGATTGTACCAGCGGGGAAAAAGTTTTGGATTGCGCGGTTGCAGTTTGATTTGATCGCCCTCGCGATAAAAAACTTTGAGCGTCGTTTCCAAATTCGTTGGATCGTTTCGCAAGCGCGCCGCGACAAATTCGCCGTTGGTCGCGAGATTCGTCGCGCGCAAGATCACGGTGTCGCCATCGTTCACGAGCGCGTCGATCATTGAATCGCCGCGCACGCGCAAGGCAAAGACGCCTTCGGGATCCGGGATCATTGTTCGCATCACGTCAATCCATTCGATGGGCGCGCTATTCGCGTCGGGCAATGGAATCGGTTGACCGGCGGTAACGTAGCCGCGCACTGGAATGCGATAACCGCCGGGGATCACCGGGTAGCCATCCGCTGTTTGCAACAAGACAATGCCGCGACTTGCCTTGTGTTTGATGCGGATGAACTTGAGTTGAACAAGCCGTTTGAGATCGCGCGATACATGATCTTTTGAACTCATTTCCGCGCCGACACGAATTTCTTCATACGTCGGGCTAACGCTGTGCTTGGTTTGATAGCGTTCGATGAAGCGCAAGATGGTGTGCGCGTGCTGATCCAGTTCTGCCAGCATTCGGTTCTCCTTTCGCGTTTGAATAAGAACTGGTGTTCTGTTGTCGGCATTATAACAGAACGGTTGTTCTAAGTCAAGGGGCGCGACTAATTTTTAAGGTTTGCTTGACACTCGCGCGGGTTGGGTTATAATCGCGCCTAAATTCCAACTACTCGGCGATGGCTGGCGCGATGTGTTGGATCCGCGGTTGAGAAAATAATAATCGAATGGGAAGGAATATGCTATGCGGAAGAAAACGATCGAGAGAAATCTAAAAAAAGCATTGCTCGAAAACGGAGCATTTGCCCGCGCGCTGTTTGAGTTCGAGTTGGAAGAACACATTGAAGGGTATACGCAATCAAGGCACAATGACCACGACGATTATTTTTTCGCAGTTACTGAACATACCAACGACGTTGCGATGCTTTTGATTGATGACAAGGATCATCTGTATATCAACGAAGACGCGCGTGCTATGTTGCAAAAATTGTGGGGCAAAGCATACGCGGGCAATATTCGGAAAATGATTCCGGGTATGGCAAGCGAACTTGATCGCGGGTACCTGTTTATCGCCGGTGTCAAAGTTGGTGATCCCAAACAATTCAAGAAAGTAAAATGATCCCCAGAGGCACCTCTTGAAATCAACCTGCCCCACCCAACCCCCAGCACCCATCAAAAAATTTCTGGCACCGTCGGGTAAGAGAACTACGGACCAGTGCGGATTAAACGAACAATTCGCAGTAGCGAATTAGCAAAGGCGAGATTAGATAAAGGAGGAAACGACGATGAGAAAATTAAAACTTCAAGTACAAATTTCCGTTGACGGATACATCGCTGGTCCGAATGGCGAAATGGATTGGCTCGTTCAGAACTGGGATGAGCCGCTCAAAAAATACGTCACTGCCATAACCGAACCGGTTGACTGTATCGTGTTGGGACGAAAATTGGCGCAAGGGTTTATTCCGTACTGGGCTTTGCATCCAGAGCAAGAAGGCGCGGATAAATTTAATCACACCGCCAAGGTCGTTTTCACCAAGACGCTCGACCGCTCGGAATGGGACAAGACCGTTTTGGTGAAAGGCGACCTGGTTGAAGAAATCACCCAATTGAAAATGCAAAATGGTCAAGACATCATCGTGTATGGCGGCGCGACGTTTGTATCGGCGCTTGTCAATCACGGACTGATTGACGAGTATCATTTGTTCGTCAATCCAACTGCGATTGGTAACGGGCTGACTATTTTCAAAGAACTCGACCACAGACAAAATTTGAACTTAGTCAAGTCCACATCGTTCGATTGTAGCATTGTCGTTCTTCACTACGAGCCAAAACGCTCCGAGTGACAATCTAAATCATTGCTCTTGGGGGAACATTTTTGAAACCGTCTTTCCCTACCCAACTCAAACCGCGCGTTAAAAAATTTTCTGGCACCGTCGGTGTGTACGCGGAACGACTCGACACCGGCGCAACGCTCGCGTTCAACGCGGACGAAACGTTCTTAACCGCGAGCGTCGTCAAACTGCCGGTATTGTTTGAACTGTTCCGCCAAGTGAAAAATAAAACCGCGTCGCTCGATGAACGTATCGCGCTCCGCGAAGCGGATAAGGTGATCGGTTCGGGCGTGCTCAAAGAGTTGCGCGCCGGTGTGCGCTTCACGCTTTACGATCTCGTATTCCTGATGATGTCCATCAGCGACAACACCGCGGCGAATATGGTAACGGATCGCGTTGGCATCGCGAACGTCAATCGCACGATGAAACGTTTGGGATTGAAAACGTCGCGCGTGACCGGCAAAATTTTGATCGATCAAACGCACAACACCGACACCACAACCGGCAAAGGCGAACGCGCGCCGACCACACCGCGCGAAATGGCGCAACTGCTCAAGGTTATCGAGGCGCGCAAATATCTCGGCGCGAATTACTCGCAACAGATCATCGAAATTTTGAAACGCGCAGACACGACGAGCACGATTGCGCGCGGATTGCCGTACGAGGAAATGCGACCAGAAGAGGGCGAGCCGCGCATCGTCGTCGCGCACAAGACCGGCTCACTGCGCGGCACACGCAACAATGTCGGCTTGGTCTACACGCCAAAGTTCACGTACGTGATCGCGATGATGAGTCGCGATTGCAAAGATTTGCGCTGGACAGCGGACAATGAGGCGAGTGTTCTGCTCGGTGAAATCTCGCGCATCGTGTACGAAAAATTCGCGAAATAAAAAACGCGCTTGTTTGTCATTGCGAGGAGCATCGTGAGCGGAGCGAAGCGCAGTCGAACGATGCGACGAAGCAATCCCCGCGTAACATTTCGGGCAAACAAGGTTGGGGATTGCTTCGTCGCACAAATCGCTCCTCGCAATGACATCTGCACGATAATAAAAAACAGACCCGAAGGATTATCCTTCGGGTCTTGCGTTCCAGGTCATAAAAATTATTTGCCAGCGGTGCGCGCGGCGTTGAGTTTTTTCATCAAACGCGCTTTGCGGCGCGCGGCATTGTTCTTTTTGATGATGCCTTTTTGCGCCGCTTTATCGAGCGCGCGAATCGCTTCGCGCACCGATTTTTCTGCGTCAGCCGGTTTGTCGTTCGCGATTGCTCGCGCGGCATCCTTGACTTCGGTACGCGCTTTGGCGCGAATGACGCGATTGCCCACGCGCAAGCGCGCGCTTCGACGCATTGCCTGTTCGGCGGCAGTTGTGTTAGCCAATTTGAAACTCCTCCTTTAATTTATGACGGGGCACATATTACAACAGTTTGCCCTTTTTGACAAATCGCTGTAGGGGCAAGCATTTTTCGCGGTTCAGAGCCCCTACGCATTATCGGACATTGGCTCATTCGCGTTCCTCATGCTATAATGCACCCGTGATTTCCGAGACGACTGCACCGCATCGTTCGATGGCGCGCGCCGCGTTGATCGTAATGTTGCTCTTTGTCGCGAGCCGCGTGCTGGGATTATTGCGCGATGTGGTGATCAGCCATCAGTTCGGCACGGCACGCGCGCTCGATGCGTACTTTGCCGCGTTCACGATTCCCGATTTTATTTTCAATGTGCTCGCGGGCGGCGCGCTCGGCTCGGCATTCATTCCGACGTTCGCCGCCGCGCTTGCGAACGACGCGCATCGCGCGTGGCGCTTGGCGCGCGCGATCATCGCGCTCACATTTTTTTTGATGACCGCGCTCGCGATCGTGCTCGCGATTTTTTCGCCGCCGTTGGTCGCGATTGCTGTCGCGCCCGGTTTCACACCTGCCGATCAAGAACTGACCGCGACGCTGATGCGCGCGATGTTGCTCACGCCGATTGTGTTTGGCGTGAGCGGCATCATCATGGGAATTTTGAACGCGCATCAGCATTTCATTTTGCCCGCGCTCGCGCCCGCGCTCTACAACGCCGCGATCATCGCGGGCGCGCTGTGGCTCGCGCCAACGCTCGGCATTTACGGTCTTGTCGTCGGCGTCGTTGCCGGTTCGATTTTGCATCTCGCGATTCAACTGCCCTGGTTCTTGCGATTTCAGATTTCAGATTTCAGATTTCAGAATTTGAAATTTGAAATCTTAAATCTGAAATCGTATGATGTGCGCGAGGTTGCTCATCTCTTCCTGCCGCGCACCCTCGGCATCGCCGCGGTGCAGATCAATTTCGTCGTCAACACGATTCTCGCCTCGACACTGCCGATTGGAAGCATTGCCGCGTTGGGTTACGCGTGGCGCGTAATGTTGTTGCCGGTCGGCGTGATCGGTCAATCGCTCGCAACAGTTGTGTTTCCAACTTTATCCGCGCAAACCGCGCGCCAAGAACGCGCCGCGTTTCGCGCGACGTTTTCAATCGCGTTGCGCGCGACGTTGTATCTCACGATCCCGGCATCGGTCGGATTGTTTATTCTCGGCGCGCCGTTCATCGCCCTCTTGTTTCAGCGCGGACAGTTCACTGCGCGCTCGACTGCCGACACCGCGTTCGCCCTGCAATTTTTCGCGCTCGGTTTGTTCGCGCACTCTGCGCTCGAAATCATCACGCGCGCGTTTTACGCTCTGCACGATACGCGCACGCCAGTCATTGTCGGCATCGGCGCGATGGCGTTGAATGTCGCGCTGAGCATCGCGCTGATCGCGCCGCTCGCGCACGGCGGACTCGCGCTCGCCAATTCCATCGCGACGATTCTCGAAACGCTGACCTTGCTCGCGATTTTGCATCGGCGACTCGGTGACATTGACGCGCGCCAAATCGCGATTTCGACCGCGCGCATTCTCGCCGCATCGCTCGTGATGACCATCGCGCTGATCGCGATCACAAATTTACTCGCGTCATCCGGCGCGATCATCATCGCGATTATCGGCGGCGCGCTCGGCGCAATCGTTTATCTCGTCGCGACGATCATCTTGCGCGCGGATGAAATCGCATTTATCATCGCGCGCGTCAATCGAAAATCATAAATCAAAAATCGAAAATAGAGGAATGGATGTTAGACAAGCTAGCCCAAATCGAAAAACGGTATGACGATCTGCACAATTTAATGGCAGACCCGGACGTAACGACGAATCCGACGCGCTTGCGCGAAATCACGCGCGAGCTAAGCACGCTCGAAAACATCGTCAGCAAGTTTCGCGATTATCGGATGACGCACGACGCGCTCGAAAAAACGCGCGCAATGGCGCGCGAGGAATCGGACGAGGAAATGCGCGCGCTCGCGAAAGAAGAAGCGTCCAAGTTGGAAGCGGACGAAAACCATTTGTATTCGGAATTGCGTTTGCTGTTGTTGCCCAAAGACCCGCGCGATGATAAAGATGTCTTTATCGAAATTCGCGCGGGCACAGGCGGCGATGAAGCCGCGCTCTTTGCCGCCGATCTGTTTCGAATGTACACGCGCTATGCCGAAGACAAGGGTTGGAAAGCCGAACTCGTGGACGAGAATCGCACCGGCTTGAAGGGCTACAAAGAAGTCGTGTTTGAAATCAAAGGCAAGGGCGCGTTCTCGCGAATGAAGTTCGAAAGCGGTGTGCATCGCGTTCAGCGCGTTCCCGCGACCGAAGCGCAAGGACGTATCCACACTTCGACCGCGACCGTCGCGGTGTTGGCGGAAGTGGACGATGTGGAAATCGAAATCAAACCGGACGATCTCAAAATTGATATTTTTCACGCGTCGGGACACGGCGGACAAAATGTGCAAAAAGTTGCGACCGCCGTTCGTATCACGCACTTGCCGACTGGGTTGATCGTCGCGTGCCAGGATCAGCGTTCGCAGTTGCAAAACAAAATTCGCGCGATGGGTGTTCTGCGCGCGCGCTTGTACGAAATGGAAATCGAACGGCAACAACGCGAAACGACCGAAGCGCGGCGCGCCCAAGTCGGAAGCGGCGAGCGCGCGGAAAAAATTCGCACGTACAATTTTCCACAAGACCGGCTCACCGATCATCGCATCGGTTTAACCGCACACAATTTGCCGCGTTTGCTCGACGGCGACATTGAAGAAATTATTGACGCGTTAATTCTGCAAGATCAATCAGAAAAACTGAAAAGCGCGGGAGTGGGATGAAATTGGATGTTGGAGATTGGAAGTTGGATCAAACGTCCAACCTCCAACTTCCAATTTCCAATTCAACGATTGACATTTGATCGCGTCGCGCATATCATACCAGGCGAGGTGGGAAATGATCGCGCAACTTGCGCCACAAAAAAACGAAATTTTTTATCCCGAATCGGATGGCAAGCCAATGGGTGAAACCGAAATCCACATTTTGCAATTGGTTGACTTGCTCGTAGTTCTACGCGCGTTCTTTCGCGACGATCCAAACGTGTACATCGGCGCTGATATGCTGATGTACTTTGTCGAAGGCGATTTGGCTCAGTTTGTCGTGCCGGATATTTTCGTCGTCAAAGGTGTGCCGAAACGTCCCGCGCGGCGCACGTACAAAATTTGGGCGGAGGGCAAAGCGCCGGATGTCGTGATCGAATTGACCTCCGCCGGGACGCGCCGCGAAGATTTGGGCAACAAGCGCGCGTTGTACGAAGAACTCGGCGTGCGCGAATATTTTATTTTCGATCCGCTCGGCGAGTACCTCAAACCGGCATTGCGCGGTTATCGTTTGGTCGGCGAAAGTTATGTTCCGCTCGCGGGCGATCTCCGGCGCGCGGCGAGTATTTGCCGTCACCAGATGACATGCAAGCGCAAATCGAGCAAGCCGAATTGTTGCGGTACGATGCCGAATCGCGCGCGAAAGAGTCTGAACTGTTACGTCAGCAAGCTCAAGCGCGCGCCGCGCGCGCCGAAGCGGAACTCGCGCGTGTGCGCGCGGAACTCGAACGACTGCGCGGCGGCGCGAAGCAGTGATGCGGAGTCGAGCGGATTCCCCAAAATGGAATTCGCTTTTTTGTTGAGGGAGTGTTTTAGGATTCGAGATCGGCGGTTGAAAACCGCGTCTACGCAAGGCGAAATCGCCCTACGGCGATTATGTTGAACCGACGAAGGTCGGTTTTGCTATGCGCGAAGCGCGCCGCGATTTTAATCGCCCGAATGAATTTCAAAACACTTTCTGAGGGAGGTCTCGATTGATCGCGCAAGACGCGTTGCTCGACGCGGTTCGCGCGCTCGGCGCGACGATAAATGATCGCGACGCGCGACTGCAAGCCGAGTTACTGCTCGCGCACGCGCTCGGCGTTTCGCGCGCGCTGGCATTGGCGCGATTGAATGATCTGCTCGCGCCGGAAATTGCCGCGCAGTACGCCGCGAACGTCGCGCGCCGCGCGCAGAACGAGCCGCTCGCATACATCCTGGGTCACCAGGAATTTTACAAACTCGATTTTTCAGTGGATCGCCGCGTGTTGATCCCGCGCCACGAAACCGAAACGCTGATCGAACTCGCGCTTGCACGCGCGCCGCGTGAATCGCCGACGATTGTGGATGTCGGCACGGGATCGGGCGCAATCGCGTTGACGCTCGCGCATCACTTGCCCGATGCGCGCGTGATCGCGCTCGATGTTTCGCCGGACGCGCTCGCGGTCGCGCGAATGAACGCGGCGCGCTTGCATCTCGAATCGCGCGTCGAGTTTCGCGAAAGCGATTTGCTCGAACACTTTCACGATTCGTTCGATCTGCTCGTTGCGAATTTACCGTACATCCCCCGCGCGCGCTTCGATCAACTGCCGCGCGAAGTGCGCGCGTTCGAGCCGCGTCGCGCGCTTGATGGCGGTGACGATGGTTTGGATGTTCTGCGGCGTTTGCTCGCGCAGATCGAGGCGCGCGCCAAACGCGGCGCAACCGCGCTCTTTGAAATTTCAGAAGAGCAGGGCGACACCGCGCGCCAACTCGCGCAACAAATTCTGCCGCATTGCGCGGCAATAATTCATCGCGATCTCGAAGGAATGGATCGCGTTCTCGAAATCAATCTGAACTTGATGCGTCACCCTGAGCGAAGCGAAGGGTCTCGCGCGACGAACAGGAGATTCCTCACTTTGTTCGGAATGACATAGCCAATCAAAAATCAAAAATGATCAAAACTCAAATTCTTCCTGCTACCGATACTCAAGCATTCGGGCACGCGGTCCGCTTGTTGCGTGCCGGCAAGTTGGTCGCGTTTCCAACCGACACGGTGTACGGCGTCGGTGCGAGCGGATTCAACGAACGCGCGATTGAGCAACTGTTCGTCGCGAAAAATCGCGCGCGCGATAAAGCGATTCCGTACTTGTTGAATGACACGCGCGATCTCGAACTTGTCGCGCGCGAAATTCCGCCCGCCGCGCGTTTGCTCGCCGCAAAATTTTGGCCCGGCGCGCTTACGCTGATCGTTCCCGCGTCCGCGCGCGTGCCGAAAATTTTGATCGCGGGCGGCGAGAGCGTCGCAGTGCGCGTGCCAAATCATCCGACGACGCGGACGTTGATTGATTCGCTCCGCGCGCCACTTGCCGCGACGAGTGCGAACATTTCCGGCGCGCGTGATCCCGCGACTGCGCGCGAAGCGCAAGAGCAATTAAACGGACGCATCCCGCTCATCCTGGATGGCGGCGCGACGCGCGGCAACGTTCCCTCCACCGTTGTTGATGTAACCTGCGACCCGCCGCGCATTTTGCGCGTGGGCGTGATCAGCGTCGAAGAAATTGTTAAAGTGATCGGTAAAGTTGAATAGTTGGTTAGTTGAATGGTTGCCTAGTTGGATAGTTGGATAGTTCGCGTCAACGATTCAACGATTCAACGATTCAACTATGCAACTATCCAACTAACAAAACTATGATTGGAATTGACGCTAGTCGCGCGACAAGCGCGACGCCGACCGGCACGGAAATTTATTCGCGCGAGTTGATCCGCGCGTTGTTGAAGTTGGATCGCGTCAACGCGTATCGGCTCTACACGCGCGCAAACGTCGCGCGCGATTTTTTCGGCGCGACGCGCAACTTTGAACTGCGCGCGATCCCGTTTCCGCGCGCGTGGACGCACGCGCGTTTATCGTTCGAAATGCTCACGCGCGCGCCCGCGCGTTTGTGGATTCCCGCGCACGTTCTGCCCCCGATTCACCCGCGCGACTCGACCGTAACGATTCACGATCTCGGACACTTGCATTTCCCCGACGCGCATCCGACCTGGCAACGTTTGTATCACACCGTGGCAACACGCTGGAACGCGCGCGCGGCATCGCGCGTCTTTGCCGATTCGGAGGCGACGCGCGATGATATTGTAAAATTTTGCGGCGTCGCGCCGGAAAAAATTTCGGTGATTTATCCGGCGTACAACGCGCAGTTGTATCAACCGGTTCGCGAGCCCGCGCGTCTCGCGGAAGTTCGTGCGCGCTATCGCATAGCCAACGACTATATTCTCGCGATTGGCACGATCCACCCGCGCAAAAATTACCACCGCTTGATCGACGCATTTTCCAAATTACCATTTACCAATTACCAATTACTGATCATCGGCAAACCGGGCTGGTTACATAAGCCAATCTTCGATCATGTTCAATCTCTCAATCTCCAATCTCTAATCTCTTTTCTCGATTACGTCCCCGCCGCCGATCTTCCCGCGCTGATTAGCGGCGCGCGTGTGCTCGCGTTTCCCAGTTTGCACGAGGGCTTTGGTTTGCCGGTGCTCGAAGCGCACGCGTGCGGCACGCCGGTCGTTTGCTCGATGACTTCATCGCTCCCGGAAGCCGCGGGCGATGCCGCGCTCTTTTTCGATCCGCTCGATGTGGACGCGCTGGCTGGCGCGCTGGAACGCATTCTGCGCGACGACGCGTTGCGCGCGAAATTGATTGCGAAGGGATTTGAAAACTTGCGACGATTTTCCTGGGAGAGTAGCGCGGCGAAAATATTGGAAATTTGGGCGGAACAAAAATGAAAAATTTTTTACCGTTGATTTTACTTGCGATATTTTGCGCGACCCAATCAAATGTGTTTGCCGCCCTGAGCGCAGTCGAAGGGCGCGCGACGATTGATCCGCGCGTACTCGCGGACACGGCGAACGGCGAAACCGCGCATTTTTTGATCGTCCTGCGAAACCAGGTCAACACGCGCGCGCGCGTCGCAAACA
The DNA here is from genome assembly GCA_016223105.1 of Chloroflexota bacterium. Lineage (GTDB taxonomy): Bacteria > Chloroflexota > Anaerolineae > UBA4142 > UBA4142 > JACRPR01. The sequence continues at coordinate 30,944 of JACRPR010000130.1, read as the reverse complement.
TTGTGGATCGCAACGCGCGTGGCGTCGCGGTGTTCGATGCGTTGCGCGCGACTGCGAATGTGACCCAGCCCGCGCTCCGCGCGCAACTCGACGCGCTCGGCGCGAAATATCGCGCGTACTGGATCGTCAACGTGATCGCGGTCGAAGGCGATCGCGCGATCGTGGATGCCATCGCACATCGCGCGGATGTGCTGACGATTGAATCGAATCGCGCATTTCATATCGAACTCCCCAAACCCGAAGGGTCTTTGGAGACCCTTCGGGTTTTGAACGCGGTCGAATGGAACGTGAACAAGATCAACGCGCCGGCGATGTGGGCAAGTGGTTTTACCGGGCAGAACATTATTTACGCGCGGCTTATCGCGGCTACAATCCCAACGGCCCGGCCAGTCATTGGGGCAATTGGTTCGATGCGACGGATTTTCCGGCGCAGTATCCGTATGATGGCTTCGGGCATGGCACGCACACGATGGGCACACTCGTCGGCGCGGATGGCATCGGCGTCGCGCCCGGCGCAAAATGGATCGGTTGTCGCAATATGGAATCGGGCGATGGTCGTCCCAGCACGTACATCGAATGTTTTCAATTTTTTCTCGCGCCGACTGATTTAACCGGCGCGAATCCCGATCCGAATCGGCGTCCGCACGTCGTCGGAAATTCGTACGGATGTCCGCCATCCGAATTGTGTTCCGCGAATAGTTTGCTCGCGGCGATGGATAATTTGCGCGCCGCCGGAATTTTTATGGCGGTCTCTGCCGGAAATTCCGGTCCGAGTTGTTCATCCATCAATGATCCACCGGCGATTTATGATTCCGCGATCACGGTCGGCTCGACCGATGTGAACGATGGGATCGCTGGCAATAGCAGTCGCGGTCCGGTAACGCTTGATGGAAGCAATCGCCGCAAACCGGATTTGGTCGCGCCGGGTGTGAGCGTGCGTTCGAGTTATCCGACGAACCAATATGTGTTTTCGTCCGGCACTTCGATGGCATCGCCGCATGTCGCGGGCGCGGTCGCGTTATTGTGGTCGGCGTACTCGTGCTTGCGGCGTAACGTGGACGCGACCGAAATGATTTTGCAACAGACCGCGTTGCATCTCACGAGCGCGCAAGGATGCGGCGGCGATTCGTCGTCTGCCGTGCCGAACAATGTTTTTGGTTTTGGCAGAATTGATGCGAGCGCGGCGTTTAATAACGCGCCCGCGCTTGCGGACGTGTCCTGTCATTACATCTTTCCGCAAATTTTCAAAAATCCGTAACGATTCTCACCGCACATTCATCGCGCGCTCATTCTACGCGCGGAGAATAAGATAGCGAATTCAAGAATGGATCGAATTGGAAACGATGGATTCGAGCGTTTACGCGGTGGTTCGCTCGGACAAGCAACCCGCTGAAGCGTCGAATCCAAATTGTTTATTGGCAATTCGTTTCATTCCACATTCGTTGTTGTCAGTCGAGGAGGTTGAAATGCGAATCGATCGAGCATTGCTCGTCTCAATAATTTTATTTGGTTTGATCGCGTGCGCGCCGCCGAGCCAACCGACGCCGACCGTCGCGTCAACCCTCGCACCGACGGTTGCGCTCGCGCCGGCATCCACAACGAGCGCGTTCGACTCCGCGCGTGCGCTCGAACACAATCGCGCGTTGGCGTTGGATATTGGTGCGCGCGTCGCGGGAAGCGAGATTGGCAAACGCGCGGGCGAGTACATCGCGACGCATTGGCAAAACCTGGGATACATTGTCGAACGGCAGGAATTTTCATTCGATCAATGGGTGAACGTGGACACGCGCGTCGAGATGATCGCGCCGGAAAAACGCGAAATCAAAGCGCGCCCGATTTTCTACAGCCCGCCGGCGCAAGTCGAGGCGGAACTGGTCGCGATTGGTGGAACCGGCGCGCCGGATGATTTTGTGCGCGCGAACATCGCCGGCAAAATTGCGCTGGTGCAACGCGGCACGTTTCCGTTCGCGGAAAAAACCCGGAACGCCGCGAACGCGGGCGCGGTCGCCGCGATCATTTACAACAACGCGCCCGGCGGTTACGGCGGCACGCTTGGCGAACCGTCGAAAATTTCCGCGCTGGCATTGAGTGGCGACGACGGCAAAGACCTCCTCGCGCAGTTGGGCAAAAATAAAATCGTTGTGAAGATCGCGTCCGAAACGCGCGTCGAGAAAAAATCGGCGCGCAACATCATCGCGACAAAACGCGGCGCGACTGAAAATGTGATTGTGTTGGGCGGGCATTACGATTCGGTCGAGGAAGGGCAGGGCGCGAACGATAACGCATCGGGCACGGCGGTTTTGCTCGAACTCGCGCGCGTGCTCGCGCCGCGCCCAACGCAAAGCACTCTGCGGTTCATCGCATTCGACGCGGAGGAACTCGGCTTGTACGGCTCGCGGCATTACGTCGAAAATTTGCCGGGCGACGCGCGCGCGAAAATAATCGCGATGTTCAACTTTGATATGCTCGGCGGCGGATCGGGTCCACTGCTCGCGGGCGGCGATGGCGCGGTCGGCAAACGCGCGCGCGAGGTCGCGCAGACGTTGAACATTTCCGCGCGCAATTTTTCGCTCGGCTCCGGCGCGGGAAGCGATCATCAACCGTTTCAGCGCGTCGGCATTGATACGATCTTTTTTTCGCGGCAGTACGATTTGCTCCATACGCCGGACGATGTGTTCGCGCAAGTGCGCGAAGAATATCTCGCCGATGCCGGGCGCGTCGCTCTGCAAACGTTGATCGAGTTAGACGCGCGCTAATTGGACGCGGAAAATTTTGATAGGAGCAAAGTACTCGCGCAAAACCAGGTTTGCGGTACTCTTGGGTGATTGTGAATCCGCGCGTCCTGGTTTATAGTGCAAACAGAATACAACGTCGCGCGGCACGTTCCTACTCGCCCTTCTTCAACTACCAATGCACTCATTCAGGGCTGTGAACGGTGCCGCGAGTTTTTTGATGCGAAAGAAAAGACCCGAAGGGTTTAGCAAACCCTTCTGGTTTCTTTGCTACTCGGATGCCGGTGCCGGTGCCGGTTGCGAAGCCGGTGCCGGGCGTTTCATTCGTTCTTGAATCGCGATCAAAATGTTGTAGAATGTTGGCACGACGACGAGCGTCTACAACGTCGAAGTGATCAAGCCGCCAATGACTGCAATCGCCATCGGCGCGCGGAAACTGCCGCCCGCGCCCAAGCCGAGCGAGACCGGCAACATTCCCAGGATCAACGACATCGTTGTCATCAAGATCGGACGCAAGCGCGTCGGACCCGCGATCAGCAATGCTTCGACGCGCGTCTTGCCTTCCGCGCGCAAACGATTCGCAAAATCCACGAGCAAGATCGAGTTCTTGACCGCGAGACCCATCAACAGGATCAAGCCGATCACCGCGGTCATATCCGCGCCGGTGCGCGTGAGCAACAACGCGCCAAACGCGCCGATGATCGCGAGCGGCAGAGCCAGCATCAACACGATCGGTTGCGTGAACGAGCCGAACTGGGACGCGAGAATCATATACATGAAAATCACGGACAGCGTGAGCGTGCCGATCAAGGTGTTGAGCGAATCCTGGGTCTGTTGCACTTGACCGGCGAAGCGCCACGTTACATCCACCGGCAATTGCAGTTGCGGCATCCGCGCGCGCATATCCGCGACAACTTGTGCTTGCGAACGTCCGATCACATTCGCGCCGACGTTGATTTGCGATTGGCGATTCAAACGCGTGATGACCGCGGGACCGGTGCTGGTTTGAATCGTCGCGAGATTGCGGAGCGGAACTTGTTGCCCGCCTGGCGCTTGAATGTTGAGCGACAAAATATCATCGAGTCGCGACCGATCTTCGGGACGCAGGCGGACGACGATGTCGGCTTCGCGCCCGGTTTCGCGATAGCGCGACGCGGTTTCGCCGGAGACGAGCGCGCGCACCGTCGCGCCCATCGTCGAAGTGTTGAGATTGTAGAGCGACGCTTTATTGCGATCCACGATGATTCGCAGTTCTGGTTTGCCGGGTTCGTTGCCTTTATCAATGTCCGCCAAACCTGGGATGCCCGCCATTCCGTTAATCACATCTTGCGCGACGCGATCCAATTCTTCGCGCGAGCCGGGCGAAAGCAAATTGATTTGAATCGGGCGATTGCCCGAGCCAGTGCCGCCGCCGCCGAAACCGCCTTGGAAGTTGAAACTCACCCCGCGCATCCCGCGCAATTTTTCGCGCACGAGCGGCTCGACCGCGCGCAACGCGCCCAGGTCTTTCATTTGCACGTTGAACGACGCGCGTTCCGCCGAGCCACTGCCGCCGATATTCGCAAACACATTGTCCACACCCGGCACGGTGAGCAACGCGGCTTCGATTTGGCGCGCTTGCGCGTCGGTTACCGCGAGCGTTGTGCCGGCAGTCAAGTTCAAACCCACTTGAAAGTTCGCGTTGTCGAGTCGCGGCAAAAATGACAATTCCATTCGCGGCGCGGCAATCGCGAGCAGAATGAACACGGCAATTGTGACACCGACCGCGATGTACGAATGTTTTAACGTCAGCGCGAGAAAACGGCGATAGCCGCGATCCAACCAACCGAGATGCGTTACGCCCGCTTCAAGCGTGTGTCCTGGTTTTGGTTTTTGGCGTTTGAACAAGTACGCCGAAAGCATCGGCGCGAGCGTGAATGCTTCGACAAGTGAAATCAACACCGCGGCGGTAACCGCGAGACCAAACTCGCGATAGAATCGTCCAATCGCGCCGGTCGTGAACGCGATGGGGAAGAACACGGACACAATCGTGAGCGTCATCGCGACCACCGAGAGCGCGACTTCGTTCGTGCCGCGCGCGGACGCGATTTTTGGATCTTCGCCGGTTTCCATATGCCGAAAGATATTTTCGCGCACGACAATCGCATCGTCCAAGACCAAGCCGACCGCGAGCGAGAGCGCGAGGAGCGTCATCATATTCAGCGACAAGCCGAGCGCGCTCATCGCCGCCAATGTGCCGATCATAATCACCGGCAAACCGGCAATTGTAACGAGCGTGTTGCGGAGATTGCGAAAAAACAACAGCACGACGAGCGACGCGAAAATGCCGCCCAATACCAGGTCGAAGATCGAATCCTCGATGGATTTTTTGATGAACGTGGATTGATCGTTCGAAATGACAATCGTGAGCGCGCTAAATTCTTCTTTGATTTTTTCGACTTCGGCGCGCGCGCGTTCCGCGATCAACACGGTGTTCGAGCCGGATTGTTTGCGAACCTGCACCGAAACGCTGTCGGTGCCATTGAGCCGACTGTACGAGGTTTGTTCCGCAATCGTATCTTGCACGGTCGCAATGTCGCGAATGCGAAGCGGCACGCCGCGCGAAGTTACAATCGTGAGATTCGCAATGTCGTCAATCGAAGTAAATTCGCCGGGCATCCGAATCAACAAATCGCGTTCGCCTTCGGTGATGCGTCCGCCGGGCACGCTGATATTTTCGCCGCGAATCACGCTCGTAACCTGGGACGGCGCAATGCGATGCGCGCGCAAATCGTCGAGATTCAAATTCACCGCGATCTCGCGACGCCCGCCGCCGCCGACGCTCACATCCGCGACGCCGTCCACGCGCTCGATGCGCGGTTGGATTTGCGTCTCGACCAGGTTTCGCAATTCCCAGGAACGCATTCTGCCGGAGCGATCGGTAACCTGGAACGTGAGCACCGATTGCGATGAGGCATCGAAACGTTGCACGGTCGCTTGTCCTGCGCCGTTCGGCAAACTATTTTGGATGCGCGCAACGCGCTCGCGCACATTTTCGAACGCGGCTTTCGGATCGGTTTCGAGCGTGAACTCAACATTGATTTGCGATTGATTTTCGCGCGAGGTCGAGCGAATGTTCACGACGCCGTTCAAGGTCGAGAGCGCATCTTCAATCGGTTGTGTGATTTGGCGTTGCACTTCGGCTGGACCCGCGCCGGAGTATGAGGTCGAAACCGACACGGTCGGGTTCGATGTTTCGGGAAACAGATCAACCGATAAACGTTGATAACCGAGAATGCCGATGACGACAATGACTGCCATCATCATCGTGACGAAAACCGGTTGTTTGATTGAAACGTTTACTATATTCATCGGATCGCTCCTTATCATTCCGTCATTTCGAGCGAAGCGAGAAATCTCATTTGCATCGTCAAAGATTTCTCGCTTCGCTCGAAATGACAGTGCATGCCCTACTGTCCTGCCACAATTTCAACCGTCGCGCTCAAGCCCGGATAAATCGCCGCGTCAGTCGCGTCAATATCCAGCGTTACCGGAATCGTAACGACGTTGTTCGTTGAGGTCGCCAACAGTCCGATTTTGGAAACGCGTCCGTTCAATGTTTTGCCGAGCGCGGCATCGGTCGTGATCGTCGCGCGCTGTCCAACTTTGATCGAGGTAATCGCGACTTCATCCACATTGACCTGGACTTGCATTTTTGCAAGATCGGCAAGCGTTACCGCGCTGGTGCCGGTCGTTGCAGACTCACCGACCTTGATCGCGATTGAGATGATCGTGCCGTCGAACGGCGCGACGATGCGCGCGTTCGATGAGTTCACCTTGGCGGTTTCAAGCGCGGCTTGCGCTTGCGCGACCGTCGCTTCGGCGGCTTTTAATTCCGACGCGGTCGGGCGATTGATCGCGAGTGAGTATTGCGCGAGCGCGGCTTGATACGATAACGTGGTTTGTTGCAAGTTGAGCGCTTGCGAGGTGAGACCAATCGTTGGATTGCTCGAGCCGCCGATGCGATCATACGCGCTCTGTGCTTGATCCACCGCGGCTTTGGCGCGATCCAAATTGACTTTCGCGACGGTAACATCTTCGGGAAGCGGACCCGCGCGCACGCGCGCCAACGCGGTGTTCGCGGAATCGAGTGATGCTTGCGCTTGCGTAATTTGCGCGTCGAGCGCGGTCGTATCATACGCGGCGATCAATGTTCCGGCTTTGACCTGGTCGCCTTCTTTCACTTTGATTTCTTTGACGCGTCCGCCGGCTTGAAACGCGAGCGTCGCTTGATTCGCGGAAACCAGGTTGCCGGTCGCGCGAATGCGATTGACGGTTGTGCGCGCAACCGGCGAAGTGGGCGGTTGACCGCCGGGAACGCCGCCGGTCGGACGCGCGCCGGGTGTTGCATCACCGGCAGGTCGCGCGCCGGGCGTTTGATTCGCGGCGGGACTAGGCGCGCTCGCGATGGTGGGTTGCGCGCGCGGCGCGCTCGTCGGTGTCGCGGTTTCGCACGCGGTCGCGATTAAACTTAAAACAATCAGCAAACAAAAAATAAAAAAAATGACTTGCCGTCGTGCCATTCCGATGCCTCCTCGCAAACGATGTTGGGTTTATTCGTGCGCTAATCTTATGCAGAATGTTTTTAGTGTCAATCCAGTGTGGCGCGGCTTTTCAAGCCGCAGGGCGGGTACGCAAGCAAAGCCCGCGCCACTCAACCGCGCGGCAACGCGACCGTGAACGTGCTTCCATTGCCGATTTGACTTGCAACGTTGAGTGTGCCGCCTTGCGCTTCAATCAATTCTTTCGCGATGGACAGACCAAGTCCCGCGCCGCCGCGACTGCGCGAAAGGTCCGCGCGGAAAAAGCGTTCAAAGATGTGCGGCAAAATTTCCAGCGCAATGCCCGGTCCGGTATCGCGCACCGCGATTGAAACGCGCGTGTCGGTGGACGCGCTGGTCAATGCGATTGCCGCGTGCGCCGGCGTGTGCGCGAGCGCGTTGTCAACCAGGATGAGCAAAACTTGTTTAAGCGCGTCGCGGTCGCCGATCACGCTCGCGTCGCGCACAACGTCAATTTGGATCGCGCGATCCGGCGCGAGCGATTTGCATTGGCGGCACACATCTTCGATCAGCGGCGCGAGCGCGACCGATTCGCGGCGCAACGTGTGCCCGGCATCCGCGCGCGCAAGCACGAGCAATTGATTCACGAGCCGAATCAACCGTTCGGTTTCATCTTTTGTATCAATGAGAATTTCCGCGCGTTCTTGCGCGTCGAGCGGCGGATCGCGGCGGAGCAATTCAATGTTGCCGCGAATCGTGGTGAGTGGTGTGCGAAGTTCGTGCGACGCGTCCGCGACAAAGCGTCGTTGCGTTTGCAGAGATTGTTCGATTTGGCGAAACGCGGATTCGAGTTCGGTCAACATCGCGTTGAACGTGATCGCGAGTTGTCCGATTTCGTCGTTCGGTCCGGCGTGTTGCACGCGGCGACTGAAATCGCGTTCCGCGCCAATCGCTTGCGCGGTGTGCGTGATGCGATGAATCGGCGCGAGCGCCATTCCAGCAAGCGCCCAGCCAATCGCGAACGCGGCGAGAATCGCCAAGCCACTGCCAATCGCGAGAATCGCGCGCAATGTCCCAAGCGATTGTTCGCGCTCTTGCATTGACGCGGCGACTTGAACGATTCGCACAAAACGCTCTTGCACAAAAATCGGTTGGCTGTAGATCAACAAGGGTTCATCGTCAAGGCGTGTGGTTTCAAACCACACCGCGCCGCCTTGCACGATTTTCAAACCGGCATCGCCCAGCGGCAGAGCCGTGTCGCTGAGATCGGCACTGCGCGCGGCGAGCGTGCCATCGGGATTGCGCGTTTGCGTCCAACGACCTGGTAATGTGGGCGTGAAGGTAGGTGCTTCATCGGGGCGGCGTTCGTCGGGGCGGCGCGGGAATCGTCGTTCGAGATTCGCGTATCCTTCGGCTTGGCGCATGAGCGTCGCCTTGATCGCGTCGAACGTAAACCGGCTTTGCGCGAAATACAACGTCGCGCTAAACGCGATCAAGGTGAGCGCGAGAATCGCGCTGTATAAAAAAGTGAGGCGGAGACGAATTGACATTTTAGTTTGTTAGTTGGAGAGTTGGTTAGTTGGATAGTTGGATAGTTGAATAGTTGAATAGTTGAATAGTTACATAGTTGCATCGTGCCACAATCGAACAACCCAACTAACCAACTAACCAACTATCCAACTCTCCAACTATTTAACTATCTTCTCGTAAGACATAGCCAACTGCACGGACAGTTTGAATCAAACGCGGTTCGCCGCCGGCTTCTAATTTTTTTCGCAGATAGCCGATGTACACTTCAAGCACATTGTCCTCGCCGCCAAAATCATACCCCCACACTTCTTGAAGAATTTGTTCGCGGCGCAGAACCTGGCGCGGGTGGCGCAGTAAAAAATGCAAGAGATCAAATTCTTTCGAGGTCAATTCAAACGCGCGAGTGCCGCGGCGCGTTTCGCGCGTGATCGGATCGAGAAAAAGATCGGAATACGCGAGCGATTCATTTTTGGTAACGACGGCGGGACGCCGCAAAAGCGCGTGCAAGCGCGCCAACAATTCTGCCGGCGCGAATGGTTTCGCGAGATAATCGTCCGCGCCGGTTTCCAAGCCCTGCACACGATCTTCGACCGCGTCGCGCGCGGTCAACATCAAGATCAAAGTCTTGTCATCCGCGGCGCGCAATTGTTTGATGACGCCGATGCCATCCAGCCCGGGCATCATCCAATCCAACACGATCACATCGGGATGTTGCGCTTGTGTTTGCGCGAGCGCGGCAGTGCCATCACCGGCGGTGAAAACTTGAAAGCCCTCGTAGGTCAGCGTGCGCCGCAACATATTCGCAAGTTTTTGATCGTCGTCAACGACGAGCACTGTTGCCATTTTCGTCCCTGTGGCGCGGGCGGCTCGCCCGCTTCCAATTGCAGGCGGCTCGCCCGCTTCCAATTGCGGGCGGGCCGCCCGCTTCCAATTGCGGGCGAGCCGCCCGCTTCCAATTGCGGGCGAGCCGCCCGCGCTACAGAGCCGATTATAGCATATTTTATCGCGCGAAAACTGAGAGGACGCTGTGAAAAAACGTCGCGCGACTCTCAGCATCCTCTCAGTTTCCGCTTGGGATTTTCTAATACGCGCCAAGTATATTTGGCGTTGGGATGAACGATTGGAGATGACACGATGAAACGGATTTTGATTATTTTGATCGCGCTGACGATTGTGATCGCGGGCGGCGTGTACTATTGGCAAACGCAAAACAAACCGGCGACAACGACGACGGCGCGCACGCAAACCGCGACCGTGCAACGCGGCTCGCTCGTCGCGACGGTGAGCGCGGCGGGCAACGTAACCGCGCCGAAACAAGTCGCGCTCGCGTTTCAAACGAGTGGGCGCGTGACCAAAGTAAATGTGCAAGTCGGCGACCGTGTGCAAAAAGATCAACTCTTGATGGAACTCGACGCGACCGATTTGCAGTACGCGTTTCGCAACGCGCAGATCAGTTTGTCCACCGCGCAGATGAATTACGCTAACGCGAAAATCGAGAACGCGCTGAATCCGAATAAATTGTTGACCGCGCGCGCTGGGTTGGACAAGGCGCGCGTAACGCTCGAACAAGCGCAGGGCGAATACAATCGTATCGCGTGGCGACCGGATGTCGGGATGACTTCGCAAGCCGCGACTCTGCAACAAGCGACGATTGATTACCAGGTCGCGCTCGCGAATTACAACACGAACGCGGCGACGATCAACGATGCCGCGCTCAAGAGCGCGGAGGCGTCACTCGAAAATTCAAAAATCGCGTTGGAGCAAGCGCAACGCAATCTCGATAAAACTAAAATCACCGCGCCGTACGCGGGCTTGGTTTCGGTTGTGAATTTCAACGTCGGCGATACGGCTGGCACGGGCGCGGCGGTAACGATTGTGGACTTGAGCAAACTCGAAGTCAAAGTAACGGTCGCCGAAGTGGACATTGCCAAAATTAAATCCGGCGCGACCGCGCAAATGACGCTCGACGCGCTTACTGGCAAAACGTACGCCGCGCAAGTGAGCGCGGTCGGTCCCATCGGCACGGTTACACAAGGCGTCGTCAACTATCCGGTCGTGTTGACAATCACGAACGCGGACGACGCGATCAAACCTGGGATGACTTGTAATCTTTCGATCATTGTCGAGAGCCGCGAAAATGTTTTGATTGTGCCGACGCGCGCAGTGCGTTCGCAAGGCAATCAACGCATCGTTACTGTCATGTCCGGCGACAAACCAACGAGCGTCCCGGTTCGCACCGGCTTGTCGAGTGATTCGTCCATCGAAATCGTCAGTGGTTTGAACGAGGGCGATGTCATCGTCATTTCGCAAACGACGACGACGAGTCAGTCCGGCGGCGGTCAACCCGGCGGAATCGGGATTCCATTTCTGGGACGATAAAAAGAGGTGCGCGTGTCTGCCGTAATCGAAATCAAAGATGTCAAAAAAATTTATCAGATGGGCGATATTCAAGTCTCCGCGCTCGATGGCGTGTCGCTCGAAATTCAGCAAGGCGAAATGGTCGCGATTATCGGACCGTCCGGCTCAGGCAAATCTACGTTGATGAATGTGATCGGATGTTTGGATACGCCGACGAGCGGCACGTATCGTTTGGATGGAATGGATGTGTCCGCGATGAGCGACGATCAACAAGCCGCGATCCGTAACAAGAAAATCGGATTTGTGTTTCAACAATTCAATCTTTTGCCGCGCACGCCCGCAATCGACCAGGTCGAACTGCCGATGGTGTACGCGGGCGCGGCGGATCGCACAAAACGCGCGCGCGCGGCATTGTACGCGGTCGGTTTGGGTGATCGCGTGCATCATCGCCCGAACGAATTGTCCGGCGGTCAACAACAACGCGTCGCGATCGCGCGCGCGCTCGTCAACAATCCTAGCATCATCCTCGCGGACGAACCGACCGGCAATCTCGATTCGAAATCGGGCGTCGAGATTATGAACATTTTCAAATCGCTCAATCGCGACCAGGGCTTGACGGTGATTCTCGTTACGCACGATGCGAACATCGCCGCGCAAACGCAACGCGCGATTCGAATGAGTGATGGACAAATCGTTGCGTAGTTGGATAGTTGCATAGTTGGTTAGTTGCACTGTTCGCATCGAACTATTCAACTAGCCAACTATCCAACCATCCAACTAACAAACAGAAAGACAGAATGACATTTTTTGAAAGTTTGCGAATTGCGCTACGCAGTTTGAGCGCGAATAAATTACGCGCCAGTTTGACGATGCTCGGCATCATTATCGGCGTGATGGCGGTGATCGCGATGTTGTCCATCGGACGCGGCGCGCAGGTCGCGATCACGAGTCAGATCACGAGCATCGGCACGAACTTGCTCTACATCCGACCTGGTTCGACGCGCGAAGCCGGTGTGCAAACCGCGCAAGGTTCGGCGGCGACATTGACGCTCGAAGACGCGGAGGCGTTGATCGGTTTGCCGAACATTGTTGGCGTCGCGCCGCAAGTGGAAAGTTTCGGACAACTCGCGTATCTCGGCAACAACACGAACGGACGCGTCCTGGGCATTACGCCGGAATATCTGGATGCAATGAACACGACGCTCGCGACCGGCGAATTTATTTCAGACGCGAACGTAACGACGCGCGCGGCGGTCATCGTGCTGGGCGCGGGAGTCGCGACGACATTGTTCGACACCGCGGATCCCATTGGGCAAATGGTGCGTGTCAACAATCAAAACTTTCGCGTGATCGGCGTGATGGAAGCAAAGGGTGGCACGGGGTTTATGAATGTGGATTCGCAAGTGTACGTGCCGCTCACCACCGCGTTGAGCCGATTGAATCGCGGCGGACAATTTCGCGGCGGCAACTCGGTCTCGGTGATCAACGTCAAAATCACCGATGCGTCTCTGCAAGACGCGGTCGTACAGGACATTAGCAATGTTTTGCGCGAACGCCATCGCGTTCAATTTCAAGATGATTTTAGTATTCAAAGCCAGCAAGACATTTTGAACACCGCGAACCAGGTTACCGGCACACTCACGATCTTTCTCGGCGGCGTCGCGGCGATTTCGTTGATCGTTGGCGGCATCGGCATTATGAACATTATGCTCGTCTCGGTGACGGAACGCACGCGCGAGATTGGAATTCGCAAAGCGATTGGCGCGCGCAAGAGCGACATTATGGTTCAGTTTTTAACCGAGGCGGTGATTCTCAGTTTCTCCGGCGGCATCCTCGGAATTTTGTTCGGCGCGTTGATCGCGCGACTGATTTCCGGTTTTCAAATGGGCACGACTACATTGAACACCGTTGTTGATCTCGACGCGGTTTTGCTCGCGGTGATTTTTTCCGCCGGCGTCGGATTGTTCTTTGGCAGTTATCCGGCAAATCGCGCCGCGAGTTTGCATCCGATTGATGCGTTGCGGTACGAATGAGTTGTCATTGCGAGGAGCGTTGTTCGCGACGAAGCAATCTCTATATTGTTACGTGGAGATTGCTTTGCAGACATCGCTCGCAATGACAGATGTTTGCTCTGCGTTTTCAAGGAGGTGAGCAGATAGTCGAATAAATCGCACCAACGTTTGACTCGACTTTTGCTCCGCACAAAAAATTTAGGAGGATAGAATGTCAACCAAATTCAAATTGATCATCGCGAGTGCGCTCGTGGTGGTGATGCTCGTGGCGGGGATCGGCGGCACGATTGCGCTCGCGCAAACGCCCACGCCGACGACCGGCAAAACGTTCGCGGATCTGTACTTGAGCGCGCTCGCGCAAAAACTTGGCACGACGGTCGAGAAACTAAAACAAGCAATGACCGATGCGAACAAGGACGCGGCGACGCAAGCGGTGAAAGAAGGATTGCTCACGCAACAACAAGCCGACGCGATGATCCAGCGCGGGCAGAATGTCGCGCCGTTCGGAGGATTCAGTGGACGCGGCACGCCCGCGAATGATCCACGCGCGATTCTCGCGACTGCGGCGCAAGATGCCGCGGCAAAAACGTTCGGAATGACGACCGCGGATCTCGCGACCGCGTTGCGAAGCAAAACACTTCTCGATCTCGCGCGCGAAAAAAATGTGGACGTTGCAAAACTTCGCACCGCGATCGCGGACGCGCAAAAAGCCGCGCTTGACCAAGCCGTCAAAGATGGTAAAATCAGCCAAGCGCAAGCCGACGCGTTGAAAGCCAACATCAAACCGGAAAACATTGATCTCAACGGTCGCGGCTTTGGGTTCTTTGGCAAACCTGGTGTGCCGGGTGGACAAGTTCCCGGACGACCGGGCGGCAGACGCTAATCTGTGAACAAGACCTTCCAGGTCGCAAGACCTGGAAGGTCTATGCGAGTGGATGATGAATCGTTCTTGGAAAATTTTATTTTTTATTTTTCTCGCGATGCTGTTCGGCTCGTTGATCGCACCGCGCATTTTTGCCGGCGCGCCGACCGGCTCAAGCCCAAACGATCCTCTGCCGATTCCCGGCGATTGGCAAACGATCGCGCCAAATTCGTCGCTCTGGTTTTATTTTGATTACGGCGCGGATCGCGTGCGTTCCAAAGCCGCGCTCACCGTGAACACGAACGGCATCGGCGAAATGTATCTTTCGATCTACACGCCCGCGCAAGCGATTGATTGGTTACGCGATCAAACGATTGAGCCGGTCGGACGTGGCACGCCGTATCGCGACACGCGCACTGGCGAATATACGCGCGACCTGTACTGGTTCGGATCGTTCAACACATCGGGCAAATACTTTGCCGTCATCACCAACAAAAACCAGGTCGCGATTCCGTTTCTCCTCACTGCGACCGGCGACACGGTAAACATCCCAACCGCTCTGCCACCGACGCCGACCGCGATCGTGCCACCCGCGTTCGCCGCGACGCCGGTGCCGACCGGGACGCTCCAAGGCAAAATTGTTTTTCAGGGTGCGATTGGCGGAATGATCTACACAGTCAATGGCGATGGTTCCGATCTGCGAATTGTTACCGATGGGATTGACCCGGCATTTTCGCCGGACGGAAAACAGATCGCGTTCGCGCGATGGAGCAATATCAATCCTGGTTTGTTTGTGATCAACGCGGATGGATCGAACGAGCGATTGATTTTTGGTTCGCCAAAAATTCGTTCGCCGCGTTGGAGTCCCGATGGAAAATTTATCGCGTTCACGCAAGACAAGCCCGCGACGAATAATCAGCCGCTGTGGAAACTGGGCTTGATCGAACTCAACAAAGTGATTGACGCCGAAACCACGCGCACGGTGCTTACCGAGCCGCAATGTTCGCGTTTGTGTTACGCGCCGAGTTGGAAAAACGATGGCGCGACGCTTGTATATGTTGATCCGCAGTACGGCATTATGGCGACGAACATTCTCACCGGTTCCGCGTCGCTCGTGATGGGACCGACCGGCACGTACTATGACACCGGCAAACAAGCCGTGCTTCCGATTTTGCACCTGCCGCCGCTTCAACAAACCATGACGAGTCCCGATGGATCGCGCGTCGCGTTCATTCAACGCGCGCATGATCGTTGGGAGATCAACTTGGTGAGCGCAGACGGCGGCGTGGCAATCGCGATTACGCAACCCAACGCGATTCTTTACACATTTTTTGGAATTCGTTGGCACAATGTCGCGCCGGTCTGGTCGCCCGACGGCAAACAAATTTTGTTCATGTCGGATCGCAACGGCAAGTGGGAATTTTTTGTGATGAACGCGGATGGCTCGAATACGCGCCAGGTTTTGAAAAATATAACCGACTCGATTCAACTGCGCTTTGATTTTGAAAACGAACGGATGATGGATTGGAGCAAATGAAAAGACCCGAAGGGTTTTCGCAAAGCGAACCCTTCGGGTCTTTTCATTTTGCGACTGACCAGATGTTCAAACGCAGATCAAAACCAGGTCGCGCGCGAAAATTTTCGCGCATCTATTGACACGCGCGCGGAACAGTCGTAGAATCTGGTTGCGAATTCAAGCCAGGTCAAAATTCTTTTCCTCATCCAAAGTTTTGGCGTAGCGCAAAGGCGGTTTGATCGAATGACGAACCGGACAGCGCGCGGTTGGGATTTTTTCATCGCTTACCCCCAAGCCAATTGTGGTTGGGTTGAAAATTATCTGATGCGTGCTTTGAATGAGGCGAGCATCAGGTACCACTCTGAAGCGGCGTTCACGCCCGGCGAACCGCGTGTGCTTCAATTGCAATATGCGGTTGAGCATAGCGCGCACATTCTTATCGTGCTTTCCTCGGCTTATCACTCTGACGACCTCGCGCAATTTACCGCGCTCCTCACGCAATTTTACGGCATCGAAGAATCCAAGTGGCCCCTCATTCCGATCATCCTCGACAATGCAAAACTTCCGACCTGGTTGAATATGCTCATGCCGCTCGACGCGCGCGCGCAGGCGAACTGGGATAAAATCGTTGAGCGCCTGTGCGAACTCGTAGGACCAATTGTGCGCGCGCCGGCGCGCCAAGCCCCCTGTCCGTATCCTGGGATGAAAAAATTCGAAGAAAAGAATCACCAGCAATTTTTTGGGCGGGAAGATGAAATCCAAGCGATGCTCAGACATTTGCGCGCGTATCCGTTCCTCGCGATTATCGGATCATCCGGTTGCGGCAAATCGTCGCTCGTGTCGGCGGGACTTGTGCCCAAACTTGGCAAGACCAATCTTGTCGGCGCGGGCGAGTGGGTAGTGCGCGAGATGCGCCCGAAGGATGCGCCGCTGACGAATTTGCGCGCGGCGGTGGGCGATGATCTTGCTGTCCCGGCGCAAACCATCGCGCGCCTGATCGCATCCAAACCGAGCGCGCACCAGGTTTTGTTGATCGTAGATCAGTTTGAAGAAATGTTCACCGCGCGCGCAGAGGTAAACGAGTTTCAAACCGCCTTGCTTGATCTCATCCAAATTCCAAATTGCTATATTGTTTTAACCGCGCGTTCCGACTTTTATCCAGCAATGATGGAATCCCGGTTGTGGCATGAGATTCAAGCGCATCGTTTTGAAATCGTGCGACTCAAGGGCAATGCTTTGCGCGAGGCGATTCTCAAACCGGCGGAAGCGGTTCACGTATTTATCGAACCAGCATTGATCGAACGCTTGATGGCGGACGCGGGCGATGAACCCGGCATTATGCCGTTCGTTCAAGAGACGCTCGTTCTGCTGTGGGAACATCTCGATCACAATTATTTGGGAACGTATGCGTACGATAAACTGATGCCAACGGAAGCGGTGGGCGCACGGATGAATGGTTTGTATGCGGCGATTGAGTTTCACGCCCGCCAATTGCTTGAAGGGTTGGAAATTGATCAACGCGCAATGGCGCGCCGGGTTTTTTTGGATCTCGTCCGATTGGACAAGGACGGCAGGGACACGCGCCGCCAAAGATTGCTCACCGATTTGCGCTTGCCGAGCGATGATCGAATCGCGTTTGAGCAAATGTTGAAGCTGTTTAACAAACATCGTTTGCTCACGTTCAGCGGCGAGCCAGGCGCAGATCGCCAAGTGGACATCGCGCACGAAACGTTGATCGCCGGTTGGCGCACGTTGCACGATTGGATCGAACACGATCGTCCCTGGTTGTTGATTCAACGGCGTTTGGAAGATGCCGCGGATGCCTGGGTCGAACGTTCGCGCGATCCCGGTTATCTGTACTCCGCGAGTCAGCTCAAGCAGGTGGACGCGTTTGAATCGCACGCGCGCGATCTGACCGCGCGCGAACAAGACTTTCTCGCGGCGAGCCGAAACGCGATTAAGCTGGAACAGCGCGCGCGACGGCGGCAAACGGTTGTACGCGCGGGATTTATGATGCTCGCGTTTGTGTTTGGCGTCACGCTCTTTACACTCGCGGGGATGTTTGTAACGCAGACCTGGATTTTTGCGACACCTGAGCCGCCTGGAATCTGGACGCGCGGGGAAAACCTCAAAGCATTTATTACGGCGATCCAGAGCGATGCGCGCGATTCGAAAATCCTTTATGCGGCAACACGTAATCAAGGGGTTTTCAAAAGCAGTGATTGGGGCGCGCACTGGCAAACTGTTTTATCGTTTGCGGACATTGGGGGCGAGGCGCAATCGTTGGCGGCGATCCAGGACTCGGTGTTTATCGGCGCGCAAGGCGGACGCGTGTTTCGCAGTGAGGATCAGGGCGCGCGCTGGAACGAATTGGCGCGCGTGCCGGGCGCGAAAGAGATTACCGACCTGGTTGTTGATCCGCTCGATGCAAACATCTTGTATGCTTGCGACGGCGGCGATCCGAATCTGTACATTAGCCGAGATCGCGGCACGAGTTGGCAAACGATGCGCGTGCCCGGCGCGGAAGCCGGACTCGCAACGATCGCGATTGCGCGCGTCAATGACCGCGCCACGATCCTTTACGCGGCGACGCGCGAAAAAATTTTCTATAGCGCGAACGGCGCGGCGAATTGGCAGAGTGATGATTCCCTCGCGCCTTTTGACCGGCTCTTGCGAATCGTGCCGCGCCCAACCGATGCGGCTGAACTGTATGTGGGAACGTATGGCGGTTTGTATTATCTGCAACGCAAAGACGATCGCTTTGCCGCGCGGCGCATTGATGATCGAAAAATCGCGACGTTCGCCGTAGACGTACGCGCACCCAATAGCGTGATCGCGAGCGGCGTGGATGGAAGCATCAAATTGATTCAGCAACGCGATGATCAGTTTCGATCCCTAGAGATTGGTCACGGTAGCAAATTAGAAAATTCGATCCTTGTTGGGCGGGTTGCGTTTGGAGATCGCAAGAACGCGTTCGCGCATGCGGCGACGGAAAACGGTTTTTGGAATTGGACACCGTCATCCTCAGAACGCGCGTGGTTGGAAGGTAAATGAAGGGAGGCGTTTATCGGCTGATTGCACTTGATCTACAAATCTGATCCCGGGTTATTGAAAGGAGGAGTTGTGGCGAACGAATTACGACTTGACCGGATTACAATTGTGCGGAAGAAAAACGATCCGCAAGACACGCTGGCGTACTTTCCATTTCCCTTGTCCGATTTTTGCTTGAATGTTACGGCGATCCGCAAATCTACAGAGGGCGACAATACTGATCTGCCAACCGCAAATTTGATCGGATTGCTGATTGCGCCGACCACTGAAGGCGCGGGGATGCAGTTTTACTACAAGTATTATGATCGGTCCAAAGACAAACAAACTGACGCCGATAAGGACACGATCAAAGGGCAAGGGATTCTACGCTTTGGAACTCCCGAAGCGCCGATCGTTTGGGTGTTGGGCGATCTCAAGCGATTCGATCCTACTGCTCTGCCAGCGGGATTGAAAAAGCGTGGTGTGCTTGCCGTTTATCAAACCGTGTTGGGCGAATGTGAAATTCAAGGGCTTTGTCGGTTTCCGACTTGGAAAGGCGCGGACGATTATTGCGATGTGTACTGTCATAATCCTCCGCCGGAAATGAAACCACATTGCGATATTTTGTGCGCGGGTCGATAAAGTTATGGGCTGGCAAATCTATTTGGTGAGTGACAACACCTGGCGCGATGTCCTGAGTCTTGTTCCGCTTGCGGTCTGGACCGAGCTCCCCACGCGCGATCCGCTTCAAGTTATCGCGCTCCACGCGGCAGAATGGGTGCAACAGAACGCGGACGATCATCAGCGCACGGTGGGGTTTTCAAGCCACGACGAAACTCGCGCACTCGGTGAATTGCACGAGCAAACGTTTCAAGCGCGTCCGGCTCAACGCGAACCGGTGCGGCTCGCGCTCGGATTTGTTGGCCCCTTTTTTCAACCCGAACGCGATTTAAAGATCAGCGCGCGCGGAGCGACAAACACGACCGTATGTGTGTCGCTCCCACCAATTTCCATGCGCGCGGGCGAACGCTTGACCTTGTTTGTTGCCGCCGATGGTTCGACGTACGGCGATGCTGATTTGGCACGATTAGCGCGCGCCGGCACGCACCGTCCAATTCAAAAAAACCCGGTGTTGGTTTATCATACGGAAGGCGTGCAAGGTGTGGATTTGGATGCGCCGCTCGATTTTCTTCTGCGGCTGAGCCGACTACCGGTTCAATTATCGCTGATTCCGATTAACGAAATGCCCTTACGCTTTGCCGACACGCTCAAAGAAAAAGAATTTCCGATGCAATTTGTCCGTTCACCCAAAACGATTTTCGATTTGCAAGACGAACAACGCGCCGATCGGGATACATGGGTGATCGCGCCGTTTAATGATGATGGGTATGCGATCGGACTTGTCGCCGCGCCATTCGCCTCGCTCCATCGCGGACTCGTATTATTTCTCGATCAACGCAATCTGGATCGAAAAAATCTCAATCCAGAAACGCGTGATCAAGAAAATCCAAATTACTATGGTGATTGGTCGGCAGACGGCAAGGACGTCCATTTTGTCGGCAAGGTGGACCAAGCCATCGTTGCACATTTTTCGCGCGGCGCGCGGACATGTGTTTTTCATCACAGCCGCGGCGATTTGGAGCAAGCGTATCTTGCCGAGACATTGAGCGATAAAATTATTCTCGTGAATCCCAATGATCTTGAAATCTCTATTCACGAAGAAAATGAAACGCTGTTACGCGCATTCAAATTTGGCGGTTCGATCAAAAAATTGTTTGGCGGCGCTTCGCTCGTTGCGCCATTGCTCGCGGCGGCGAAATACGAACGCGTGTTGCCAATCCGATCGCGTAATCCGCATGCGATTGATCGTTTTGTCGAAGAGACCGCACGCGCCATGTCGGCGGATTGGGGTATTCAAACGCGCTATCTCACAATTATTGCCAGCCCTGAAGCGATTCCAATGGCAATGCCGTTTGGATTTCAATCCACGATCAATAGCGATGCCTGGGTCGAACTCGATGGCAGACATTATGCCAGTCTCGGCGTGAACGAAGCCGAAGTGGATCTCGCGGTTGGGCGCATTTTTGGCATCACGGTTTCCGATGCCTCGACGTACATCGCGCGCGATTTATTTTACGATGAATTGATTTTCACAGACCGCGAGAATCACGCCGCGTTACTGCTGATGAGCGAGGATTATCCCAGCGCGAAAAACGATATTTGCACCACGACAGACGCGGCGGAATTACAAAATCGGCTCGACGAATATTTTGCCGGGGTTGCGAATCGTTTTGACGCGGCAAAAACGTACTGCGGCAAAACGCGCATTACGCAGAACCGGTCAGAGATTCTCGAGGCGTTCAAACGCGCGCATCTGATTTTGTATTGTGGGCATGCGGAAACGAGCGGCTTGTCCGATGTGATCAATACGCTGGACGATTACAACGCGACGATGTGGCTAAACCTGCCGGTGCTCATCGGCATCGGGTGTTTGACCGGCGCTTTTGATCGAATGCGCTATCGCCAGCAAACCTTGCGCTTTCTGCCGGGTTTGATCGAAACGATTCACACGGTTGGGCTCGCGGCGGAAAAAAAATCGATCACCGCACTCGAAAAAGAAGCGCGCGATTTGTTGAGCAATCTTTTCATCGCACAGAACATTCGCCGCGGCGCGATGGGTCAACAATGTTCGGTGGGGGTCGCGTATTTTCACAATGAATGTGGCGCGATCTTGGAAGAACTCTATTTGCGCGGCGCGTCGTTGGGCGAAGCATTCCGCCGCGCCAAAAACCGCGAGTATGAACGCGATCTGCGCGAGGGCGCGCCGGACAATCTTACTGCCGGTGAAATTTTGGGCGATCCGCATTACGTATTGATTGGCGATCCTACGTTTACACCCTTCAACCCGCGCGATCGCTAGGAGCGTAACGATGAGTATTGTGATTACCGATCTTGCGATCACACCGAATGCTGATGTGTACCGCGAAGGCGCATCGTTCGAGATTCGGGTCAGGTTGAAAAATCAATCCGCGAAAACGGACCGTGCAATCCTCGAAGCCGCGATCAGAAATCAAAGCGATACCCACGCGCCGGTTTCGGTTCGCCACGGCAAAGTTCAGTTGGAAGCAACTGAATCACGCGAGCTGATGCTCTATGACGAAACGATTGACCAACGATTTTTTACCGACGCGTACACCGTCGCCGTTGGTTTGGTGAATCAATTCGGCGCAGGCAGTCAGGCAACCTTGACGTTCAAGGTGCAAACATCCCAAGTTTTATAATGGAGAGGTGGCGATGATCTGGGTCGAGTTTCAAGAACGCGATGCCGCACTGAACGCGCTCAAGACCAATGTCTTTGAGACAAGCGGTGCGATAGTTGTGCAGGTGAACACCCGACCGCCGGTGATCGGGTTGCGGATCGAAGGCATGGTTCAAAAAAACAAATCGGATTTGGTTTCCAATTTGAATTTTGAGCCGGGCGACGCGCCGGGAATTTATCGCGCGCCGTTTCAACTTGTCGAACCGGGCGCATACACCGCGCGGATCAGCGCGACCAAAGACGGCTACCGCGCGTTTTCGACGGTCGAAGTGTTCTATGGATCGTGGGTGACGGAGCATGGACATGGCTAACCATTTTCATTACGACGTCTTTCTCAGTTACCGCCAACGCGACCCGGACAAAACCTGGGTTCAGCAAAAATTATTTCCGCGTTTGGAAGCGGAAGTCATTCGCGCGTGTATTGACACCCGCGATTTTCGATTGGGCGAGCCGCTCATCGCGGCAATGGCGCGCGCGGTCGAGACGAGCCGCTATACCCTGATGGTGCTCACGCCCGCGTACCTCACGAGCAACTTTACCGAGTTTGAAAATTTGCTCGCGGAGCATTTGGGTTTGGAACAACACGAACGGCGTTTGCTCGCGGTGATGCGCGAAAAATGCGATCCGCCTCTGCGAATGCGCTTTCGTCTCTGGCTCGATATGAGCGACGACGCGCAATTCGATGTCGCGCTCGCGCGATTGGTTCAAGAATTACGCGCGTAAAAAAGACCTGGAAGGTTTCAAAAACCTTCCAGGTCTTTTTATTTACGCTGGCACCGGAATCCGAATGTTGAACGGCAGTTCAATCGTGTAACGCGGTTCGAGTCGCGCGGTCTGTTCGTTCGCAAGTCCTTTGAATTTGAATGTTTTGTAACCTGGGAATACCTGGGCGAGATCGGAATTTGCCAATCGTTTCTGTACGATCTCGCCCAGCACATCGCGAAAGTCCGTCGTGATCGCGAGATCGCCGGGTCCGTACAGATTGTCCTTGCCCAAGCCGGGCCACTCGCCGTACACCTTGCCGCCCTTGATGCCGCCGCCCATCACAAACATTGCGCTCCCGTGTCCGTGATCGGTGCCGCGATTTGAATTTTCTTGCACGCGCCGTCCGAACTCAGTCATCGCGACGAGCGTGATGCGCTTCATCTCATCGCGCAAATCCGCGTGAAATGCCGCGAGCGTTTTTGCGAGTTCTTCGATCAGCCGCGCCATTTGTCCGTCCGCACTACCTTGCTGAACGTGCGTGTCCCAGCCCCCCAGGTCAGCGCACGCGACCTCGACGCCGATGCCGGATTTGATCAACTGCGCGATGTTCAGCAACGCTTTGCCAAACGGCGAGTCGGCATATTTCGCGCCATTCGCCGGCGCGTAATTCGCCGATGTAATTTTCGCGAGATCGTTCATCGCTTGCAAAGTTTGTTGTCCGGTCGTTTCGATAAATCCATCGCCTTCGTACAACGACGCGAGCGCGGTTTGAATTTGTTGCATTTTGCGCGCGTCGCCTTGCAAATGAAAATCGGCGATGCTTTGCAGAGCGGTTGCCGTCACAGGACCGCGCAGAGATTGTTGAACCAGGTTGCCCATTCCCACCGCGCGGAACGGCGATTTGTTTTCACTCGCGAGCATTTGCAAATGCCGTCCGATCCAGCCGGTCGGAATGCCCTTGTCGCCCGGCGTGCCACGCTCCATATAATCCATCGCGTCGAAATGCGAGTGCGTCGGATCGGGCGAGCCGACCGCGTGAACAATCGCGAGTTGGCGCGCGTCAAAAATTTCTTTGAGCGGACGCAGGTCGGGATGCAATCCGAAAAATCCATCGAGGTCAATCGCGGTTTGATCGTTGTTCGCTTTCGGTTGCGCGAGCGCGAGCGTCGAACGCGCGGCGTAATAATTTTTATCGCCATGCGGCACAACCAGGTTCAGTCCGTCCGCCGCACCGCGCAAAAAAATGCAGACGAGAATATCGCCGCGCGTTGGCGCGTCCTTTGGCGCGAGCGCGATGCGCGGCACGCGGAGCGAATTCGGAAACGTGAGCGCACCCATCGCAAGAATGCCGGTGCGTTTGAGTAATTCGCGGCGAGATGTATCGTTTAACATTCGTATCCTCCAAGTTGAAGGTAAGTGGTAAATAGTAAATGGTAATTACCAATTACCATTTACCAATTACCGATATTGAAAATGCGGCGACGCGAGAATCAGCGCAACCAAGTCGGGCAAGCGCGCGATGTCGAAATTCGCGTTCGCGTTCGCGCCGAGCGCGGCGATCAATTTTTGGCGATCCTTGTCCGGGATCGCGCGATGCAAAATGCGCTCGATCCAAAAATCCACCGCGTTCGCGACGGTCTTGATGTTCGCGCCACTCATCGCGGCTTTGAAATCCACTTTCGCTTGCGGCACGCGACCATACGCGGTGATCAGCGCGAGATTCCAACGCGCGAGCAGTGCGCCGGTGTTGATCCACGCCGTCCCAGTATCGGGATAGCCGTCGGGCGTGAGGAGCAAAAATAGTCCTTGCCCCATCGCGCGAATCGTCGCGTTGAATGGGCGCATCTCTTCAACTTGCATGTCGGTCGCGCGCGCCATCGAAGCGACAAGTTCGAACGGACGTTTGATTTTTTGCGCGAACGAATTTTTGAAATCATCCGAGTGCAAAATCACGCTGAGCGTCGCGCGCAAATCGCCTTTCGTTTGCGTAAACGTTTGCGCGGCGCGATTCCACAAATCGGGCGGCGGCGTATCCGCGATGTAACGCATAATCAATCGCTTGGTCACAAATTTCGCGGTCGAAGGATGATGCGCGAGCACGTCCACCATTTTCAATCCTTCGTTGATGCCGTCCTTGCCGGAAAAATTTACGCCAAGCACAATTTTCGCGCCGGTGTCATGTTGATTCGCGTTGAAAATAAATTGACCGGCGTCGGTGTAATCCATTCCGCCGAGCAGAGCGCGGCGCGGTTGTTTGACCGTCCACCCGGTCAACACGCGCGCGAGTTCTTGCACATCTTTTTGTGTGTATCCGCCGTCTACGCCGAGCGAGTGCAGTTCCATAATTTCGCGCGCGTAATTTTCGTTCGGCACGCCTTTGACGT
The DNA here is from genome assembly GCA_016223105.1 of Chloroflexota bacterium. Classification (GTDB taxonomy): domain Bacteria; phylum Chloroflexota; class Anaerolineae; order UBA4142; family UBA4142; genus JACRPR01. The sequence goes on along the minus strand of JACRPR010000130.1, from coordinate 5,955 downwards.
TGAGATGATTATCGAGATAGGCGAGCATCGCCGGACTTTGCGCGCTCGCGAGAAGCATGTCGCCAAATTTGCCGAGCGCGTGTTTACGAATTACTTCGCGATCATCCACCGTCTTCATCCACTTGACCGCATCCTTGCCAATGAACATCGCGAAATGATTCGACCAATGATCCGCGAGTGTTTCTTGCAATTGACGGCGACTGAAAATCGCGCGCAGAATCGTCGCCTCTTGCAATTCCTGGATCACGTCTTGCGGTCCCGGTAATTGTTGCGGTTTGATGCCTTGCTCGCCGGCGCGAAACGCGCGAAACGCGCGTTCCTGTGGCGAGACCGGCGCGGGCTGGGGATAATTTTGATAGAGTTCGACCGCGCTCATTTTGAGTGTGGGATATTTTTTCGCAAGTTGTTGTTCGAGCGCGCTGTCGTCAATCGTCGCGGGCGCGAGTTGTTCTTCGATGTACGTGTCTACGCCGATTGCTTGCACCCGTTCGAAATCGCCGGGACGCGGTCCGAACGCGATGCGATTCAACGCGGTGACAGTCGGACTGCCTTGTCCCAGGTTTTGCGGCGGAGTCCATTGCCAGGGGTAGGGCGCGGGCGCGGAAGCGCGCAGTGTGGCGGGCGGCGCTTCGTCGAGGTTGATCGCCCAGCCCGGCAGTCCGACGACTGCGGCGGCGAGCGTGATGTCTTTGAGAAAATCGCGGCGGGTGATTTGCATACGCATCTCCTTCCTTCAGAGTTGCTTGCAGTATAATCGCGATGGGGTAAGGATTGAATTAGGGGGCTGTAAAATTGTTGTAAATTAAGGTTGCCGTTCTACTCACCGTCGCACGAGTTCGATATTTGCGATTGCGGATTTGATTTAACCTGTTAATACGTTCTTGATACTTTGAACCGGCGCGTGAAATCCGGCGGCGATCATTCGTGCCAGCAACGCGTCCGCCTCTGTGACCGTGAGTGTTTCATCTTTGACCAAGATCGCCAAGATGCCCAGCGTTCCCGTGATTGGAATGCCCAATCGTTGTGCAACGCGTCGCGCATCCCAATCATCTGTTGCAAAGCGCAACGAGCCAACTCCAATCACACGCGAGAAAATGTCCTTCGTTCACACCATTCTTGTGTTCGGTTACGACTGTTGCAACGGTTACGATGTCTTCGCGTGGAAACGCGAGACGCACCAAGTCAGGACGCGCGATTTCGGAAAAGTTCGCGAGGATCGTGTTGTTTAGCAAAATTGTCATAATTGCCGCCACGATTCGATGGCTTGCAATTCTGCGCGCGCATCTTGAATGTCTTGCGCGCCGAGTCGTAATGGAATGCCTTGCGTGGCAAACCGTTTCTGCAATTCCGCGCGCGATAATCCTAACAACTCTGCCGCGCGTCCGAGATTGATCTCGCGATCAAGATACGCGCCCACGACCACCGCGTACCACAAATCATTGTGTGCGTGGAAAAAATCATCAAAGGCGCGGCTTACCAGGTCGGGTTGTTGCTGGCTCAACTTGACGACTTGATTCAATTGCCATTGTTCGATCATATCTCACCGTCCTTTTCTAAAATTCATTCTACCGCGTCAATTTGGATGCGTCAATTCCCCACACGCTCCGCGTCTTCCTGTCCCCGCGTTCTTCACTGCGCGCGCCCGTACTTTTGCGCGACAATCTTTTGCCCCTCTGCGCCGAGAACGAACGCGAAAAATTCCTGGGTCGCGGGGCTGGGTGTCGTTGGCGCGACGAACGCAAACGCGCGCACGAGCGGATATTTTTTTGCTTCGACGGTTTGTTGCGAGAGCGGCACATCGTCAATGCTCAACGCGGTAACCTGGGACGTGAGCGCGCCCATCGAACAATAGCCAATCGCGTTTGGATTCTGCGCGACGTAATCCACGACGGCGGCTTCGTTCGGCAAGAGGATCGCCGCGCGCGTAACGCGTTGCCCGTTCATCACGATTTGCTCGAACGCGTCGCGCGTGCCCGAACCCTCTTCGCGACTGACGACCAGGATCGGTTGTCCCGCGATGGAGCCCAGGGGCCACGCACCGATCTGCCCGGCGAAAATCTCCGCGATCTGCGAACGCATAATCGCGTTGATCGGATTCGCGCGATTCACGATTACCGCGATCCCATCGCGCGCGATCACAATCGCGCGCGTGCCGATCAACTCGTTCGGCTTGAGCGCGCGCGCGACCATTCCAAGCGTGCCGGAAATTTCATTCGCCGCGCGCAAGCCCGCGTTCGAGTTCGCGGTTTGAAGCGTGAACGTAACTTCGGGGTGCTGTTGCGTGTACGCGTCGGTCAACGCTTGCGCGAGCGCGTGCATCGAATCGGAGCCAACCAGGTTGAGGTGAACCGTTGCGCGCGGCGTCGCGGGCGCGCAGGCGACGAGGAACATCGCGCACAAAACGAGCGCACGAATCACCGCCACCCCGCGAAGAACACGATCAACGTGAGCGCGCCGAGAATCCAACAATAAATTGCGAACGCGTCGAGTGTGCGATTTTTCAAATAGCGCATCAAAAATCGAATCACGAGATAGCCGCTAATGCCAGCGGCGATGAAGCCAACCACGAGTGGCAATGCCAAATCGTTCAATGTCGTCGCGCGCAGTTTCAACAACTGCAAAACGCCCGCGCCAAGAATGATCGGCATCGAGAGCAGAAACGAAAATCGCGCGGACGCCGCGCGTTCGAGTCCGCGCGTCATTCCCATCGCGATCGTCGAGCCGGAGCGCGAAATGCCCGGCAAAATCGCGATGGCTTGCGCGATGCCAATCGCGAGCGCGTCGCGCCAGGTGATCGTTTCCAACGCGCGCGCAGATCGCGGCACGCGTTCGGTCGCGAACAGAAGCGTGCCGGTGATGAGCAAGAAAAATCCGACCCAACCAGGTTGCTGAAACAAACTCTCGAAAAAACTTTCGAGCAAGAGACCGGCGATCACCGCGGGCAGTGTGCCGAGAATGACGAGCCACGCGAGCGCGCGCATCGAATCACCCGCGATGCGCCGCTCGATCAACGACGCGCTGAACGCGCGCGCGAGTGCGATCACATCGCGCCAAAAATAAATGACGACTGCCGCGAGCGTGCCGAGATGCAGAGTCGTGTCAAACGCGAGACCTGGTTTTTGCCAGCCCAAAAAATACGGCGTGAGCACGAGATGCGCGGACGACGACACCGGCGCAAACTCGGTGAGACCTTGTACGATGCCGAGGATGATGGCTTGGAAAATGTCCAATGGGGCTCCTTGAAATTCAAAATTCGTAATTCGTAATTCGGAATTCGCGCCGAACTTTTTGAATTGTGAATTACGAATTACTTTTCGTGAGGTAACGCTGTAACAATTGCAACACCGCGTCCGCGCTCTGCGTTTTGTTTTGTTCGCGGTCGCCTTGCCAGACGTAGCGTTCGATGATCACATCTCCCGGACTCGCGAGCGCGATGTACGTCAGTCCGACCGGTTTTTCCGGCGTGCTTCCGCCCGGACCCGCGATGCCGGTTACCGCGACGCCGAGCGAGGAAGAAAATCGTTCGCGCGCACCACGCGCCATTTCGCGCGCGACTTGCGGACTGACCGCGCCGTACTCGTGGAGTGTATCCCAGGACACGCCGAGCGCGGCGACTTTGGCTTCGTACGCGTACGCGATCACGGCGGCGATCAAGTACGCGGAACTGCCGGGCAAATTCGTGAGCCGATGCGTGATCAATCCGCCGGTGCACGACTCGGCAAGCGCGAGCGTTTGTTTTTGCGCGAGCAATAAAGCGTGAACTGCGCGCGCCAGAGGATCATTGTTTTGATTCAACATGCGCGGCATTATAGCAGAGATGCGCGGCAATTCAAATTTGCAATTGACAGAGCAAATCACAAACGCTATACTGTGAGGCGGAGGGACTATGAACGGAACCTTGATCACGATTGCCGTGCCGGAACAAGCGATGCGGCGCGCGAATGATGTCGCCGCGCGAACGCATCAACGCGTTGAAGAAGTGCTAACCCGTTGGTTGGATTGGGCGGCGGAAGAAATCCCGGTGGAAACATTGCCGGATGATGATTTGCTCGTTTTGTGCGAAATGCAAATGAGCGAAAGACAACAGCAAGAACTGTCCGATTTGCTCGCGGAGAATCGCGAAGGATTGCTTGATTCAACGCATCAAACGCGCTTGGATGAATTGATGCAAATTTACCGGCGCGGACTCGTTCGCAAAGCGCAAGCGATCCAGGTTGCAGTGCGGCGCGGTCTTCGCGCATCGTTATATCCGGTTGCATCGTGACGCGCATCTCTGATGAATTGGCGGAACGCGTGCGCGCGACTGCGCGCAATCGGTGCGGTTATTGTCAGAGTCCCCAGCGTTTGGTGATGGCGCGTTTGGAAATCGAACACATCATTCCACTCGCGCAAGGCGGGACGGACGATGAATCGAACTTGTGGCTAGCTTGCCCGATTTGCAATCGGCACAAGAGCGATAAAACAAGTGCGCGTGATCCAATCACAAATACGATCCAGCTATTGTTTAATCCGCGTACCCAAACCTGGGACGAACATTTTCGTTGGAGTGAAGATGGCTTGCGTGTGATCGGTTCAACCGCGATTGGACGCGCAACAGTTGAAGCGTTGCATTTAAGCGATGACCTCGACGCGATTCAAGTGCGCGCGTATTGGATTCAAGTGGGGTGGCATCCGCCGATGGATTGATTCGCAAACCCAAAGTGTCCACAGCACTTTGGGTTTATTGTTTGACACATCCGCGCCGATGCGATAAAATCCCAACACTTTATTCGAGGTGAAACCATTGAGCGAAAAAATTTCGTACGGCGGGCAAGCGTTGATCGAAGGGGTGATGATGCGCGGACGCCGTTTTGTTGCCTGCGCGGTGCGCGAACCCAAAGGCGAAATCATCACAATTAGCGAACCGATCGCGCCGGCGATTTACGCGAGTCGTTGGTCCAAGTTGCCATTCTTGCGCGCGATGACAATTTTGTGGGATACGCTTGTCCTGGGAACCAAGATGTTGATGTATTCCGCGAATATCGCGATGCAGGAAGAATTGCAAAAGGAACATCAGGCAACGCACTCCGCACCGTCATCGTCGGGATCGAAAGAGCCGCCCGCCGCGATTCCTGCCGGTCTCGCGTTCGGCACGCTCGCGATCTCACTCACGTTTGGCATCGGTTTGTTTTTTGTTTTGCCGCTCGTCCTGGTTAATTTCGCGGATCCATTTCTCGCGGATTGGATCGTCAATCGCGATTTAACTTCGCTCGCGAGCAACGTGCTGGAAGGCGCGATTCGATTAAGCTTGTTTCTGATTTACATCTACGCGATCAGTTTGCTTCCCGATGTGCGGCGCGTGTTTCAGTATCACGGCGCGGAACACAAAACGATTGCCGCGGACGAAGCCGGCGCGCCGCTCACGCCGGACTCGATTCAAAAATTTAGCAAAGAGCATCCGCGGTGCGGCACCGGCTTTTTGCTCACTGTCGTCGTCGTTTCGATTTTTGTTTTCGCTCTGCTCGGACAACCGCCGCTCGTTTTGCGAATCATCTCGCGCATCGTCCTTGTGCCGGTCGTCGCCGCGCTCAGTTACGAACTGATCAAATTTAGCGCGGCGCGCAAAAATAATCCGGTGTTGAGCTGGCTCGTCGTCAAGCCCAGTCTCGCATTGCAATCGCTGACAACGCGCGAGCCGGACGAAAAAATGATCGAGGTCGCGGTCGCCGCGCTCCAAAAAGTTCAAGCCGAAGAATCTGTGGCGCGGACTGCTAGTCCGCCGCGCTGATGCGGGCGAGCCGCCCGCGCCACAAAAATCGTCAATTGAAAATCGCGTGTTAGCACCAAATAGAAATGTCACCTATTTCTGCTCAATAGAAATGTCACCTGGTTTTTGGATGCGCGGCGGTTTAGTGTTCGCGCGAAACTGTCGCCACGGATGATCGGGTGCCGGCATGTGTGGCTTGCGTGGTGTGG
>JACRPR010000129.1 GCA_016223105.1 Chloroflexota bacterium | reverse complement strand
TCGTACCCAATTCAATCGTAACGCTGACATTATTGTTCGCGTGCACCGCGCCAAAATGTTTGTGAATGTTTTTTAGTTCAACGCGCATTGATTACCTTGTCGGGGCAACCCTGTGTGGTTGCCCGCTGTATAGTTGCCCGCGTGTACGGGGCGACCACATCGGGTTGCCCGCGTGTGAGGGGCGACCACACAGGGTCGCCCCTACATTCGATTTTATTTACTTGGCGCGCTCTGTCCGGTCATTCCTTCGAGCAATGCCGGGAGATACCAAATTTCTTTATCCGTTGCCGTCGCGCCGTCTTTCACGTACACGGTTCCGTCTTGCAATTTGATCGCGCCTTTCCACAGGTTGATGCTGTTGTCGGACAGTCCTTTGATGAACGTCTCAACCTGGGTTTTGTTCGCCGCGCTCAACGCTTTGCCGAATGTGAAACCGACCGCGCTCGTGTCCGCGTTGTTAATGTCTTTCCAATCCGGTCCGTCCCAGTCCCAGGATTGTTTCCAGGTTCCAGCGGCGAACGCTTGCACCGTCTTCAAATAGCGCGGACCCCAGTTAAAGTACGGCACGCCAAGACACACCTCTTCGGCTTCCTTGCAACCTTCCTTGTAATCGTACGACACTGCCCAAACTTTTTCGCCTTTCTTCGCGCGTTGTCCCGCGACGACAAGCGACTCGGTTGTGTCAATGCCGGAGATCACCACATCGTTCCCCGCGTTAAAGAAATCATTCGCGACTTTGGTCGGATCGAGCGTAACGCCGGGAATGTTGAACCAAAAGCCGATCCACTTGACGTCGAATTTCAAATCGCCGGCTGGTTTTTTCGCGTACGTCGTCCAGCAGTATTTCGCGCCGAGGTACGCGGCATCCGCGAGTCGGCGCGTTTCATCGTTGATCAGCGGACCGAGAAAACCGATCTTGCCGGTTTGCGTCGTCAAGGCGGCGGAACAGCCGGCAACCATTTTCATGTATTCCATCTTGCCCATAAAGTTGCCGAGGTTCGCGGGCGCTTTGAAATTTTTGCCGTCTTTCCACGCGTGATCGCCGGAAACATTGATGAGCGTCATCTCCGGAAATTTTTGCGCGACGGCGAGCGTGTCGGTTTGAAAATCGTCCGAGGTCGTCAGCACGAGTTTGACGCCTTTCGATTTCATATCGTTGACCACTTGTTCGAGCGTCGTGCCGGCGCGATCTGCCGGGTTGAGTTTGTCAAGATAAATGAAATCGGCGCCGGGCATTTTGCTTTTGACGTACTGCGCGCCCTGGTAATGCGCTTCGCTCCAACCATGATCATTGTACGGTCCGACAAGCACGACGCCGAACGTGATGCCCGCGGCTTTGGGTGCGGCGGTCGGCGGCGCGGCGGTCGGCTTGGGCGCTTCGGTTGGCGCGGTGCACGCCGCGAGCGATGCGATGACGATCAGCATCATCACGAGCCACAAAATTTTTTTCGTCATTTCGAAATCCTCCTTTTCGATTGATTCGTTTTTTTCACGCGCGCGTTTTCAATTTTTCGAATGGTCACCTCCTTTGTGTTTGCGCGATTGTTCTTCGACTCCGCTTCGCTTGGGGTGCGTGCGTCGTCGCGTCAACGCACTTTTCAACAACCGCTTGACCCACGCCGCTTCTTTTGCGGAAAGCGGCGCGCGCGGCGGTCGGCGATAATCAATCAAATTCGCGTATCCGCCATTGGCGTAGCATTGAGCAAAAATTTCTTGCAGATCGAAAACGACATCGGGATCAGGATCGCGCAGAGGCACGCGCACTTGCGGAAGTGTTTGCGGCAACGCAATCGGATACAACTCGAAACGATAGCGATGCGTCGCGCGATGCACGCTGATCAGGTAACGATGTTCCGGCACCGTCGCCAACGTTTCTTTTGGAATCGCGACAATCGGTTGCCCGCTCGCGAGCAAATCAATCTCGACCAGGTTAACGCGGCTCTCGAACATCTGGCGTTGTTTTTCGCGATATTGCGCGCGCCCATCGCCCGCGAGTTTGTTCGTCGGACTGATCACTTCGATCACGGTAACGATCTCATTGTCGCGCGCGTGCACGATTTCGATGAACGGCTCGCGCTGTTCGATGGTCGGCACGGTAACGATAATCGGCAACACGTCGCGCGCGGAAGTGATGTACGGCGCGAGCGTTTCGCGCATCTGTGAGTAGTTGCGGGTCAACCATTCAACTATCCAACTATCCAACTAATCAACAAACACCGGGACGAAATCGAATTTGTTCACATCCACGAGTCCGCGATCAGTCAACTTCAATTCTGGGATCACCGGCAGAGCCAGGAACGCGAGCGCCATAAACGGTCCGTGCAAATGACTTCCGAGATCGCCCGCGGCTTCCTCCAACTCATCGAGTTCTTCGCGCACACGTTCGAGCGGCTGATCGCTCATCAACCCGGCAATCGGTAGCGGGACGCGCGCCAGCACTTGCCCATCCGCGACCGCGACGAGTCCGCCTTGCATCGCGGCAATCGCGCGCGCGGCGGTGATCATATCGTCATCGTTCGCGCCGGCGACGATGATGTTGTGCGAATCGTGCGCGACCGACGATCCAATCGCGCCGTGTTTCAAACCGAGTCCGCGCACAAATCCTAAACCAACGTTGCCGGTATTGCGATGCCGTTCGATCACCGCGATCTTTAAAATATCGCGCGATGGATCCGCAACCGCGAATTCATTTTCGATCTTGGCGTCCTCGATGCTTTGCGTCGTAACGATTTGCTCCGGCACAATTCCAATCACGCGAATTTTGCGATGCCCGTTCGCCGGCAATCGCACATCCACCTTGCTCCAATTGACGTTCATCGAATTGCGAACCGGCGGATGCTTGGGTGGTTGCTCCTGCGGCAGAACGCGTCCATTGCGCGCGACGAGTTGTCCGCCGCGATACACGGCTTCGATGTTCAATTTCTCGAAGTTATCAAAGATGACCAGGTCGGCGCGGCGACCCGGCGCGATCGCGCCGCGATCATGCAAACTGAAATACTCGGCGGCGTTCAATGTCGCGATTTGAATCGCGGTGATCGGATCGAGTCCTTCGCGAATCGCGGTGCGAACCATAAAATCAATGTGTCCCTCGTCAATCAAATCAGAAGGAAAACGATCATCGGTAACAAACAAAATGCGCCGCGCATTCCAGGGCGTAATCACCGGGAGCAATGCTTTCAAGTTGCGCGCGTTCGATGCTTCGCGAATCATCACGCGCATTCCGAGCCGAATTTTTTCGCGCGCTTCTTCGACGGTCGTGCACTCGTGATCGCTCATAATACCGGCGGCGACGTACCCTTCGAGATCGCACCCGGTCACACCCGGCGCGTGCCCGTCAATGCGCTTGTCCGAAAACGCGCGCAATTTGTCGAGCACATTATCGTCGCGATTCAATACGCCGGGATAATTCATCATCTCGCCCAAGCCGACGACCCAGGGATCGTTTTTGAATTGAATGAGATCCGACCAGCGCAAAATGCCGCCGTTCGTTTCGAGATGCGTCGCCGGCACGCACGACGGCACCATCACGAAAACGCTCAACGGCGTGCGCTTGCTTGCTTCAAGCATATAACGAATGCCGTCCACG
>JACRPR010000128.1 GCA_016223105.1 Chloroflexota bacterium | reverse complement strand
TGGATTCGACGCTTTAGCGGGTTGCTTGTCAAGCGAGCCACCGCGTAAACTGCCTGCCCTGAGCAAGTCGAAGGGCTCGACTCCATCATTTGCCATTCCGCCCTTTGCACAATTTTACCGGCACCGACTTTTGTATTCGCCTTCGAGAAAACAAGGCGGCGCGGTTTCTTCCGATTTCAATTCGTAAATCAGATCGAAAAATTTGAAATCGGGATCGTCATTGTTTTTGAGTTTCACATAGTACAGCGGTTGAAGCAAAACGTGATCGTAATCGCGCACGGTGGATTTGCCCTTGGGTCCGTCGAAACTCAACTTTTCCAAAACCGGGATCAACGCGTCCGCGTTCGCATTGCCGTTCGTCGCCTTGAGTGCGGCGACGAGCATTTGCGCGGCAGTGAAACTACTTTCGACGTACACATCCGGCGGCGTCGAAAATTTTTCCTTGTATTTTTGCGCGAGCCAATCGTTGACCGAATTTTTCGGAAGCGTATAGTGATACGGAATGATCCCGGTCGCGCCGACGACCGCCGCATAGCCGGCTTTGATCGTTTGATTGTCGCCAAAGCCGGTGAACACTTTCATCGTTTTGAAAATGCCGACCTGTTGCATTTGCGTAAACAATGGCACGAATCCCGCGCCCGCCCAGGTTACGATCACGCCGTCCGCGCCGCTCTCAACCACTTTTTGCAACAGCGGCGTAAAATCTTTCGCTTCTTGCGGAATCAAAATCGCGCCGCGCCGATCCGAATTATCGTTGATCACAAAATAGCCGCCATTCACGCGGACAATCGCATAGTACGCGGCGGCTTGCGCGATGCCCATTTGATTTTCAGACGCGACTTGGATCAAACTTCTGCCCATCATTCGAAACGCGATTCCACTCGCAGATAAATCTTGGACGCTCGTGCGCGACGTGCGAAACACGTACGGATTGAAATTTTTCGCAGACAAGTCATTCGCGAACGTCGGTTGCGCGATATAAATTTTGCGATACTGTTTCGCGAGATCGGCAATCGCGAGCGCGACGCTCGCGCTCGGCACGCCGATCAACACATCCACATTTTCTTTTTCGATCAGCTCGCGCGCGACTTGAACGCCGACCTCCGGTTTCGACGCGGTGTCTTTGACGATCACTTGGAGCGCGCGTCCCGCGACATTATTTTTTCCATCGGTCGCATATTCCAAACCGAGCGCGAATCCATTTTCGATCAACGGTGCATAAAGCGACAGCGCGCCGGTTTGATCGGTCAACACGCCGATTTTGATCGGCTTGGCATCCGGCGTCGCGCTCGGCGTTAGTGTTGGTATGCGCGTCGCTTCGGGTGTGATCGTCGCGGTCGCGAGTGCCGTCGGCGCGGACGTTGGCGTGCTTGGCGCGAACCGAGTCGGTGCTGGCAAATTATTTGGCGCGCTGGTCGGCGTCGCGCACGCGATCACAATCAGCGCGAGAATCGGCAAAACAAAAATCACGAGTCGCTTCATTTCATCTCCGCAAAAATTTCGATCCGATTCAAACTTCCGAAATCTTGAAGATTTCGAAAGTTTGAAACTTGGCACGATGGGCATTATAACACCCTCTCGAATGAACCGCAAAACCTTTTGACAACGGAATAAATTCGCGCTATACTTGCATCAACTCAATACACCTTCGGGGCAGGGTGAGTTCCGGCGAACGCCGTGAACAATTCCCGATCGGTGGTAAATGTTAGTGCAATAATTAGATCGTTCAACAGGGCGATAGTTTAACTAACGCCCTATTGAACTAACGAACTATCCAACTAATCAAGCCCACGAGCCGAGTTCGCGTTCAGAGGACGAGGCAGGAGTTGGTGCAATTCCAACGCCGACGGTACAGTCCGGATGGAAGAAGGTAGCCAAGCCGACCGCGCGTATGCGCGCGTCGCGCGCGTGTGGCAATGCCCCGATGCGATTTTTGCATCGGGATTTATTTTGCGCCGCCACGCGCGCATCGGCATACCTGCCTGCCCCGAAATTTTCGCGGCAGGATTTTTTGTGATGAATAACGGAACGTTGATCAAAATCGAATCGGTGAGCAAACAATACGGCGCGCCGCGCGATGGCGTCCTGGCTTTGCGCGAAGTGTCGCTCGATGTGCGCGCGGGTGAATTTATTTCGCTGATCGGTCCATCGGGTTGCGGCAAATCTACCTTGCTCAAAATGATTGGCGATTTGCTCGCGCCGAGCGCGGGACAAATCACGATTGATGGACACACACCGACGGAGGCGCGCCGCGCGCGCAAGTGTGGCATTGTGTTTCAAGCGCCGACGTTGATGGAGTGGCGCACGATCACGCGCAACATCGCGTTGCCGTTGGAGATTATCGGTGCGCCGCGTGCGGCTCGCGATCAACGCGCGACCGAATTGCTCGACCTGATTCGTCTGCGCGATTTCGCGGCGCGCTATCCGCGCGAACTGTCGGTCGGGATGCAACAACAAGTCGCGATTGCGCGCGCGCTCGCGTATCGTCCGACGATTTTGTTGATGGACGAACCGTTCGGCGCGCTCGACGAAATGACGCGCGACCGACTCGGACAAGAATTGTTGACGTTGTGGCAACGCGCGCGCGTTACGATTGTGTTTGTAACGCACAGTGTCGCGGAAGCGGTTTTGCTTTCGGATCGCGTTGCCGTGTTCACGCCGCGACCGGGTCACATCGGTCGCGTGATCGAAATTGATCTGCCGCGCCCGCGTTCGGCGGAGACGCGCAACCTGGCGCGCTTTGTCGAACTCGTGCGCGCGATTCGCGCGACCTTGCGCGAGTTGGGAGCGAAATGAATCAGTCACTCACGACGCGCCGCGCGTCGAATTGGATCGGCGAATTTGATCTGCAACGCTGGATTCTCAAACACATTCAGTACATTCTCATTCCGATCGCGCTCACGCTTTTTTTGATCGCGTGGCAAACCGTCGTTACGCTCAATCGCTATCCGGTGTACATTTTGCCGACGCCGGGGAACGTCGCCGAAAGTTGGATCGCGAGTTGGCAACGCGGCATTTTGCCGCGTCATCTCGGCATCACGCTATTCGAGATCGCGCTCGGTTTTGGAATCGCGTTCGCGTTTGCGTCCACGCTTGGTTATGTGTTGGCGAAATCGCCGCTGATCGAAAAAATCGTTTCGCCGTACCTCGTCGCCGCGCAAGCGGTGCCGCTCGTCGCGATCGGTCCGCTGATCATTATTTGGATTGACACCGGCATCGCGCAAAACGCGCTGATCGCCGCGCTGATCATTTTCTTTCCGATGTTGATCAACACGATTGTCGGCGTGCGGAGCGTGCGCGAAGAATATCGCGCGTTGATGCGTTCGTATAACGCAAGCGCGTGGCAAGTATTCACGATACTCGAAATGCCGGCGGCGCTCGCGGTTTTCTTCGGCTGTATTCGCGTCGGCATCACGCTGTCGGTGATCGGCGTGATCGTCGTCGAATTGATGTGGGCGGATCGCGGCTTGGGGTTCTTGCTCAACTTTGCGACCAAGTCGTTCGACACGCCGCTCGTCTTCGCGACCGTCATCACCTTGTCCGCGCTCGCGCTCGGTTTGTACATCGGCGTTGCAATTTTTGAACGCCGCATTATTCGTTGGAGGAGATAAATGATGCACACCAAATTTTTGATCGCGCTGATCGGATTGATGCTGGTCGGGTGCGCCACCGCGCCAACCCCCGCGCCGCAACCGACCGCGCCCAGCGCGACGCTCGCGCCGCGCGCGTTGACCGAAGTTACCGTCGTGATGGGTTACATTCCGAACGTGCAGTTCGCGCCGTTTTACGTCGCGGATCAAAAAGGATTTTTCGCGGAGCAGGGAATTAAAATTAAATACAGTTGGGGCTTTGAAGTGGACGGCGTGAAACTTGTTGGCGCGGGGCAAGCAGATTTCGCGATGCTCGGCGGCGATCAAGTGCTCCAGGCGCGCGAAAAAGATATTCCGCTCGTGTATATCGCGAATTATTACAACGCGTTTCCGATCAGTATCTTTGGGAAAAAAATCGGCTTGCCCGGTTTTTTTGGCGCGACGTACACCGGGTGGCGCGCGTTGTTGTACGAAGCGAATCTCAAAGAGTCGGATGTCAAAGTGCAAGACATTGGTTTCGCGCAAATCGCCGCGCTCGATCAAGGATTGGTAGATGCCGCCGCGGGGTACGCGAACAACGAGCCGGTGCAATTGCGCCTCGCCGGGAAAAAAATCAATGTGATCAATGTCGGCGAGTATAGTCGGCTCGTGGGGATCGGTTTGGTGACGAACGAAAAGACCGCGGCGGACAAACCGCAAATCGTGCGCGCGGTCGTGAGCGCGTTGATGCGCGGCATCCAAGAAGCGCGCGATAAACCGGACGACGCGCTCGAAATCGTGGTGAAAAGTTTGCCGGAAGCCGGCGGACAAAATTTGCGCGTGTCGCAAGCCGTTTTGCGCGCGACAGCGGAATTTTGGAAAAATCCGCGCTTGGGCTTTGTCGATCCGGCGCATTGGGCGGCGTCCGCAAAATTTATGAAGGACGCGGGATTTATCGCGAAAGAAATTGATGTAACAAAAGTGTTCACGAACAAATTTGTTCCGTGAGTCGGTCAACAGTCAACAATAGACAGTCAACAGTAAATAATTCACCAAAAAAAGAACGCAGGAAATTCCTGCGTTTCTTTTTTTTGAATGACTGACGACTGACGACTGACGACTACCTCACACCCACAACCCGCCGTGCACATTCAGCACCGCGCCGGTGATGTAGCGCGCCTTGTCCGAAACCAGGAACGCGACGGATTCCGCGATGTCATCCACCGTGCCGAGCGAACCAAGTGGCACAAGACTGGGCAGTTCGCGGCGATCCGCTTCGCTCGTTGCGTAGGTTTCGATGAAACCAGGACTGACCAGGTTACAGCGAATGCCGTAACGCGCCTCACTGCGCGCGACCGATTTCGTCAACACGACCAAGCCGGTTTTCGCGGCATTGTACGCCGCGGTCGTCGGCGCGCCGCGCGTCGTTTCAACATTGAGCGATCCCAGGTTGACAATATTGCCGCTCTTTTGCGCGCGCAATATCGGCAAAACAAATTTCATACAATAAAATGCCGAAGACAAATTGCCGTCCAGGATCCGTCGCCATTCATCCACTTCGGTATCGAAAACCGATTTGACGAGAAAGGGTCCGGCATTGTTCACGAGAATGTCAATGCGTCCGAATGTCGCGAGCGTTTGATCGATCAAATGTTTTGCACCTTCCGGTGTTGCGACATCCGCCTGCAATGTCAGCGAACGCGGCGCGTGTGCGTGCGCGAGCGCGTGCGTTTCGCGCGCGGACACTTCATCCTTTTGATAATTCACAACAATCGTGATGCCTTCCGCCGCGAGTCGCGTCGCGATGCCGCGCCCGATGCCTTTGCCACTGCCGGTTACGATTGCCACTCGTTCATCTGCCATAATGTCCTCCGTGATATTTCGCGTTTGTGGTGCGCGCTTTTAGCGCGCTTGTGGCGATGAATCGCCAACTACAAACGATCAATAACTCGACTCTAACGCAACGCGCTCTTGCCGTAACACGCGCCGTTCGACCGTGATCGGTATTTCGCGCGGTTTGAGATATTCGTCAAAGTATGTCAGCGTGCGTGTCATAAACAATTGCCAATCCCAACCGGTAAAAACGTGTCCGCCGTCTGAATAGGTATAAAGCGCGACCGGTTTATTCAACGCGGTCAACGCATCGGATAATTCAACCGACCACGCGAGCGGAACGATGTCATCTTTCTCGCCGTGATGCAGAATGATCGGCGTTTTGATGTAGCGCAAAAATCGCGCGGGCGAAGAGCGTTTGAAAATTTCACTCAAGAGCGCGTTGCGATCCGACGACGCGCGCGGCGTGGGAATGCCTTCGAGAAATTCCGGAATCAATTGTCCGAACGCTGGTTCACTGCGCGGCGCGGGCGTAACGAGCGGCGCGCGACATCCATAGAGCCAACAGTAATGCGTTTCATCATCGCCGGTCAACGCGCCGTACAACGACGCGACCTTGATCGAATCGTTCACCGCGAGGACACGCAAAGAAACTTGCCCGCCCATACTGTGTCCCCAAATGCCGACGCGCGTCGCGTCCGCGTACGGCAAGCCCCACAACGCCGCGATCACATTCAGCACATCCACCGCGTAACCGATGTAGAGCGGATTCGACGCGCACTGCGAACCGGCATAACAGCGATAATCCGGCGCGATCGTGAGATAACCGCGTCGCGCAAATTCATCCGCCGCGCGTTGCGTGCCATCGCCGGTTTTGTACTCGCCGGGCTTGAAATACCCGTGATTCAAAATCACGACCGGGAACGGCGGCGCGCCGCGCGGAATGTTCATCATCCCGGTAATTTTCAAACCGTCGGACGGATATTCGATCAGCACGCGTTGAAACGCGATTTCATCCGCGACGAGTTGCGTGATCTTGATTTGCCCGCCGCCATACGCGCGCCCGCGCAGAGTGTCAATCGCGAGTGCGCGCGAATCGAGCGCAAGGTTCGCGCGCGCGGTGGGTTGCGCGAGTGGCGTCGCGGTCGGCGTGATCGTCGCGGTGATGGTTACGCGCCGCGTCGCAGTGATGGTCAATGTCGGTGCGAAAGTTGGTGTTGGTGTGAGCGCGCGCGTCGCGGTTGCGGTGATCGTCGCGGCAAAGGTCGGCGCGGAGGTAAAACTGTGCAGAGCAATCCCGGCGATCAGCCAACCGAGCGCGATGAATGTGATTTTTCGCACGGCGCAATTATAGCGAAAATGCGGGGGATTGCAAAGGGGGGTGGGAGGATTTTAGATTTTAGATTTCTGATTTATGATTTCGGGCGCGCGAAAAAGCGCGTCAAGCGCGAACGCGCCGAGCGCGAGCGCGGACGCGGTAACGCCGATTCCACCGGCGATCAGCATCACCCACATACCGGCGCGCGGATCGAGCATCACCGGCGCAAGTTGATCGAACGCGCGCGTGCTGATCTCTGGCGCGATCATTTGCCAGACCAACATCACGAATCCGATCACGCTCGCGCCGATCACGCCCAGCGCGTAATCAACTGCGGTCAAACGAAAACGCGGCTGGGTCGCCAACGTCTCGATGCGCGCCATCACACCGGGGGCGAGCGTCGCCGGCATTGGCGCGGGTGGATATGTTCGCAACGCGTCATCAATGATCGCGTCGGATTCGATCTGATTACTCATCGCACATCCTTTACATTTATCGCTGGTGTCGAGCGTTTACGCGGTTGTTCCAAAATGCAAAACCGCGTAAACGCTCGATTCCGGACGGAGCAATCATTCGTTTACGCTTCGCGGTTCGCGATTCGTTGACGTTGCGTACTCACACAACCGCGCGCGCAAACGTTCGCGCGCACGAAACAAACCGGTTTTGACCGCACTGACCGGGATGTTCAAAATCCCGGCGATCTCATCATACGCCAATTCTTCCTGGTAGCGCAACATGATCAACACGCGAAACGTATCCGGCAGAGCATCAATCTGCCGATGCAAAAACGCGCGCCGATCCTGATCCTCGACGCGAAACGCCGGATCGGAAAACGCGTCCGCCGGTAAATCTATCGCCGCGTCTTCGCTCAACATCTGAAATTCGCGGCGCACGCGCGGCAAACGCGTGTAACACAAATTGGTCACGATGCGATAAAGCCAGGTTCGAAATTGCGCCGCGCCGCGAAAATCGCCCAGCCCGCGCCACGCGCGAATAAACGCCTCTTGCGCGACATCTTCCGCGTCGCGCGCGTTGCCGAGCGCGCGCAATGCCAGGTTGTACACAAAGCGTTGATGCAACGCGACGAGCGCGGCGAACGCGCCCGCGTCGCCGGTTTGCGCTTGACGAACCAACTGTGTTTCATCGTGCGGCGTGAATGTGTTCATCCCTAAAGTTAGACTTGGGTCGGCGCGAAAAGTTTCACTGAAACTTTTTTCCGCTTGACTAGTCAAATCAAATGAGACAACATTTTTGGAGGTGATGACGCGTGAAACACAAATGGATCATCGCGACGATTTTGATCGCCGCCGAGATTATGATCGGCGCGCTGATCGTCGCATCAGTTACCGCGCCGATTTCGCAACCAGGGTTTCAGTTTCGATTTTTTCAGTACGACACAGTCCCAGCCGAAAGCGACGAGGAACAACGCATCCCGATTGGCGACGCGACGCATCTTAGCGTGAGTAACTTGCGCGGTCAAATCGCGATTGCAAGCGCGCCCGGCGATGCGATCATCGTCCGCGCGCACAAACGCGCGTGGAGCAACACGGTCGCGAACGCGCAAGCCGCGCTTGCCCAACTTGATGTGAACATCGCGCAAACAAACGACACCATCGAAATCACGCGATTGACGGAAGAACCGTGGCGCCCGGGCATCGCGAGTATGCGCCGCTCGCCGACCGTCGCATTGACGATCACTGTTCCCGCGACGATGGCGGTAACGGCGCGACTCGACGTTGGCGATGTAACACTCGCCGACATAACCGGGAATGTGGATTTGCGGACAAACGTTGGCGCGGTCAGCGTAAAAAATGTGGTTGGCGATTTGCAATTGTATGCCAATACCGGCAACATCACGATCGCCAACACGCTCGCGGGCGCGCTGAACGCGCGCACGAGTAATGGCGCGATTCATCTCGCGAATGTTCGCGTTGCGCGCGATGCCATCGCGCAAACTTCGAACGGCGACATCGAGCTCAACGCTGGCGGCGCGGGAATGTTCACGGCGCGAACCGCGTACGGCAAAATCACCTTGCGCGATTTGATCGTGCGCGACACCATCATCGCGTCGAGCGATGCGGGCAATGTGAACCTCGAACGCGTGCAATCCGCATCGTGCGATCTGCAAACCGCGCGCGGGAACATCGCGATTGACGACATCGCGGGCGCGCTCAAAATTCGCACCGATTCGGGAACCGTGGATGTGAAAAACGCGCGCCAGGTTTCGCTCACCGCGCAAACGGCGCGTGGCGCGATCACGTTTGCCGGTTCGCTCGGCGCGGGACCGCACACACTCGAATCGGATCACGGCAACATCAGTTTGAGTTTGCCCCAAGATTCCGCGCTCGCGTTTGATGTGCAAACGGATCGCGGCGAAATCAAATCCGAACTGCCGCTCGCGCTCACGCACGATCTCAAATCGCGCCAGCGCGGCACACTCAACAACGGCGGTGCGTCGTTGACAATCAACGCGCACAACGGCAACATCGCGTTGACGAGTCTCAATCCGTAAGGCAATTTTCCAAATTGCCCTACATTTTCAATGGAGGATTTTTGTATGACTTTCGATCCAATTCTCTGGAACATCGTTTCTTGTTTGACTTTTCTCAGTCCGTTCGCGCTCTTGTTCGCGTTCATCGCGTTTCTGCGCTACTTGAGTTATCGCGAAACGCTCGCGCTCGCGGAAAAAGGGTTGGTGAAACCGGAAAAACTGCGCGGCAATGGCACGAGCACACTGCGGTGGGGCATCATTATCGCGGCGGTGGGGTTGGCATTGTCAATCAGTTTGTATCCGCTCGGCTTCCTATCGAGTCCAGCAGGGAGTCAAAATCCTTTCGCAACATTGCCGTTTGGGTTTGGTCCCTGGATGGTGGTGGGACTCGTGCCGTTGTTCATCGGGCTGGGATTGGTTTTGATTTACGTGCTGACGCGCGAGGATAAAAATCAAAAACCCGAAGGGTCTTAAGACCCTTCGGGTTTTATTTTTGCCGGATTAAAACTTGAATCGCGCGAAATCTTTTGCGACGACGACCGCGCTTTCGAATGCTTTGCTCGCGACCGCGTGAAATTTTTTCGCGTCGCTGTTCGGCGGCAGGTGCAACAACACCAATTTTTTCACGCCCGCGCGTCGCGCTTGATCGCCGGCTTGGCGCGCGCTCGAATGTCCGGTCACCGCCGAGTCGAGCGTTGTCGCTTCGTGGAACAACATCGTCGCGTCGCGCGCGATCTCGACGACCGATTCGCACACTTCGGTATCGCTCGAATAGACCACCGATTTGCCGGACACGCGCGACACAAAGCGCAGTGCAATCGTCGGTAAGAGATGTTTCGTCATCGTCGCGGAAATCGAAAACTCGTTCGTTACGATCACCAGGTTGATCCCTTTTTTCGCGACCGTGTGAAACTCGACCGGAAAAAATCCGTGCTCGAGCCAACGCGCCCACTCGAACGCGCGCATAATCGCGCGCACCGCGCGAATCGTTTCCGCGAGTCCGTAAATGTGCAAAGTTTTTTTGCGCCCCGCGAGCCAAAGATCGAGCAGTAAAATCGGCAAGCCGTAAATATGATCCGGGTGATGATGCGTGAGAATGACGTGATCGAGCGTGCCGAGCGGAACCCCGGCATGCGCGAGGCGTTGCACGGGACTGCCGCCGCAATCCACGAGAATAGATTCGCGTTCGCCCTGCGCGACCAGGTAGGTATGTTCGCGCGTTACATCGGACAGCGCGGCGCCGGTGCCGAGTAAAATTAATTGAGCCACATTATCTCCCGTAAATGTAAAGTACGACCTGGGGCGTGAGCGTTGCTTCGACCCATGCCGCAATCAAAAGAAATGGCAAAATCAGAAATACAAAAATCTTGAGAAAATCCGCGCACGCGCGAATCAAATTTTCACCGGCGGACATTCCCGGCGGCGGCGCGATGATCGACGCGCCCATTCGCAAAGCAAACGCGGTCGCGAGGATCGCCGCCGGTAATTCGACGATGCCGTGCGGCAAAATGAACGCGACGAGAAACGTGAACGCGTCCGTGCCGAGACGCGCGGCTTGCCCGGCAAAAAATCCAACGATGCCGACCGGGAGCAGTAACAAAATCAGCGCGAGCGCGCCGAACGAAAACAGCGCGAGGATCGCGGCGATCAGGAGCGCGCGCGTGTTGTTGAAAAAAATGCTCCAGGTGTCAAGGCGCGGCAAAATTCCCATGCCGGGTGCATCGAGTTGTTTTTGGAATTCTGCCGGATCAACTTGAAACGCGCCCAGCGCTTCGGTCGGCACCGGATATTGCACCGCTAGTCCCCAGCCGAGGATCGCGCCGCCGAGCATCACGAGCGATGTAAAAATAATCGGCAACCCATTGGCGCGCACCAAGCGCGGCAGATCGTAACGATAAATTCGCCCCAGCGAAAATTTTTCGCCGATAAAAAATTTGCGAAACATTCGCGCAATCGCGGCGAGATTAAATTCGTCCACTTCGCGCGCGAGAATTTCTTCGCGATTGAACGTGCGAACGCCAGTGCGAATCAACAACGCGAGCGCGACAATCAACGCGATCAGGATGAACCACAAGACCTGGTATGCGCCCCAAAACAACAGCGCGGTCTCGACCTGGATCAGAAACGCGGTGGGAATGATGATGAACGACGCGAGCAAATTCGCCGCGCGCACGCTCGTCGTGTGCGATGAAACGACGACCGCGCCGGCGACCATCACGAGCGCTTCGGTGGTCGTGAGCAGAGCGATTTGCGTCAGCACGCTCCAATCGGGAATCGGTTGCGCGGAGAGCGCCATCCCGATCAAGTACGCGGTCATTCCCAGATAACTCGCCATCACCGGCGGCAGAGTCGCGGCGAGCAATTTGCCGAGATACAACGCCGCGTCCGAAATCGGCGTGCCGAGCAAAGGTTCGAGACTGTTGCGCTCGCGCTCGCCAACGAATGTTTCGAGCGCGATGATCAACGAAAACGAAATCGGAAAAAATCCAACAATCATCACCGCGAACGGAACCAGGCGCGCCGGAATGATCTGCGCGTTGTACTCTTCGACGAACGCGAACGCGGCGCGCGTGGACAAATTCATAATCCAGGGAAAGACGAGCGTGAGGATCACAATCGGCGCGACGATGCGCCAATCGCGCAATGAATCGCGCACTTCGCGGCGGGTGATAATCAAGGCATCGTGTAACATAGTTGGATCGTTGGGTAGTTACTTGAACTATGCAACTATCCAACTATAAAACTATTGCACTAACTTTAAATATACATCTTCAAGACTGCGCGGCGCTTCGCCGAGCATCACCACTTGCGCGCCGATGGCGTGCAGTTGGCTCAACACGTACGGATTCGCGATTTCCGGTTGCGCGGTGCGATACGCCATCTCGAACGCGTTTTGCGTTTCGATTTGCAAATGTCCATTGAGCGGGGGCCATTCGGCAATTGGTTGCGCGAGGCGAACGTGCCACACCGGCAAGCCGAGCAAATCGTGTTTGAGTTGCGCGGGCGTATCGAACGCGATCAACTTGCCGCGCCGCACAACCACGATCCGATCCGCGAGCGTTTCGGCTTCGTACAAATTGTGCGTGCAAAGAATGATCGTGTGTCCATCGCGTCGCAAATCGGCAATCGCATCGCGCACTTGTTTCGCGCTGTGCGGGTCCATCGCGGAGGTCGGCTCATCGAGAAACAACACGCGCGGCTGATGCAACATTGCGCGAATCAACGCGACTTTTTGGCGCATCCCTTTTGAAAAACCGGCGAGCCGCCGCTCGCGCGCCTCGCCCAAGCCAAACCGTTCGAGCAATTGCTCCGCGCGCGCGCGCCGATCCGCGCGCGTCATTCCTTGCAGTTCGCCAAAAAAATCGAGATACTCGAGCGCGCGCATCCGCATATACAAACCGGGAAATTCGGTGAGATGCCCGACAATGTGGCGCACCGCGGTCGCGGCGCGCGCGACATCGTAGCCGGCGATGCGCGCGTAACCAGAGGTCGGCTTGAGAATCGAGGTGAGCATCCGCACGGTCGTGGTTTTGCCCGCGCCGTTCGGACCGAGAAGCGCGAGGACAGTCCCTTCATCAACAGTCAAGGTCAAGCCGTTGACGGCGGTGAGCGTTTCAAATTGTTTGGTGAGGTTGGAGGTTTCAATCAGAGGCGACACGCGAAAAATTCCTTGCGTTCATTATACGCACGCGTAAAATCGCGGGCAATGGGACTATTGGATTGAAATTTATTGCCACACTTCGGTCAGCGTGATCGTCAAACCGGGAAACAGCGCGGGCTGATATGTTTCATCCGCCGCGCCCGCGGCGACGAGACGATAGGTCGCGCCCTCCAATGCAAACGCTTCGAGCGTCAAGGCGATGGGATCAACAATCCAATAATGTGGCACGCGATAACGCGCGTACAATTTCGCTTTGGTCACGCGATCATAGCGCGCGGTGTTCGGTGATAAAATTTCGACGATCAAATCCGGCGCGCCCGCGATATTTTTTTCGGTGATGCTGTTTTTGTGCTCGGCGGACACGCATACCAAATCCGGTTATACAAACGCTTCACCACCTAGGTAAACCTCAACCGGCGCGGCAAAAATTTTTCCCCATTTGTTCGCGCGATTCCATCGTTCTAAAATGAAATGCAAATTTCCCGAAACGCGTTGATGTCCAATGAATGGTGCGGCAGTCATAATCAATTCTCCGTTGAGCACTTCGTAGCGATTTCCATTTTCCGGCAACGCGCGATATTCTGCGTACGTAATTTGCCGCTTGATGCGCGGCGGCGCGGCGACTTGAACGACCATCTCTACTCCTCGCACTTGGGCGCGGGCGGCTCGCCCGCAATCTTTACTCTGCGGGCGAGCCGCCCGCGCTACCTCATTGCTCAATAATAATTTTTGCTTGACCACCCACGACCGCGTCCGTTTCGGTGAAGCGAATCAAACGCAGATCGAGTCGCAAAAAAACTTTGGGCGCGAGGCGACCGTTGTACTGGATCGAATCGCCGCTCTTGCGATACGGAACGCCTTCGACGCCGATAAACTGTGCGCTGTTCGCGGTCGAGCCGGTGTACGCGAGATTCGTGCCCGGCACAAATTCATTTTTCGCGAGCGAGTACGTCACAAGCGGACCGAATTCGATCAACGGCGTGCCGGGCGTGCCGCCCGCTTGTGGCTTGATGTCTTTGATCTCGACGTGCGCGGTGCCGATCAATGTGATCGCGCTATCATCAAACGTCGCGACGCGCGTCGCGAGTTTGATTGTAAGATTCGGCGCGGGCGAACCTTGCCACTCGACATTATCCGCGACTTGTTTCGGCGCGAGTTGCCCGGCGATCATCAAGCGCGCCGCGCCGGTTTCACTCTTGCCATTATACGCGAGCGTCGTTCCCGGCAACAGCGTGTCTTTTTTGATCGTAAGCGACACCGGCGCTTCGTATGCCAACACATTCGGCGGCAAGGGTGTCGCGCCAAAAAATGGCAACGCAGTGCACGCGGTCAGCGCGAGCGCAAATCCCAAAATCAAAATTGTTTTTTTCATCGCATCTTCCTCCCGGCACATGTCACAAAAAAGTGTACCACTGTTCAACGCGAGTGTCAAGCGATTGCCGGAATTTTGCAACGCGACTATAATGCGCGGCGACACAATTGGAAATCAATTGGACACGGATGCACACGGATTGACACAGATTTTCGCAAAGCGTCAGTGTGCATCAATGTTTATCAGTGTCCAATTTTCAAGGGGCAGACTTGAATCTTTTTATTTTGCGCTGGATGGTGTTTCTCAGCGGCGCGGCGGTGATGGGAATTGAAATGGCGGCGTCGCGATTACTGCGCCCATTTTTCGGCGATTCGATTTTGATCTGGGCGAACATCATCGGTTTGATTATGATCTATCTCACTGCCGGCTATTTTTTGGGCGGACGTTGGGCGGATCGCGATCCGCGCCCGACAACATTTTATCGCATTCTCGCGTGGGCTGGGTTTGCGATTGGCGTTCTGCCCTTCATCGCGAAACCGTTTCTCGATCTCGCGATTCCCGCGCTCGAACAGTTCGACGCGGGGCTGGGATTCGTTTCATTCGCCGGCACGCTCGCACTCTTCGTCGTGCCGATCACACTCCTGGGTTGCGTCTCGCCGTTCGCGATTCGGCTCAGCACGCGCGACGTGTCCTCCTCCGGCTCGACCGCCGGAAATTTGTATTCGCTCTCGACGTTCGGAAGCATCGTCGGCGTGTTCGGCACCGTGTTTGTTTTGCTCGCGATTTTTGGGACGCGCGGCACGTACGTCGCGTTTTCGATTGCACTG
The DNA here is from genome assembly GCA_016223105.1 of Chloroflexota bacterium. GTDB lineage: Bacteria > Chloroflexota > Anaerolineae > UBA4142 > UBA4142 > JACRPR01. The sequence continues at coordinate 5,303 of JACRPR010000128.1, read as the reverse complement.
CTCGCGAGCGCGATTGTTGGACTCGCGCGCGAATCGCGCGGGCGCGCGTTGCGCTATGCAATCTTGCTCGCGATTGTGATCGCGCTCGCGCTGTTTGCATCGTCCGGCATCATCAAACAATCGGCGGGACTCGTGTACGAAACCGAATCGTTTTACAATTTTATCCAGGTGATTGACGATGGCGGTTGGCGCTTGCTCACCGTGAACGAGGGGCAAGCGTACCAATCCGCGTACCGCGCGGATCGCGTGTTGAGCGGCGGCATCTGGGATCTGTTTTTGATCGCGCCGTTCTTTGCATCGCACGAACCTTCGACAAGCTCAGGGCAAACACCGCGCAATGTGCTGATGATCGGTCTCGCGGCGGGCACAGTTGCGCGCGCATACACCGAAATTTATCCGGCGATTCCGATTGACGGCGTTGAACTCGATCCCGCGATCATCGCGGTCGGACAAAATTATTTCGCAATGACGCAACCGAACTTGACCGCGATTGCCGGCGATGGGCGCGCGTTCATGCGCCGCGCCGGTGAGTACGCCGTGATCGCGATTGACGCGTATCGCCAACCGTACATTCCGTTTCATTTGACGACGGTCGAATTTTTTCGCGAGACACGCGCGCATCTCGCGCCGCGCGGCGTCGTCGCGTTGAACGCCGCGCGCGCGCCGAACGATTACCGGCTCGTGGACGCGCTCGCCGCGACGATGCGCCAGGTTTTTCCGAGCGTATATCTGATCGATCATCCGAACAACGCGAACACGCTGATCGTCGCGACGAACGAGCCAACGCGCCTCGACGATTTTCGCGCGAACGTCGCGGTACTGCGCGATCCAAATTTGCAGATCGTCGCGGCGCAAGCGTTACCGAGCGCGCGCGTCGCGGAGCAAATCGAACCGGTCTTTACCGACGATCACGCGCCGGTCGAAAATTTGATCAACGATATTATTTTTCGGTACGCGCTGGGACAATGAATTTATGATTTAAGATTTCTGATTTCTGATTTTCACCGTAACGTCATTCCGAGCGTAGTGACGCAAAGCGTCCCATTCGCATCGGCGGAGATTTCTCGCTTCGCTCGAAATGACAAATCAGAAATCAGAAATCAGAAATCGAAAATGGAGAATTATGCCTCGTCCACTCATCACCCTGCTCGCGCTCATCATCACGCTCAGCGTTCCGCCGCTGTTAATTCTGGCAAACGTGTACGCGCTCGCGTCGCCCGCGTGGTTGACGTTTCAGTACAATCAACCCGGTTTCCCGGCATCGGTGCGTTTCTCCGACGCGGAGCGGCGTTACAATGCGACCGAGTCCATCGAGTACGTGATCGGCAATCGCACGTACGAACAATTCAAAGCGTTGAACGTGTACGATGATCGCGAGCTCAAGCACATGGTTGACGTGCGCGTGTTGATCGAACAAACGCGAGTGTTTTACGCGCTTGACGCGATCCTGGTGATCATCGCGATCAGCGTCCTGGCAGGACGCGCTACAGTACACGCGCCGCGCGCAATGCTCAACGGCGCGATCCTCACGATCGCATTTTTCGCGGCGGCGGGAATTTTCGCCGCGGTCGGCTTTCAAACATTTTTCACGCTCTTTCATCGTCTTTTTTTTGAAGGCGAGACCTGGTTGTTCAACTACACCGATAGTTTGATTCAGTTTTATCCACTGCCCTTTTGGTTCGCGACCTCGCTCACGCTCATCATCGCGACGATTGGCGAAGCGATCATCGTCGGCGCGATTGGGTGGTGGTGGCAAAGAAAAATAAAAACATAATTGGACGCGGACAAACGCGGATGAACGCGGATTTTTATTTATCCGCGTTCGTCTGCGGTACTCCGCGTCCAATTCCAATGGAGGGAAAATGTCTGTTCAAATTCCGGCATCCCGGCGCGATCTGTTGGCGCGCGAGAAAAAAGCGTTCGCGTTTCTCGCGCTCGTGCTTGCCGATGGCTCGCCCCAGGTTACGCCGATTTGGTTCGACTGGGATGGCACGCACATCATTCTCAACACCGCGCGCGGACGCGTGAAAGATAAAGTGATGCACAAACGCCGCCCGGTCGCGCTCGCGATTTTCGATCCGAGCGAGCCGTACCGCTATCTGCAAATTCGCGGACGCGTCGTCGAAGAGACCGAGGTCGGCGGATACGAAATGATTTGCGCGTTGAACGAAAAATATCACGGCGATCTCAACTATCCCAAACGCCCCGGCGAAGTGCGCGTGACGTACAAAATTTTGCCCGAACGCGTGTGGCCCCCCGAATAGAAAAAACCTTCCAGGTCTCGGAGACCTGGAAGGTTTTTTTATTCACGCGTGATGCGGCAGTTGAAAATTGATCAGCACGTTGATCCACAACGCGAGCGCGGTCAGCGCGAGCGGCGTCAGAAACAGCGTCAGCACCAGCGCGCCGATCTCGCCGCTCGTGAATGTGAATTGCGCGAGAATCGCGAACGGCGTAAAGATCGCGATCCCGGCAAGCGTCATCACGATCAGCCAAACCAAATTGTGCGTTCGCACTTTGCCGGTGAAGAGATCGCGAGTGAATCTGCCGTACACAAACGCAACCTCGCTCAGATTCGCAATCGGATCAACACCCGGCGCGAGATGCCGCTCCACTTCTGCCAACGGATCGCGCGTCGGTTCTTCGTGTTGATGTAACCCGTGCGTTAGCTCACGCGCGTTCCAATGATCCTGGTTTGCGCGCGTCGCGCGCCGGTTGATCAATCGCAACATTTGAAACTTGGCGAGCGAACGAACTTGCTCGCGCGCTGTCCTGCGACCCTCCGGTTTCGCTTGCATCTTGACCTCCTCTGTTGGGCAATTTTCCAAATTGCCCTACCTCAACTCTATCACGAACGCGGGGGCAAGTCAACCGAAATTTTCGATTTACGATTTATGATTTGTCATTCGGGACGGAACGGCGTCCGTCCACTACGTAGAAAACACTCGCCGTAGCGTTCGGCTGTCCGATCCAACCCCGACTTGACACCACGCGATTGTCAGGTATCATCACGCCAACTTTTCGCACGCCACACAACGAGGTGAACAATGCCCGGTCATTATTTCATTTCGTACTCGGACGCCGATGGACGCGATTTCGCGCAACGCTTGCACGACGCGCTCGAACCTGGCTTTGCCGTGTGGTTCGACAAGCACGAGTTGAAACCTGGGATGGATTGGGACGCGCAATTTCGCGCGGCGATTAGCGCGTGCCAAGCGTTTCTGTTCGCGATGACGCCGGACAGCGTAGACGACACCTGCACTTGCAAAAACGAATACAGCGACGCGTTCAGATTCAAAAAAACAATTGTCCCGCTCAAAGCGCACAAAGACACGCAAGCCCCGTTTCGTTTGAACGCGCGCCAGTACATTGATTTCACCGGCAATTTTGATGCGGCGATTGCAAAATTGCGCGAGCATTTGGAATGGTTGAAATCGCCCGCTGGCGAATTGCAATCGCTTAACGATCGGCTCGCGGATGCAAATCGCGATTTGCGCCGCGCCGATGACACAAATCGCGCGCGCATCGAAACCGACATCGCGCAGTTGAAGCAAGACATTGAAAAGCAAACGCGCGTCGTCGAAAATCCACAAGCCGAAGCGGAACAGACCGCGCGAAACATCCGAGCCGGCATCGAACGCGCGCGCGAACCGGAAAAACCGGTCGGCGGCACGACGCGCACAAAATTCATCAACCCGCCGCCGATGACCGCGCCGCGCTGGTGGCAGGATCGCTATCGCGAAAACGAAATCATCCGCGATTTTTTGCGCGACGACGCGATGCGCTTGCTCACGCTCAACGGGCGCGCCGGCATCGGCAAAACGACGCTCGTGTGCCGCTTGCTCAAATCGCTCGAAGCCGGACAACTGCCGGACGATCTCGGCGCGATGAACGTGGATGGCATCGTCTACCTCAGCGCGGTCGGCACGCGCGCGATCAACACGCCCAACCTCTTTGCCGATCTCTGCAAACTCCTCCCCGACGCAACCGCACACGCGCTCGACGCGATCTATCGCGATCCGAAAATCGCGCCGCGCGAGAAACTGCCCGCGCTCGCGGAAAAATTTCCGCGCGGGCGCGTCGTCGTTCTGCTCGACAATTTTGAAACCGTGCTCGATGCGCGCGATGGCGACATCGCCGACGCGGAACTGGACGAGGCATTGCGCGCTCTGCTCGACGCGCCGCATCACGCGATCAAACTCATCCTCACGACGCGCGTCGCACCGCGCGATTTGCAACTCGCGCAACCGGCGCGCCAAACGTACCTGCCGCTCGATGAAGGGTTGCCGGTCGAATTTGCAATCAAGATGTTGCGCGAAATGGACGCCAGCGGCATCGTGCATCTCAAGGATGCGGACGATGCGTTGCTCGCGCGCGCGCGCGAATACACGCGCGGTTTTCCGCGCGCGCTCGAAGCGTTGTACGCAATTCTCGCGGCGTGGGCGAAGCGTTCAATCGTTTGGATCCGACCGCCGAGCGCGTGATGATCGCGCTCGCCGCGTTCAATCGTCCCGTGCCGCCCGCGGCGATGGATTATTTACTGCAACCGTTTTTGCCGAGCGTGGACAGCGCACCGGTGTTGAATCGTTTGGTGAATATGCAATTTGCGCGCCGCGAAGCCGGGCGGTATCATTTGCATCCAGTGGATCGCGAGTACGCGTTCAATCAAGTTAAAAGTGAAAAGGAAAAAGATAAAAGTCGGGAAGACAATTGGACTGAACACGATTTGCTTACGCGCGCGGCAAATTATTTCCGCGAGACGCGCCAGCCGCGCGAAACGTGGAAAACGTTGGACGACCTAGAACCGCAGTTGAACGAATTTGATTTGCGTTGCGCCGCAGAGGATTACGACACGGCGGCGGATTTACTTTCAGACATTGATTTCGACTATTTGCAACTTTGGGGACATTATCGTTTGTTGATTCAGATGTACGAATCGATCCGCGAGAGAATGGGCGACTCATCGCAAAAACAAAGATGTTTGAACGAACTTGGACTTGCCTATTCGAGTTTGGGACAAACGAGAATTGCGATTGAACGATTTCAGGAAGCAATTCAAGTAGCCAAAAATAGAAATGATAAAGGTTACGAAGGAGTCCTGCTTGGCAACCTCGGACTCGCGTACAGCGCGCTCGGCGACACGCGCCGCGCCATCGAGTTCTACGAACGCGCACTCGCGATTGCACGCGAGATTGGCGACAAACGCGGCGAAGGCAATCACCTCGGCAACCTCGGACTCGCGTACAGCGCGCTCGGCGACACGCGCCGCGCCATCGAGTTCAACGAACGCGCACTCGCGATTG
>JACRPR010000127.1 GCA_016223105.1 Chloroflexota bacterium | reverse complement strand
CAAAGGCAAACCGAATTTCGGTTTGTTCGGATTCGGCATCATTGACTTTTTCGTCGCCTTTCTCGAATTCATCAGCGAAATCGTCAAGGTGCTGTCGTTCACCTTCCGTCTTTTCGGCAACATTTTCGCGGGCGAAGTGGTTCTGCTGATTATGGCATTCCTCTTTTTCGCTCTGCCGTTCCCGTTTTACGCGCTCGAAGTGTTTGTCGGTTTTATGCAGGCGTTTGTGTTCGCGATTCTAACGCTTGTGTTTATGACGATTGCAACTACCGCGCACAGCGCGGAAGAACATCACTAATGTCACCCTGAAGCGAAGGGTCTCGCGCGATGAGCCGGGGACGCTTTGCGTTCGCTTCGCTCAGAATAACAGAAGCAAAACTCACTACTTTAGGAGGAATCATGTCAGACGTAGGATTGCGACTCATTGCGGCGGCGCTCGCCATCGGCTTGGGCACGATTGGACCCGGCATCGGGTTGGGCTTGCTCGTCAATTCCGCGCTTGGCGCGATCGGACGAAACCCCGAAGCCGCCAGCACTGTGCAGATCAACATGTTCATCGGTATCGCCGTGACCGAAGCGCTCGGCATTTTCGCGTTGGTGGTCTCGCTGTTGATCGGGTTCAAGATTTTCTAAATTCATTCGGCGGTTATAAACCGCGTCTACGCAAAGGAATCAATGCGACGTGGCTTTTAGCCCAGATCGTCAACTTTGGCATCTTGATCTTTTTGTTGGCGACTGTGGCGTACAAGCCCATCGTGAAAATGCTTGACGCGCGCAGGCAAAAAATTCAGGAAAGTTTAGAGTACGCCGAAAAAGTAAAACGCGACGCCGCCGACCAACACAAAGAATTTGAACGCAAGTTGGATGAAGCGCGCCGCGAAGCGCAAGCCGCGTCCGCCGCCGCGCAACAAGCCGGCGAAAAAGAACGCGAAGTGATTCTCGCACAAGCGCGCGAGGATGCGCGTAAACTCGTCGAGCAAGCCAAAGGGCAGATCGAGTACGAGCGCAAGCAAATGATGTCCGAGTTGCGCGACGAGGTCGTGCAATTGTCTTTGCTCGCCGCGCAAAAAGTGATCACGCAATCGCTCGACGATCGCGCGCATCGCCAACTCATCAACGATTTTCTCGCGCAGAGCGACAAACTCGGCAAGAACTAGGAGGTTTGCGTGGCAGACGAACGAGTAGTTCAAGCGTACGCGCAAGCCCTGTTTGAAGAAGCGGTCGCGAATTGGCTGACGCCGCTCAAGTCCGTCGCGGCATCGCTCGCCAAAGCCGGCTTGGCTCAGCAGTTGGACGACAAGGTGCTGGCATTCGCGCAAAAACAAGAAATGCTCAAAGCGCTCGTCCCGGCAAACGCCGCGCCCCAGGTGCAAAACCTGGTCTCCCTGCTCGTGAGCAAAAACCAGGTTCACTTGTTGCCCGCCGTCGTCGCGCAGTTCGAGCGATTCGCGCAACGCGGTGCCGTCGGCGCGGTCGCGCAAGTGACCAGCGCGGTTGCATTGACCGACGCGGAACGCGTCGCGCTCGAACCGAAAATGCGTGCGCAGTTCGGCAGTGAGATCGCGTTCGAGTACGCCGTGGACGCGAATTTGATCGGCGGAATGATCGTGCGCGTGGGCGACAAGGTGTTGGATGCAAGTGTCGCGGGCAAGTTAGCCGCGCTGAAAGAGAAACTAAAATAACAAGTTAAAAGTGAAAAGTTAAAAGTAAAAATACTTTTGCCTTTTTACTTTTGACTTTTAACTTGGAGGAAAGATGGCGATTCGGGTTGACGACATTACCGCACAGATAAAAAAGCAGATCGAATTATTCCAACCGCCGGTCGAAGCGGTGGATGTTGGCACGATCATCGAAATCGGCGACGGCATCGCGCGCGTGAGCGGTTTGCGGAACGTGATGGCGGGCGAGTTGGTTGAGTTTCCCAAGAACGGCGTGTTTGGGTTGACGCTTAATCTTGAAAAGGATGCGATCGGCGTCGTCATTATGGGTGAGTACGCCGATCTCAAAGAAGGCGACCTGGTCAAAGGCACTGGGCGCATCGCGTCGGTGCCGGTCGGACAAGGAATGATTGGTCGCGTCGTGAACGCGCTTGGTCACCCGGTGGATGGCAAGGGACCGATCGAGTCAAACAAATTGCGCCCGGTCGAACGGATCGCGCCGAATGTGATTATGCGTCAGCCGGTCGAACAACCGGTGCAAACCGGCATCAAGTCCATTGACGCGATGATTCCAATTGGACGCGGGCAACGTGAATTGATCATCGGCGACCGGCAAACCGGCAAGACCGCGCTCGCGGTGGACGCGATCATCAATCAGCGCGGGCAGAACATGGTTTGCATTTACGTCGCGATTGGACAAAAACTTTCGACGATTGCCCAGGTCGTCGGCACGCTCGAAAAATTTGGCGCGATGGAATACACGATTGTCGTCGCCGCGAGTGCGTCCGACCCGGCGGCGTTGCAATATCTCGCGCCGTATGCCGGGTGCGCGATGGGCGAAGAAGTGATGGAAACCGGCGTGATGGTCGGCGGCAAAGAAATTCGCGACGCGCTTGTGGTGTACGATGATTTGTCAAAACACGCGTGGGCGTACCGCCAAGTTTCATTGCTCCTGCGCCGCCCGCCCGGACGCGAAGCGTATCCGGGTGATATTTTCTATCTGCACTCGCGCTTGCTTGAACGCGCCGCAAAGTTGAACAAGGAACTCGGCGCAGGCTCGCTCACCGCTCTGCCGGTGATTGAAACGCAAGCGGGCGATGTGTCCGCGTACATTCCGACGAACGTGATTTCGATCACCGACGGACAAATTTATCTCGAAAGCGATTTGTTCTACGCCGGCATTCGCCCCGCGTTGAACGTCGGTATTTCCGTGTCGCGCGTCGGCGGCAAGGCGCAAACCAAAGCGATGCGCCAGGTCGCGGGCAAAATGAAACTTGATCTCGCGCAGTATCGCAATCTCGCCGCGTTCGCGCAATTCGGTTCCGATCTCGACAAGACGACGCGCGAACAATTGGATCGCGGTTCGCGTTTGACCGAACTGCTCAAGCAACCGCAGTACGAACCGATCCGTTTGGATCGCCAGGTGATGGTGATCTATGCCGCGACGAACGGCTTTCTCGACGATGTGCCGGTCGAAAAAGTGCGCGCGTTCGAAACCGCGTTCACGCGCTTTATGGAGGCGAGCCATCCGGGGATCGGTGAAAAAATTCTCGTGGCGAAACAAATTGATGGCGACAATGAAGCCGCGTTGAAAAAAGCGATCCAAGATTTCAAACTCGCGGGCGCGTACTAGAAGAATTTCAGATTGCAGATTGCAGATTTCAGATTTATCTTCGACGGTTCAATGTCATTTCGACGGTTCAATGTCATTTCGATGGCTCAATGTCATTTCGAGCGAAGCGAGAAATCTCAATTGTAGCGCGCGAGACGCTTTGCGTCGCGTGCGCTCGAAATGACAGTTCTATCTGAAATTTGAAATCCGAAATTTGAAATCTCTAGGGTGAAGTAGTGAAAATTACCAACTCAAAATGGTTGATCGCGATTGGCGTGTTGGCAATCGCGTTGAGCGCGTGCAGTAGCGCGACGCCGACACCCACGCGTGGTGTGGCAACTCAAACGCCGTGGATCATCGAGCGCATCATCACCGCGACGCCGGAACCGGCAATCGCGACGCCACTGCCCACCGTTGGCGCGCCGCCGACGGAAGCGCGCGTGGCAACGCGCACTCCCACGCGCCCAGTCGCGCGCCCGGCGACGACCAAGCCACTCGCGGTGCCGCCATCGCCGGTCGCCGTTGCGCCCACTGCCGTGCCCGCGCCGATATGTACGTACGGTCCGATAACATTAAAAGAACCGGAAGACAACGCATTGCGGCGCACGAAAGAGATCGGTGTCGGTGGTGACACATTTCGATTTATTTGGGAGCCGCCGCCGGAATTGCAAGGCGATGTTGCCGCGAATGTCGGTTATAAACTCGTGATGACTGCGCGCAAGAATGGCGCAACGCTCTACATCTCGCACAATAAATTTTTGCGCGATGGCAAATTGTTTATTTTTGATAAACCAGATGTGTCTGGACTAGCGGGCGGCGAAAAAACAATGGTAACGTGGAATGTTACCATCGTCCAAGCCAGCGGCGCGATCAGCGAATCTGATCCCAAAGCCGTACCGCCCGGTGTCGTTGCGTGTGGTCCAGTCAGTCCGACCCGGAATATCATTCTGGATACCTATTAGACATTATCGGAAATAACGTGGCGCGGCTTTTCCAAGCCGCCGAATGCGGGCTAGAAAGCCCGCGCCACATCAATTCATTTATTTCCGATAAAGTCTATTAATCGTCTGGTTCATCAATTGAAAGGAAGGTCAGATTGTTTACTCGTTTGGTTTTGTTGAGCGCGATTGCGCTGGCAACGTTTGGTCTGATTGGTTGTGGCACTGCCCCGACGCCGACCCCCGCGCCGACTCAACCACCGGTTCAGATAACCGTTGTCGTTACCGCCACCGCGCAACCAGTGACTGCAACTCCGTTGCCGCCACCGCCAACCTCGGTCATTCCAACCCAGGTTGTTACGCCGACGGTTGCGGGCGCGCCCGCGACGCCAACCCGCGTCGCCGTCGTCAACACGCCGCGCCCCGCCGCGACGCGCACACCAACGCGTCCCGCCGTTCCGCCCACCGCAACATCGCTACCGATCAAATTCGGCGCGCCCAAATTATTGAATCTCAATTATGATCTCGACAAAAGTATCAAAGACGAACGCCATTTTCCGGCGGACGCGCTGATCTTTCAATGGGAAGCGATCATCGGTCTAGCCGGCGATGAGTGTTATCTCGTTACCGTGAGTTTCGAGCCGGGCGCGCGCGATAGTTTCATGACCGGTTGTGGCAACAGTTTTGCCAAAGAAGTGCCGCGCAATCCGGCGGAATTCAAATTGAATAGCCCGAATCAACAGGGTCCAAATTACAGTTCATTGCTTCCGCAAGCCGGTGAGTTCTGGGCGTTCTGGTGGGTTACGGTTGTCAAAAATATCGGAACGCGACCCGATGGCAAACCGAACACTCTCCCACTCAGCCCCGACAGTCCGAAACATAGATTCCTGATGAAGGGCAACTAAGCGAGGTTCATTGTGGCAACTGTTCGCGCCATCAGTCGTCGAATCAAGAGCGTACAAAAGATCTCGCAAGTGACGCGCGCGATGGAAATGGTCGCCGCGTCGAAAATGCGTCGCGCCCAAAACGCGACGCTCGCGAGTCGCGCCTATGCCGAAAAAGCATGGGAAGTGCTGACGTATCTCGCCGCGCAACCGGGACGCAGTAAGTTGATGCATCCACTTCTCGAAAATCGCGAGCAGATCAAAAACATCGCGGTCATTTTGATCACATCGGATCGCGGCTTGTGCGGCGCGTACAACGTCAACGTGATGCGCGCCGCTCTCGATTTCATCAAAAAGCAAGCCAAGCCGACCAAGTTCACCACGCTCGGCAAGCGCGGCACGAGCTTGATCGCGCGGATGCGTAAAGATTTGCTCGCGGAATTTTCCGGCTTGAGCGAAAAGCCCACCATTCTCGATGTCGGTCCCATCGCTAAAATCGTGATTACCGAATTTCTCCAAGGCAATGTGGACGAGGTGTACATTACTTACACCGATTTCGTGAATGTGTTGGTGCAACGCCCCACGACGCGCCGACTGTTGCCGATTCAACCCGGCGAAGTTGAACCGCACGATGGCGCGAGCGCGGTGTTCATCTACGAACCGAATCCCGAAGCGATTTTGGATTCGGTTCTGCCCCGTTTCACCGAATTGCAAATTTATCAAGCCCTGCTCGAATCCGTCGCGAGCGAATGGGCGGCGCGGATGATCGGGATGCGGAACGCGACGAGCAACGCGCGCGACTTGATTGACGCGTTGACGCTCGTGATGAACAAGGCGCGTCAAGCGAATATCACGAAAGAAATGCTCGATATCGTGGGCGGTGCCGAAGCGCTCCGTGCTACGCTCAAAGCGAAATAATTTTTCTTGCGCGGGCTTTCAGCCCGCAACGGGCGAGCCGCCCGTTCTACAGCGAAATAATTTTTTGTGGCGCGGGCGATTAGCCCGCAACGGGCGAGCCGCCCGTTTTACAGTGGAGGATTGCATGGCAAAAGGTTCCATCGGACGCATCGTCCAAGTTACCGGACCTGTAGTAGATGTCGAATTTCGCGCGGAAGAATTGCCCGAAATTTATCACGCGCTCGAAATCAAACACGCGGAGCAAGGATCGCGTTTTGTTTTGGAAGTGCAACAGCACTTGGGCGACAACTGGGTTCGCACCGTCGCGATGGACTCGACCGACGGCTTGCGGCGCGGGATGCAAGTGCTCGACACCGGCGCGGCAATTTCTGTGCCGGTCGGTCAAAGCGGTCTCGGTCGAATTTTTAACGTCGTCGGCGATCCGATTGACCAGGGCGCGGTAGTCAAAGCGGAAAAATATTATCCGATTCACCGTTCGGCTCCGCCGTTTGAAGAACAAGTTACCGAGCCGCAATTTTTTGAAACTGGGATGAAGGTCGTTGACCTGGTTGCGCCGTTCACCAAAGGCGGCAAGGTCGGCGTGTTCGGCGGCGCGGGCGTTGGCAAAACCGTGATCATTCAGGAACTCATCCGCTCGGTCGCGACGGAACACGGCGGCTTTTCAGTTTTCTGCGGCGTCGGCGAACGCTCGCGCGAAGGCAACGATCTCTGGCTCGAAATGAAAGAGTCGGGCGTCATTGACAAAACCGTGATGGTGTTCGGTCAAATGAACGAACCACCGGGCGTGCGCTTGCGCGTCGCGCTCACCGGTTTGACGATGGCGGAATATTTTCGCGATGAAGGTCGCGATGTGCTATTGTTCATTGACAACATTTTCCGGTTCGTGATGAGCGGCTCCGAAGTGTCCGCTCTGCTCGGACGTATGCCAAGCGCGGTCGGTTATCAACCGACGCTCGCGCAAGAGATGGGTGAACTGCAAGAACGCATCACCTCGACCAAACGCGGCTCGATTACTTCGATGAAAGCGATCTACGTGCCGGCGGACGATTACACCGATCCCGCGCCGGTCGCGACCTTCGCGCACCTCGACGCGACGATCTCGCTCGAACGCTCGATCGCGGAGCAAGGTTTGTTCCCGGCGGTGGATCCGCTCGCGTCCACCTCGCGCATTCTCGATCCAAACATCGTCGGCAAGGAACATTACGAGGTCGCGCGCGGCGTGCAACGCGTTCTGCAACGCTACAAAGAATTGCAAGACATTATCGCGATTTTGGGTATCGAAGAGTTGAGCGAAGACGATAAGATGATGGTCGCGCGCGCGCGCAAGATTCAGCGTTTCTTGTCGCAACCGATGCGCGTCGCGGAAGCGTTCACTGGTCGCCCGGGCAAGTATGTGCCGGTGAAGGAAACGATCCGCGGCTTTAAGATGATTCTCGACGGCGAACTCGACGACATTCCCGAAGGTTTCTTTTATATGCGTGGCGCGATTGAAGAAGTGCGGGAGGCGTTCCGCGAAGGGAAACTGTAAAGGCGCGCCCAATGTTTATCCGCGAACTGATTTGGGATCAGCAAAACATTGACCATATCGCGGTGCATCACGTCGAACAGGATGAAGTAGAAGACATCGCATTTGGCAAGCACCTCGCGAGGAGAGCGCGTGAAGAGAATCGCTACTTGCTTTTCGGACAAACCGCCGAAGGGCGATATCTATGGATCGTGATTGACCACGAAGGTGAGAGATTTTTCTACGTTGTGACCGCGCGCGATATGACGCCGGATGAACGGCGGTTGTATCAACGCACAGTCCACAAATGAAAATGAAAAAAACAAACGAGTTGCCAAAATTTAATTCGCGCGAGGAAGCGGCGGAGTTTTGGGACACACACAGTAGCGCGGACTATTGGGATCAATTGGAAGAAGTCGAACTCATAGTTGATCCTTCAATCAAATCGCCGCGTGATCTCAGCCCGCGTTGTCCGCATCACAAAAACCAGGTTTTGTTTACGCGCTGGCGCAACGTCGTCGTCGCGAATGGATTCGCGACATTGAATCGAATGCGCGAACTGTACTGCCCGCGCGGTGATTACACACGACTCGCGCCGGAAGCGCAAGCGCTCGTGAAAAAAGCCGAAGCCGCGCTCAAGCAGGTTCAACCCAAACCGGCAAAACTCGCCGCGTGATAAGGTTATGAAATGTCAACAATCAAACTCGACATTGTAACTGCCGAACGTCTCGTTTTGAGCGAAGATGTGGAGTATGTGAGTGCGCCGGGAATTGACGGCGTGCTGGGAATTTTGCCGCGCCACGCGCCGCTCATCACCGCACTCACCGTTGGCGAACTGCGCTATAAAAAAGCCAACACCGAATATATCTTTGCCATCGGCGGCGGCTTTATCCAAGTGCGTCCCGATAAAGTGGTCGTGCTGGCGGACAGTGCGGAACACGCGGACGAGATTGACGAACAGCGCGCGCAACAAGCGCGCGAACGCGCGCAGTCCGAGTTGAAAGAAAAAGAACACGGTGGAATGGATTCGGCGCGGCTCGAACAAGCCCTGCGCCGCGCGGAAATTCGTTTGCGCGTTGCGCGACGTAAACGCAGTGGACGCGAACCATCCGCCGGCCCGGAAATCGAGACATAACATCAATGTTTGTTCGTCAAATCGGGATTGATCTAGGAACCGTAAACGTTTTGGTGGCAGTGAGCAGGCGAGGGATCGTACTTCAAGAGCCCTCGCTTGTCGCGATGGCGTTATCCGATCAGCGACTCGTCGCGCTCGGCGAAGAAGCGAAAGCGATGCTCGGGCGCACGCCGGAAAATATCGAGGTGATGCGCCCGATGCGCGACGGCGTCATCGCGGATTATATGATCACCGAAGCAATGCTCCGCTATTTTATCACCAAAGTTTGCGGACGTTTTCAATTACTGTTCGGCGTCAAGCCGGACATTTCGATCAGCATCCCGGTTGGCGTAACGAGCGTCGAAGAACGCGCGGTGCACGATGCCGCGATTGCCGCGGGCGGGCGCACCGCGCATCTCGTACCCGAACCGTTCGCGGCGGCGTTGGGCGCGGGCTTGCCGGTGCATACGCCGACCGGCAATATGGTCGTGGACATTGGCGGCGGCGCGAGCGAAGCCGCGGTTGTTTCGATGAATGGAATGGTTGTGTCGCACGCGGTTCGCATCGCCGGGTTGAAAATGGACGAGGCGATCTCGACGTACATCCGCAAAAAATATAATTTGATGATCGGCGAGCAAACTGCCGAAGACATCAAAATTCAAATCGGTTCCGCGTTGCCGATGGAAGAGGAAATGTCGCTCGAAGTGCGCGGGCGCGACCAGGTCGCGGGGTTGCCGCGCACGATTCGCGTTTCGTCCGGCGAAGTAACCGAAGCGATTGCCGAGCCGTTGCAAGCGATCTCTGGTGTCGTGCGCGCGGTGTTGGAAAACACGGCGCCCGAACTCGCGTCGGACATTATTGATCGCGGAATGGTGATGGTCGGCGGCGGCGCGCTTCTGCGAAACATCGATCGCTTTTTAACGAAGGAAACCGGCGTGCCCTGTTACGTCGCGGAAAATCCGATGGCGTGCGTCGCGCTAGGCGCGGCGCGCGTGCTCGAGCAATTGGATATGCTCAAGAAAAGTATGCCTCAGTTATAACCAAGTTAAAAGTGTAAAGTAAAAAGTTAAAAGGCAAAAGTGAAAAGTAAAAGCCAGACGAAGGTTCTTCGCTGGCTTTATTTTTTATTTTTTGTAACTACTCAGCCCATGTCATTGCGAGCGGTTTTTGCGAAGCAATCCCCGACCTGGTCGATCCGGATTTG
The DNA here is from genome assembly GCA_016223105.1 of Chloroflexota bacterium. GTDB lineage: Bacteria > Chloroflexota > Anaerolineae > UBA4142 > UBA4142 > JACRPR01. Next base: position 16,152 of record JACRPR010000127.1, on the reverse strand, counting down.
CAACGCGGGGATTGCTTCGTCGGCAAAAACCGCCTCCTCGCAATGACACCTGAGCAGTTACTATTTTTTACTTTTAACTTTTTACTTTTAACTTTACAAATAGTACGCCATTCCTTGCAGTCCCACCACCGGATCAATATCGTACACCTTGACGCGCGCGGGAACGGTCAAGTGGAGTGGCGCGTAGTTGAGAATCGCACAGATGCCGGCTTCGACAAGTTGATGCGCGATGTTCTGTGCCACATCTGCCGGCACCGCGAGGATCGCGATTTTCAATTTCATTTCGCGCAGAACGCGCGGCAGATCGGCAATGGCGTGCACGCGCAGATCGCCGATGCGCGTCCCGATTTTTTCCGGCGCATTGTCAAAAATCGCGGCGAGCCGGAAACCGCGCGGCTCGAACCCGCGATAGTGCGCGAGCGCGTGTCCCAGGTCGCCCGCGCCGACGAGCGCCATTCCCCACACGCGATCCACTTTGAGAATTTCGCGCAGTTGTTCCTGCAAATACTCAATGTTGTACCCTGTGCCTTGTTTGCCAAACTCGCCAAAAAATGAAAGGTCTTTGCGAATCTGCGCGGAAGAAAATCCGAGTCGTTCGCCCAATTCTTGCGACGAGGTAATCGTCTTGCCTTCTTTCGCAAACAGTTCTAACGTGCGGAGATAAATCGGTAATCTGCCGATCACAATTTCGGGAACGGAATGATCAGCCATTGATGCCTCCTGATCCGATTGTGAAAATCATGACGCGCGCATCATAGCATAATTTCGCGCAACTCGCAACGCGCGATTAGAGTGAAGCATCCTGAGCGGAACGAAGCGAAGCGAAGTGGAGTCGAAGGATGCGGCTCGCGCGATTCAACGTCGCCCCGCAAGCACGTTTCGACTGCGCTTCGCTCCGCTCAACATGCTTGTTCCGCGTTACTTGGGTCCGGTCGCGTGCCACACGCTGTCGCGCAAAACAATATGCCCGCGCGCGCTCAACTCGTCGAGCAGGCGACCGAGCAGATCGCGCGGCGCGGTGTCGAGATAACGCGTCGCGTAATCGCTGAACGCGGGAATGTGTTCGATGTTCGTTTCGATCTCGCGCGCGGGCACACCATCCTTGAGCATCAGCAAAAAAATAAAATACTGTTTGAGCGCGTGCCACGCCATTTTTTTCGGATGCGCGATGAAATCGAGGAGCCGATTGCGCACGCGCTGAAAATTCGCGGCAACGTCGTGGATCGGTTTGCCGTGTCCCGGAAAAATCGCGCGCGCGTTGAGCGCGGCAAGTTTATCGAGCGACGCGAGCGCGTGGAAAAACGCGGACTCGCCGTGCACCGCGATATTCACCGCGCCCATATCGCCTTGCCAGATCGCATCGCCGGAAAATAAAATTTTCAATTCGGGACAAAAAATCGCAATGCCGCCAGGCGAATGACCGGGCGTGTGCAAAATCTGCAAGGTCAGATCGCCGACGCGCAAAATATCGCCGTCGTTCAATTCGCGATCAATCGGAAAAAACGGCGCGTCCTGATCGAGGTAATCCAACCAGGTCAAATAACGTTCGCCCGCGCGAATCCACGCGGCTTCAATCGGATGCATCGCGGTTTGCGCGCGCGAGTGCGCGCGAATCGCGTGCGTGCCGCCGATGTGATCGCTGTGGCAATGCGTGTGAATGATCAGCGCTAGATCGGCGACGCGCACATCGTTGGCGTGAATCAGATCGAGCGTGTGCGCCGCGTGTGTTGCGTAACCGGAATCAATCAGCACCGGCGCATTGCCGCGCAAAAGCAAACTGTTGCTGTTGAGCCAGCCGCGCGTGATAAAGCGAATGTTGTCGGGGAGGCGCATAATCGGTTTAATTGGACACTGATGCACATCGTAACTACTCAGCCCATGTCATTGCGAGCGGTTTTTGCGAAGCAATCCCCGACCTGGTCGATCCGGATTCACAACGCGGGGATTGCTTCGTAGGCAAAAACCGCCTCCTCGCAATGACACCTGAGTAGTTAGTTACGTCCAAATTAAAAACTAGGGTAGAATCATTCAAATACCCTCGCCCAAATCTTCCTACGGATTCAAGGGAACACGGATGCTGAATAAAGTCTATGAAAATATCCGTGTTCTTTTGCATCTGTGGGAAAAAATTCATCCGCTCGAAGATTGGCGAAGGTATTGATCATTCGGTACAAAAAATCAGATAGTCTGCGAAAGACTATCTGACGATTTGACAACGCGACTAACCGACTCTTAGCGCGACGAGATCAAGGTTGGTTGATATTCCGCGGTGATTTCGCGCACGTCGAGAATTTGCGCGCCGGTTTTTTCGAGCGCGGCAATCACGGCTTCCTTTTTGACATCTTGCACTTTGAATGAAATTTCCGTGTGTTGCAGATCACCACCGAGGAATGTCGCGAAACTGACAAAGTTGCCGCCGAGTTCCGCGATCTTGCTGGTAAGCATCGCGAGTTCGCCTTTCACGTCCGGCACGCGCAGGGTTACGCGCAATCCTTTCGACCGACCGCCGAGCGCTTCCGCCATTGTGCGGAACACATCGGTCTCGGTAACGATGCCGACGACTTGCTTGCCGCGCACGATCGGCAAACTGCCGATTTTGTGGTCCACCATAATGCGCGCGGCTTCTTCGAGCGGACAATCTTCGCCGACTGTGATCACGCGTTTCGTCATCACATCTTTGACTTGCAATTTCGACAAGAGATAATGCACCTCGAACACGCTGAGCGAGGTCGCGGGCGAGGGCGACGCGTAGAGCAAATCTTTTTCGACGACGATCCCGACCAGGTCGCCGTTTTTATCCACGACCGGCAAGCGGCGCACTTTTTTGTCGCGCAAGAGTTGCAACGCATCTTCAAATGATGTGTCGGGATGAACCACAATCGGGTTCGCGGTCATTCGTTCTCGTACTAGCATAGGACACCTCCACTCTGGGGCAAAAGTTAGCGAGACATTCTGCGTCTCTAAATCAAGTATACCGCAAAGTGTTCGGGATTGCAAAAAAATTACGCGGCGGATTCGCGCAAGCGATCTTTCCACAACATCGGATAACCACGCGCCTCGCCGCGTGAGACCTGGTCGCCGTGTTGATTCGTGCAAATCAATTCGATGCGCGCCCAGCCGCGCGTGGGATCGGTTTCGACAATCGTGCAAGTCGCGATGATGGTGTCGCCGATAAACACCGGCGCGATAAATTCAAACGTGATGTGCGAAGCCAGGACTGCCGCAAGTCCGCCGATGTGCGTGAGCATACTGCCGACGAGCAATCCCGGCACGATGCGCGCGCCAACGCGATGCGTCCGGCAAAATTCAGCGTCGGTATGATAGGGATTCACATCCCAGGTCATACCGACGAATTGCGCGACATCAATTTCGGTGAACGTGCGCGCGAACTCGGCTTGTTCGCCGAGGGTGAAATCTTCGAGAGAACGTTTGGGCATTGGCGAATCAGACCCGAAGGGTTTTCTGAAACCCTTCGGGTCTTGACGATTATTTCGGGAACTTGCCGTCGAACGTAACGATTTGTTTTTTCCCGCCCATCGCAACATCGGCGGTGCCGGCGGTGGCTTTGATGCCGAACTTAAAATCGCCGATGTTCGCCCACCAATCTTTGACGAGCGTCGCGCCGGACAATTTCAACGCGCCCAGCCGTTGCCCGCTTGTTACCGCGAGATTGCCGGGGACGACGGCGGAATCCAGGACGACGGTCGCGCGCACCTGGTTCGTCGTTTTGCCGGGGATGGATTGTTTTTCGTACACGATCGGCGTCGCGAGCGCAAAGTACTCGTTCGCGGCGGACGGCGCGGCTTCGAACTCGACGGTGAATTTCATTTGTTCGAGCGTTACGACTGCGTCGTTTGGATTTTCAATGTCCCACACAAACGCGACGATGAGCGGAACGCTGATCGCGCCGGGGAACGGAACGTACTGCGCCGCCGGTGTGCCCGCGGGCGGTGGCGTCGGAGTTGGCACTGCCGCGGGCCAGCCCGCCCACGGCGCGGCGAAATAACTCGCGACTTCGACGCGCGATAATTTCAGCGTCGGATTTTTCAGTTCCGCCGGTGCGGCGGGGGGCGGCGTGGCGCACGCGCTCAACACCACGGCGACGAGTAGAATAGCAAACAACCATAACTTTTTCATTGCGCTTCCTCCTCCTTGGAGAATTTCAAATTTCAGATTTCAGATTGCAGATTGTGGAAACGATCCGGACTCGACGCTTTAGCGGGTTGTTGGGTCGGGCAACCGCGTAAACGCTCGATTCCAAATCCGATCAAGAAAATCCGAAATCCACAATTTGAAATCTGAAATTACGTGAGCCATCGTTTGCGACGTTTATAGTGCTTGACCTCGCGGAAACTTTTGCGCGTGCCGAGATCGGTCAACCCGAGATAAAATTCCTTGATGTCGGGATTGTCGCGCAAACTATCCGCCGTGCCATCCATCACCACGCGCCCGCTTTCCAGCACGTACCCGTACCCCGCGACCGCGAGCGCGAGTTTTACATTCTGCTCGACGAGCAAAATCGGCAACTGCTCTTCGCGGTTGAGGCGCGTGATGATTTCGAAAATTTCTTTGATGAGCAAAGGCGCGAGCCCCATCGAAGGTTCGTCGAGCAACATCAATTTCGGATTGGTCATTAGCGCGCGCCCCATCACGAGCATTTGTTGTTCGCCGCCGCTACAAAAGCCGGCGGTGCGCTCGCGAATTTGTTTGAGGCGCGGGAAGTACGCATACACCTTGTCCACGCCGCTTCGCATTTTCGCGCCGGTGTTGAGGTGCGCGCCGACCTTGATGTTTTCCTCGACGGTGAGATGTTCGAACACGCGGCGACCTTCGATGACCTGGATGATGCCTTGCCGCGAAATTTCTTCCGCCGAGCGGCGATCAATGCGCTCGCCCATAAATTCAATCGAGCCGTCGGTCACGCGTCCGTTCTCGTGTTTGAGCAAACCGGAGATTGCTTTGAGTGTCGTGCTTTTGCCCGCGCCGTTCGCGCCGAGCAGTGCGACGATCCCGGCGCGCGGCACTTGGAGCGACACGCCTTTCAACACGAGAATGACTTCGTGATACATCACCTCGATATTATTCAGTTGGAGAATGTTGCCGTTGGTGTCCATTGCGAATTTCAGATTTCAAATTTCAGATCCGATTGTCATTGCGAGCGGTATTTGCGAAGCAATCTCCGCGCGATTCGGTGGGGATTGCTTCGCTTTGCTCGCAATGACAAATCTGCAATCTGAAATTAGTAGCCGATCCACTTGGGCCAATCGCTGGCGTATTTGGCTTTCATATCCATCTGTTTGAGCAGATTGAATTTGCCGCCTTTGATTTGGTAGATGCGAACCTGCCCCGTGGCACGATGATCGGACGAAGACCAGGTCAGCGGCGTAACGCCCAAGCCGATGTCGAAATCTTTGAGTTCTTCGAACGCGGCGCGGATGCCTTCGCCGTTCAGTTTGCCGGCTTTGTCCGCGCGGGTCATCGCTTCGCGCAGAACCAGGGTGTTCGCCCACGCCTTGACCGTGTGGATCAAGCGCGTGTCTTGCGGTGTGTTCGGGTTGTACTTTTTCGCGGACGCGACGACCGTGTCCATAAACTTGATGTTTTCACCGTAGAACGCGGCGACAGCAATACCCATCACACCCTCGGCGGCATCGCCGGCGAGTTTCGGCAAGTTCTCATCGTACCCGTACGTGTTGACGAGATGATCCGCGCCGAGCGCGAGCGCTTTCGCGTCTTTCAACGCGGTCGCGACCGAGTTGGTCGTGTTGCCGTGCCAAACGACGTGCGGTTTGAAATCTTTCGCGGCGAGCACCTGGGATTTGGTGTCGAGCGCGGTGAGCGCGACATCTTGATCCGCGCCGATTTCAAAACCGAGCAAGGTGGCTTGTTCTTTCAACGCCTTGATCGGCGCGCTCGAGTACGGCGACGATTTTTGATAGAACGCGATAAAGCGCGGCTTGCCGGATTGTTCCGATGCGAAACGCGCATCTTTTTTCCAGACTTCCTCGTACCATGCGGTCAGCGCGGCGCGCGCGGAGGTCGAATAATCCGGCGCGGCGAACAAGTTGTACGGCGTCTTGGCGGGATCGGTCAACTCGCCCGCGTACGATGCGGACACATACGGCATCTTGTCCTGGTTGATCGTCGGCGACAACGCGGAAGTATCGCCGGTGCCCCAACCCAGGACGGCGACCACTTTGTCGAAATCGCGGAAACGTTTGTAGATCGTTTGCGCTTCGGGCACGCGATAGCCGTAATCGTACTGGAACAATTTGATCGTCTTGCCGTTAATGCCGCCGTTCTCGTTGATCCACTTGACGGCTTCTTGCACGCCGAGCGCGTAATCCTTGCCCACATCCGAAGTCGCGCCGGTCAAATCGTTGAGCGAGCCGACGTTGATTTCACCTTTGCTCGCGGCAGGCGCGGCAGTCGGCGCGGCTCCACCGCCGCCACCACCTGCACACGCGACGGTCAGCGCGAGCACCATCACCAATGTCAGCGCGAAAAATACTTTTCGGTAATTCATGTTCCTCTCCTCCTGTCTAATTTCCGAATGAATGAATCGCGATTCGAACAAAAATTGAAATGTGATCACCTCCTTTGCAACATTGTCATTCTGAGCGAAGCGAAGAATCTCCCGTTCGTCGCGCGAGACCCTTCGCTTCGCTCAGAGTGACAGTTTCAATAGCTAAAGGGCCACAGATGCACGTAATCCTTGAGGCGTTGCAAGCGATACGCGAGTCCTTTCGGTTCGAGCAAAAGGAACACGATGATCGCGAGACCGAAAATCATATCTTTGACGTACGAGGTCTTGAGCGCGAGATCGGGCAGGATAAACTTCAATGTCGGTTGAACCATTTCGGTGAGGAGCGTGAGAAAAATCGCGCCAAAGACCGTGCCATAATTACTGCCGATGCCGCCGATCAACACGACGCCGACAAGCCATAACGATTCGCCAAATCCGAATTGTTCCGGGCTAACGGTGAACGAGACCGCATTCGCGTACGAGCCCGCCGCGCCCGCGAGCGCGCCCGCGACAAAGAACGCGAGCAATTTGTAGCGCACGACGTTCACGCCCAGCACTTCGGCGGCGATGTCGTTATCGCGAATCGCGATCCATGCGCGCCCGATGCGCGTTCGCATTAAATTGCCGACGAACAAAATTCCCAGGATGACCAGGATCAGCATTAAAAAATATTGTTCGAGATCGGTGCGAATGTCCCAGGGTCCGAAGCGAATCGTGCCGGGCGGAAGCGAGAACGACACGCCGCGATAACCGACGCGGCTGATGTAGTGCGTGATGATGAAATCAACCGTGATGAATTGCGCCGCCATCGTCGTCATAATCAAATAAAAACCCTTGACGCGCGCGGAGGGCAAGCCGAACAGCATACTCCACAACCCGGCGACGAGCATCGCGAGGATGACGCTGATCGGGTACGTCAAGCCCAGGTCTTTGAGAATCGGCGTTGCTTCATTCACACGCAAAGTGAACAGCGCAGACGTGTACGCGCCAATCGCGACGAACGCGATGTGTCCGAGCGTAACTTGCCCGGCGAAACCGATCAACAATTGCACGCCGAGCGCGCACAAAATCGTGTACCCGATTCGATTCGCGACCGAGAGTTCGTACCCGCCCGCGAAATACGGAAACACGATGAACAAAATCGCGAACAGCGCGATCATTCGAATCCAGACAAAACGCGTTTGCCACCACGCGTGGTCTTGCGTGTAATTTTCGTGATACGTGCCGGAAGGTAGTCGCATTGTGCTCATTGGGAATCCATTTCAGATTTCAAATTTCAGATTTCAGATTGTTGGACGACGATTCATTTCGATTTGGAATTTTTGCCTAGCCGGTTGCGGACAGTGTTTGATGAGGCGACGAAAATCGCGACAAGTTCGTTGCCTTCCTTCAACAGCGGCGCGATTTGTTGCGCCGGTTTCATTCCGCTTTCAGTGATAATTTCCATCCAGTAGACGGATTCATCTGACTCTTCGAGTGTGATTCCGATTTTCGATGCGAAATCCGCGTCGGATCGCGCGCGACAAGCCGCGCGATAATTTGCGCCGACCGAAGTTGCAGACCGGATAAATTGATTGGCGACAATATTGCCGGAGCGCGTATTTGGTAGTGCATCGCCTAATCGAATCGCGTTAATCGCAAATGCTTTCGTGCGTTTTTTCAATTCCTCGGGTGTCATGTTGCCTCCAATCTGAAATTTGAAATTTGAAATTTGAAATTTGAAATCATACGCGCTCAATTCTCTGCCATCCAAACAACCCGTACGGTTTGAACAACAGCGCGATCGTCATCGCGAAAAATGGAAACATTTCTTTCGCACCGCCGGGAATGATGCTGATCCCGGCAATCGTCAAATTGTCGAGATAGCCGCCCGCGAAATTTTGGAGCAAGCCGACGATCAAGCCGCCGACAATCGCGCCCGGCACCGAGTTGAGTCCGCCCATCACGACCGCCGGTAAAACGAGCAAGCCGAGATGACCGACGGACACATTCACGCCGTTGATGTTGCCGAGCAGTGCGCCGCCGACGCCCGCCGCCATAAACGCAATCGCCCACGCCATCGCGTACACAAATTTCGCGCTGATGCCAATCGAGAGCGCCGCCATTTCATCGTCCGCGGTCGCTTGCATCGCGAGTCCCCAACGCGTGTATTTGAAAAAGCCGACAAAGATGAGCAAGAGAACAATCGCCGCGATAAAACTCCAGATGTACACTTGCCCGATCACGATGGGCCCGATTTGCACGGGCTGGGATGGAAAGACCGGCGGCGTGAACACGAGCGTATCCGTGCCCCAGATAAAACCGAGCGCGCCGCGCAAGAAAAACGAAATGCCGACTGTCACCATAATCACGGTCAACACCGATTCGCCGATGAGCGGGCGCAGAAAGACGCGCTCAACAACGAGACCCAGGACGAGCCCGACGATCAATGTGAACAGCAACGCGATTGGAAACGGCAAGCCCCATTGGTAAAACGTGAGCGAAACGTACGCGCCGGTCAGAGTCAGTTCGCCCATCGAAAGATTCAACACGCCGGACGATTTATAGATCAGTGTCCAGCCCAACGCGACGAGCGCGTAGATGCTTCCAACCATAATGCCGGTGATGACGAGTTGTAGGAAAAATTCCATAGTGATTCCTTGGATTTCAGATTTCGGATTGCGGATTGCGGATTGCGAGTTGCGAATCACGCCCGCGCGTGCGCCGTTCGATTGCCGGTTAGAACTTTGACCTCGTTCGCAAGTCGCCCGGCGAGTTTATCCTTTTCGATTTCGATATCGTACCGCGCTTGCAGATTCAACCCGAATCGTTCAGAAAGTCCGAAATAGCGCTCCAATCTGAGCGCGGTATCCGCGTTGATGGATCGTTTGCCGTGAATGATTTCGTTGACGCGGCGCGCCGGAACGTTGATATCTTTCGCAAATTGGTACGCGCTGATTTTCATTGGGTTGAGAAATTCTTCGAGCAGAATTTCGCCGGGATGAATTGGGGTGAGTTTTTTGATCATTGGATTGCGAACCAAGGATTACAACGGACAAAATCGGATTAACCGGACGGCACGCGCGCGGAGATTTGTCCGTTGTCATCTTCCCGCGTCCAGCCCAACGCGTCCCTTCTACGCCGAATGAGTTACTTGATATTGAAGTAAAGCGAAGGGGACTTGTAACGTTTATCCACTTTCGCGCGCTTGGTCGCAACAAGAACGTAAAGAACATTCAGCACTTCTAGCTCTTCACCAAAATATCGCGTTTTATGAGAGCCACTAAACACGTCTTTGATTGTGATTCCTGATTTGCCACCAAACTTTTTCTGCACGTATTCAACAGATTCCGACTCGACAACGTTGAAATTACCAGCGTTGGAATTACTTTTCTTGAAAGATAAAATAAAGGTAAGCGTTCAGCCCCATCCGTCATTGCGAGCGGTTTTTGCGAAGCAATCCCCGACTTGGTCGATCCGGACTTGCAACGCGGAGATTGCTTCGTCGCAAAAACCGCTCCTCGCAATGACACCTGAACGGTTACAAATAAAGTAGTAGCCATTACCTTCAAATACATAGTATGTCTGCCGCTTGCCTTCTGCCTCACCTCTATATTTCAAGGCTTTGGTTAAACTCTTTACATTCATGATTGACTCCTGTTTCGTGGGTGGTTGATCTCGGTGTCAATGTGAATCACATTCGCGCCACGCCCAACAACGAATTGCGAATCCAACAAATTTCACGCGCCGCGCGTTCGCGCAATTCGTTCCCTTCCAAATTTGTTGTCGTGTTTTTCACTATCGAAGCGACTGCACCAGTTTCTTGTTCCGTCGTAAAATTTCATTGACGATAATTTGTGCGTCAACCTTTTTGCGCTTGGCGTACATTTGAATAAATTCGGCAATGTCATCGTCAAGGTAAATCGGTAAATTCAGTTTGGCGTTCGGGCGATAGAATTTGCCGCGTACGCCTTTGGAGAAATCGTATTCTTTTTTCCTCACAGTAACTTGATCATCTTGTCGTACTCGCTGTGCGAGCCAATCCAAAACCAAACGATGGTGTCATCGCTTTTTTTCAAAACGCCCACCGCGCGCCAACCGATTCCAACCCGAATCGAATAGACGTTGTTGGTTCCCTTCACCGGCTTGAATTCCAAACTGGGATGATGCGGATTACTTTTCCACAATTTGTAATTCTTGCGCGCGGTATGGCGCACGCGTTCGGGCAGATTGCGGAAGTGCTTGAGAAAATCCGGCGAGAGTTCGGATTTCACAATTCATCAAATCCCATTTTTTTTGTTTTGCCCGCGCTCGACTCGCGCAATGCCTTCTCCGCGAGTTTCTCTAGTTTCACCTGCGGCTTGGCAAGCGTCTTTTGCCACTTGAGTTCGTTCGCAATATCTTCCAAGAGTTGTTCCGCGATTTCATCTTGGAGTGTTTGCGGCAATGTTTCTATTCGTTTCATTGCTTTCGAAAGTAGTGTCGTCATTCGAATACCTCACTGATTCAATTCGTTCCATTCCAAATTCGTTGTTGTGGTCGCGGCGGAAACAACAACGAATTTTAGGATTCATCGAATCCGCGCGCATCAATTCGATCAATTCTTTGATGCGTTGTCATTTCCCGCCCACATCCAGCACCTTCAAATCCGTCTTGATCCGCGCGACGCGACCATCCTCGTAGTTGATCTCGGTGTCAATGTGGATCACGTTCGCGCCGCCGTACAAACCACCGAGAATGATCTTGTAGCGTTCTTCGAGAAAACCGCGACGCAATTTTTTCGTGCGCGTCAACTCGTCATCATCCGCGTCAAACTCTTTGAACAGATTCACAAAGCGACGCACACGCGCGGATTCCGGTTGTCCCTTGTTCACTTGCTCAACCGATTTTTGCACGAGTTCCAACACGCGCGGGTCTTGCGACAATTCCATATAACTCGTGTACGCGATGCCCTTGCTTTCCGCCCAACGCCCGGTCACGGTATAGTCAATGCAAATCACCGCGACGACGAACGGTTTTTCGTGACCGATCACCCACGCGTCCTTGATGTACGGACTGAATTTCAAACGCGCTTCCGCGAACATTGGCGAAAATTTGCGCTGGTCGTTCAACACCATAATATCTTTCGAACGATCAAAGAAAACCAGGTGTCCGTTCTCGTCAATAAATCCGTTATCGCCCGAATGAAGCCAGCCGCCTTTGAGCGTCTTTGCGGTCGCGTCATCGTTTTTGTAATAGCCCTTGAACACCGCCGGACTGCGCGATAAAATTTCGCCGTCCTCCGCGATTTTTACTTCGGTTTCCGGGATCGGTTTGCCGACCGTGTCCATCTTCACATCGTCGGTGCGATGCACAACCGAGATGCCCGCGATTTCAGTTTGTCCGTAAATCTGTTTGATGTTGACGCCGATCGCGTGAAAGAATCGGAAATGATCGGGACCGATCGCCGATCCGCCGGTGTACGCGTTTCGCATTCGCGACAATCCCAGGTGATCGCGCAACGCGCGATGGACGATCCCGTTCGCAATCGCGGCTTGAAATTGCAACCAGGATGAAACCGGCTTTTTATCGAATTTCGCGTCCGCGATTTCGTAACCGACTTGTAAGCCCCACTCGTAAATTTTGCGCTTCATCCAAGTCGCGTCCGCGTACTTGACTTGAAGATTGCGGACGAGTTGCTCGTACAAACGCGCGGACGAAAACATCATTTGCGGACCGATCTCGCGCAAATCGTCCATCGCGATTTCCGGTTCCTCCGGGAAATTGAGCGTGAACCCGGCTTGGATGCCGCACGAGATGGACATCATTTGCTCGCCAATCCACGCGAACGGGAGAAACGAAACAAAATCATCGCTCTCGTACGGCGGATCGACGCGCAGTAAATTTTGTCCCATCTTCAACATATTCCAATGCGTGAGGAGCGCGCCTTTCGGCGCAGAGGTCGTGCCAGAGGTGTAGAACAACAGCGCGACATCGTCGCCACTGCCCATTCGCACCATTTCATCGAACCGATGCGGCTCGCGCTGATCAATCTCGCGCCCGCGTTCCGTCAACTTGTCGAGCGACAACAACATCGGGTCGTGATAGCGCCGCATCCCTTTCGGATCATCCCAAATAATTTTTTTGAGTTTGGGACACTTGTCGCGCAACGCGAGACCTTTATCAACTTCTTCCTGACCTTCGCCGATAAAAAATTTCGCGTCCGAGTGATCCACGATGAATTGCACTTCATCAATCAGTGAATCCTGGTAAACCCAGACTGCCGCCGCGCCCGCGCACAACGCCGCCATTTCCGCCCACAATCCTTCGGGGCGATTGTCGCCGATCAACACGACCTTGTCGCCGCGTTCCAATCCCAGGTCGGCGAGTCCGAGCGCGATCTCTTTGACGTGCCGAAGGTACTGCGCCCAGGTGATTGGTCGCCACAAGCCGTATTCTTTTTCGCGCATTGCGACTTTACTCTCGCCGTACTTGCGCGCGGCTTGCACAAAAACTTTGGGGTGGGTGAGGTCAGGCGTGATTTCGATTTCGGGTGCGCGTCTGGATTTGTTATCGTCGCGTGACATACATCGTCTCTTTCTCTTCGCCAAGATACGCGATGTGAACGCGTTCATCTTGCTGAATCTCTTCCGGCTTGCCGATCGCGATCCGTTCGCCAAAGTTGAGCACCGCGACGTGATGCGAAATATCCATCACGACGCCCATATCGTGCTCGACCAGGATGCACGTCACGCGCCACTTGGCTTCTTCATTGATGTCGAGAATAAAGCCCGCCATATCCTCGACTTCTTCGAGGTTCAAGCCCGCCATCGGTTCATCGAGCAAAAGTAATTTCGGTTGGAGCGCGAGCGCGCGCGCGAGCTCGACGCGTTTTTGCAAACCGTACGGCAACATCCCGACGACCTTGTTGCGAATGTGTTCGATTTCAAGCAGGTCAATAATTTCTTGTTCGATAAATTCGCGGCTCGCAATTTCTTCGCGCGCGGCTTTGCCGACATAGACGCCGGCTTCGAGCAAACTGGAATGTAAATGCAAATGCCGTCCGAGTCGAATGTTATCGAGGACGGTCATCCCGCGAAAGAGTTCGATTTTTTGGAACGTTCTGGAGATGCCGAGTCGCGCGCGTTGGTAAGGACGGAGAGCGGTTATGTCCTTGCCGTCGTAGAGGAATTTGCCGCGCTGTGGGCGATACAAGCCGTTGATGCAATTGAGCATCACGGTTTTGCCCGCGCCATTCGGACCGATGATGGAGAAAATTTCGCCGTGCCGAACTTGGAAACTTACACCGCGGAGCGCGAACACTCCGCCAAACGCCATGTGGACGTTTTCGACACTCAACTGGACTACATCGTCTAGTTCAGGCATCTGCCCCCTCATTGAGCGAGTACGATTTCGTATGTCATCCGAAAAATTTTTTCGGAAACCGGCGTAGGTATGTTATTCTCATTCTATTGCAATGAATTGCAGATGTCAAATTTTTAAGAGATCAATTTGCGATCCGTTCGTATCTGTATTTGGAAGTTGGTTTTACGCGACACCGGGATTCGACGCTTTAGCGGGTTGCTTGTCCGAGCGCGCAACCGCGTAAACGCTCGAATCCAAATCTCACGCGATCACCGCGTTAATGGATGTTGGAAATTAGAAATTGGAAATTGGATTCGACGCTTTAGCGGGTTGCTTGTCCGAACGCGCCACCGCGTAAACGCTCGAATCCAAATTTCACGCGATCACCGCGTTCACGCCATCGCCATTGATCGTGATGATTCGCGCGCGCGTGATCCGATTCGCGAGATTCGCGTCGCTGTCCGCGTGAACGCGAATGTAATTGTCCGTGTACCCCGCCCACATCTGTTGGCTGTTGACTGTTGACTGTTCACTGTTGACCGTTGACTGTTGACTGTTCACCGATTCCCACAGCACATCCATCGTCCGCCCGACAAATTTTTGCGCGAACGCGCGCGCGCTCGCGTCGGCATGCGTTTGCATTTGCTTGGCGCGCGATTCTTTCACCGCGTCCGCGACCTGGTTTTGCATCGTCGCCGCGGGTGTGCCAGTGCGGATCGAGTACGGAAAAACGTGGACGCGCGAAAATTGCATCGCTTCGACAAACGCGCGCGATTGCTCAAACTCGGCATCGCTCTCGCCGGGAAAGCCGACAATCACATCGGTCGTGATCGCGACATCGGGAATTTTGGCGCGCGCGCTTTCGACCACGCGCGCGAATTGCGCGGTCGAGTACGGTCGCCGCATCGCGCGCAAAATCGCATCGCTCCCACTTTGCAACGACAAGTGCAAATGCCGGCACAGTCGCGCATCGCGCCACAAATCAAGTAATTGTAAATCCAAATCCCAGGGCGCGATGCTCGTCAAACGCAAGCGCGGCACATTCGTTTCCGCGAGAATCGCCGCGACCAGGTCGCGTAACGCAAATTTCCAATTTGCGTCGCCATAAACCGAAATCTGCACGCCGGTCAAAATAATTTCCTGATACCCCGCGTCCACGAGCGATTTCACTTCCGCGACGATTTCAGCGCGCGCGCGACTGCGCTCCTTCCCGCGCGCAGTCGGGATGATGCAGTACGTGCAACTCATATTGCAACCGTCTTGGATTTTCACGAACGCGCGGGTTTTTAATTTCAGATTTAAGATTTCAGATTTCAGATTGGGATCCTCGAATTGCGAGCAATCTGCAATTTGAAATTTGAAATTTGAAATCTGCAAAGGCAAATCGTCCTTGTCCGCGTTCGGCACAATCAGCGCGACGTTCGGAAGTTTGCGCGCTTCGTCCGGCGCAACATCCGCGTAACAACCGGTGAGCACGATGCGCGCGTTCGGATTCGCGCGCGCAATCTGCCGCGCCATTTGCCGCGATTTGCGCGCGGCGACGTGCGTGATCGCGCAGGTGTTCACCACGCACACATCCGCATCGCGTTCGTCGTTCACGATTTCGTATCCATCGGCGGCAAACCGGCGTGTCCACGCTTCGAGTTCGCTCTCGTTCAGTTTGCAACCGAGTGTGTTTAAAAAGATTTTCATCGCGCGCGAGGATAACAGTTTTCGATGCGACTGTCAAACAGAACTGTAGCGCGGTCGGCTCGCCCGCTTGATCGCGTTGCGGGCGAGCCGCCCGCGCTACAGCGCGAATTTCTAACGCGAGATTGCTTGACAACGCTTTCCATTTCGCATAAAATCTCGACTAGATTAGTCAAGTATTTAACCTCACCCCCTGCTCCCTCTCCCGATTGAATTTCATCGGGAGAGGGGAGAGGGGCAGGGGGAGTGGGGTGAGGATACATTGGAGATTCAATGCCCGCGACTTTATACGTTCCGACTCCGCTTCGCAAATTGACGAGCGGACAATCCAAAGTGCAACTTGCCGCGACGAATATCGCGGAAATGATCGAACGCGCCGACGCGCAGTATCCTGGTTTTCGCGAACGCGTGCTCGACGGTGAGGGCGAAGTCAAACGATTCATCAACGTTTTCGTAAACGGCGTGGATATTCGCACATTGCAAGGCAAGCAAACGCCGATCAACGAGGGCGACGAAGTTTCGGTGATTCCCGCGATGGCAGGCGGACGATGAGCGAGTACCCCGCCGATATTTTGGTCGCGGTGGATTGGCTCACAGAAAACTTGAACGATCCG